>NZ_ANOG01000866.1 GCF_000346295.1 Rhodopirellula maiorica SM1 | reverse complement strand
CAAACTTCGCGACGACACTCTTTCGCGGCACAAAGCTGCGTCTGGGCTGTTCTCACGATTCAAGTACGACAATCCCGATGCGACGGATGACGACGCTTTGGCGTTTACACTCAAAGAGTGGCGGTCGATCTCACTCGCTCTTGGTGTCCCGCTCGACCCTTGACTCGCCGTGCCCGACAACATGGTTTTTACGCTAGGCCTTCGGCACACCGCTGTCGTTTGTTCAAACGTCCCTCCGGTGGTAGAATCTTCCGTAGCTCAAACTTGCGTGGCATCGCAATGGCGGTGTCGTAAAAACCTTCCGTTAGGCGACCTAGTCATCCGTGGTTGAGACCGTTTTTCAATACGAACGCGTGATGCGGATGGCGCACGACAATTTCGCCAACACCGAGATTCGATTCTTTGGCAACGTCGTATCCGGTGCGCTTTCGCTGGCCGACACCGTGCTGGTTCCCGTGATCGGCGGCGATCCAATCCCGACGACGATTGGCCGGTTTACCGAAGACTTTACGCAAGAGTGGTGCGGGATGCCGTTCTACGACACTGTCCGCCCGGACTCGATTGACGAACCGTTCTGCGTGTGCCTCAACGGTGGGCCATTGGTTGACGCGTTGGTTGCGCCGTCCGGAATGCTCGTTGCGCGGACGGTCGCCTAACATGGTTTTTACGCTAGGCCTTCGGCACACCGCTGTCGTTTGTTCAAGCCGCCCTCTGCTGGTAGAATCTATCGCAGTTCAGGCATCGCTCGCTTCGTTTACGGCGGTGTCGTAAAAACCTTCCGTTAGGCGACCTACCGTATGCCAGCGTTCGAGCCAGATGACCTGAAGACGAAACCCGGTTTCTGGCGATTTACGCACAACGACATCGAATTCGTTGCACGCGGAGACGACTCTCGCTATGCCGCCCTTCTCGATGTCGCATCCGTGCTGAATGATCTCGACGCGCAATGCCTCAAACTGCTGCGAGACTTCATGAAGCACGCGGGCACCTTTGAACTGGACAGCGTTGAGGTTCCTGAATCGCCCCACGATGATGGCGCATCCGTATCACTACGTTACAACTTCGTCGCGGATGCGGACGCACACGAATTTGGTTACACCTACTTTGACGTATGGCTTGGTCGGCAGTCCGAACCTTTGCCACCGTTTTGGCCGTTCAAGTTCGTCGTCGGTTTCCACTAACGTCGATGTTGCCGGTCGCCTAACATGGTTTTTACGCTAGGCCTACGGCACACCTTCGCTTGTTTGGCAACGGGCGCTGGCATTGGTACAATTTCTCGTGATTCAAACTCTACCGCTTCGTTTGGGGCGG
>NZ_ANOG01000865.1 GCF_000346295.1 Rhodopirellula maiorica SM1 | reverse complement strand
AATCCGAGGGGCAGGAGTGGCGAAGGCCGGATTCGGAATTCAGATCATTGGAACCGACGGAGTGATCGATTTGCGAATGGACACAGAACCTCTCGTCCATCTTCTGCAGGGCAATCCGTTTCGCCCAACGTCCACGCCACGCCGCTGGGTCAATATCAGCAGCGGCGGGATCGATAAACCAGAACCAATCACCGACATCAAAGCGTTGGTGATGAAACATCTCTTACCCGCTCGCGATCTGATCGACTCGATCAACGAAAACCGGCCGCCACTTTGCAGCGATACCGATGGACGGATCACGCTGGAAATGGTGCACGCAACGTTCGCTTCGCACGTTCGGCAAGGGGCAAGCGTTTCACTACCACTTGCCTCTCGAACCCACGCCTTTGTGGATTGGCGCCAGAATCGCTAGTGCGAGCCGCAGCAGCATCCGCGACGGCATCAAGCCTCGCAGCGAAGCGATTTTCTTAGGACTCACGTCCCACGGAATTTCGCTACCCCGGCTGCAGATTTCGATGGATCTCAAACACGCATTCACATTGACTACACATTTTCGCGACGCGCCATCACATTGACTCGACCTGGCAAACGGAAACTCATTTGGTCAAGCCCGTGAAACTCCCGTAAAACACGGGGTTTCATAGCAAATCGCGCATTGGAAATTTGAATTGGCATGGCACATGCGTTTTCTTTGGTTAGGCAGCCCGACTGCAAGAAAAATTTACCAACCAAGGAAAAAATCAAATGGCCGTTATCAACAAAACCTTTGCTTCGCTGGCACTCTGCCTGACCGCGTTCTGCACCACCGCTTCGGCGGATACGTACGAGCACATCGATCATCTGGCACTGAAGATCGCCGTCCAAGCGAACCAACTTGTGGGTGAAACGAGCCACTATCGACACACGCCGGAATATCGGCATCTGGTAAGCGACGCACGAGAGATGGCGAGATTAGCGGACCATATTCACGAACTTGCCCATCATCACTCGAGCGTCAGTCATTTGGACCGCGACCTCGCAATGCTGGATTCGAAATTCCATCATCTTGAGTCGCTGTTTGATGGTATCGAACGTCGTGCCGCGTACGGACATGGTCATGTTCACGGCAATACGTCGCATGTACGAATCATGCTCAACGCAATCGAAAACAACATTCACCATCTACGTTCGGACATCCAATCACTTCGCACCCCGGTCGTCTATTCAACACCGTATTCGAGCGGATGGAACGGCTACACCAGTCGGTGGGGTGGTTATAACGCACGTCCCTCAAGCAGCAATTTTGGGCATCGCGACCATCACAACGACCACGATTCGCACTCGCATCGATCTCGCTCACGCGGTGGGATCACGATTGGCGGCGGCAGTTCGCGGTTCACCATCCGCTTCTAAGCAGCGTGACGAGTAAGCGCTAAGCGGTAAAGCGTAGGCCCTGGGTGGCTTACGCTTTTTTTGTGGACTGGATAAAGCAAACGGTGCAAACATCCAGAAATCAACAACGCATCGACCACGCTAGTCTTTCTTGGCTTCTTTGCTCGGCTTGGCGGCTTCGACAAAATCAAGCGAGGCACTATTCATGCAATACCGTTTGCCGGTCGGTTTGGGACCGTCATCAAAGACATGTCCGAGGTGGGCACCACATCGCGAACAATGCACTTCGACACGGGTGTAGATCAATCGCCAATCGTTGCGAAACCCGACCACTTTTTCGTCGATGGGTTGATAGAAACTAGGCCACCCCGTTCCCGATTTGAATTTGGTCTTGCTGTCGAACAATTCTTGTTCGCAAACGATGCAGCGGTAGGTGCCCGTTTTCTTATTGTCCCAATATTTGTTTCGAAAGGCGGGTTCGGTGGCCTCGTTTTGGGTGACATCGTACTGCATCCGATTCAGCGACCGTCGTAGTTCGGCTTTACTTTTCGGCTGGTAGGCCGCCTCGGTTTGCGACGTCGAAGAAACTGCCGCGTCGTCGGCAAACGCCTCCGCTGACGTCAATCCAAGCATCAATCCAGAGAAAAGCACAGCAGCAGAAAGGGAGAGTTTTAGGCAGGTTTTCATCGGCGGGGCTCCAAAGAACTTCAAGAATACATCCTCTATTATCATCATGCCGGGGGGGCAAGGGCAACAATTGTTTCGGTCGCGACACGGATTTCTACGGCAGGTTCACCAGCGTGCGGAGCGACATCGAATAAATCGCAGTCAACATTAAATGGTCGTAAAGATCGTTATTCCGTCACCTTCCGGGGTTTCGGGACGCTGCAAACCAAGGGGGGGACCGCGGGATCATTGCGATCGAATGGGGACGCGGGGACGTTTTTAGCGGCGGACCAGCGTGACGCCTTCGCCTCGCCACAACACCCGCAAATCATCGTCGCTCCACGTTTCGCGGCCGATCGAAGGGTCGCCAATATCGAGCATCCCATCGTCGTTTCGCCCAAACAAAACGATGGAGTGGCGAAATCCTGGGTCCCAACCGTAGCGATGAACATAAATCGGATCAGCGCCATAACGGGGCAAACCCACCACCAATGCCGCCGGCCAAGGCCCTCGCCTCAGCAAAGTTTCAACATCCGTGTGCAGCACTTTGGGGCGGTAACGAGTCGACGTTGTCGCCAACGAGAGTCCACGCCACAGGCCGAGTGACGGTGTACCGCGTGCATCGGTCAAACAGTGACCGACCATCGCAGCTTCGGTCTTTTCGATCCCGACACTTTTAAGCAAGGTTGCCGCCGCTGCGGCGCTACATGTATTCGTATGCGATTGTATACAGACCTGTTTTGAATCCCACATGTTCGAACCCGTGACCGGGCGGAAGATGGGCTGCAAGACCGGTTGAACGAGAGTCGCCAATGCCAACGCTGCCATCAGCGATGCCGCCAATCCGCGTCTCCACAAAGGACGATGTGGCAACCGGTACGCAGCCCCGCTGGCGACAGCCAACGCAAACGCAGTCCAGTTCGAGAAAATGATTGCGGAGGAAAACGGCAGCAACGTCGCCCACCCCATTCGGTCCTTGGTGGCGTACAACAACAAAAAGGACGCCAGCACCGCAAACGCCAGGACGATCGATGCCAGATTCGATACCGCCGTGTTAGACGCATCCCTCGGTTTGGGACGCAGCCACCAAGCGACCAACACGATGATGATCACCGTCATCGACGTCGTAATCAGCAGTGCGATTATTAAGTCCATCGCGAAGTCCTTCGGTTGTTTTGGCGGAGGATGCCTTCTATTGTAGTGCATCCGAGCGTAACTGCGTTCGCGAAATCTGTTTCACCTTATCTCCCCTCCGCAGCCCATGTCCGCCGTCCAGCTTCGCGAGATCGAAAAACGCTTTGCGAGCCACCTCGTCTTGGACTCGCTCTCGTTGGACGTGCGGCAAGATGAGTATTTGGTGCTGCTAGGGCAAAGCGGTTGCGGCAAATCGACGACGTTGCGAGTGATCGCGGGAATTGAATCGCCCAACGGAGGACGTGTCATGATTAACGCCGTGGACGTCACGCAGTGGAAAGCACGCAAACGCGATGTCTCGCTGATGTTCCAGGGCGACGGGTTGTACCCTCACATGACGATTCGTGAAACGTTGGCGTATCCGATGCGCGGAATTATTTCGGCGTTGGAAACGGATCGGCGGATCGCACAGGCCGCGCAACGCTTGCAGCTCGCTTCGCTACTGGATCGCCGTCCAGAGAAGTTAAGTGGAGGCGAATTGCGTCGTGCTGGACTCGCAAAATCGGTCGTCCGCCAAGCTGCGGTACGGCTGCTTGACGAACCGCTGTCGGCACTCGATGGCGTGGTACGACATCAATTCCAGCAGGATCTGATTCGTTGGCACCGTGAGATCCCAGGCACCACGATCCATGTCACGCATGATGGTGACGAAGCGATGCGGATCGCCGATCGGATCGCGGTGATGCACGCCGGAAAGATTGTGCAAGTAGGAACGCCCGAGGAGATCTATCACCACCCGTGTTGTATCGCGGTCGCTCGATCATTGGGTTCGCCGCCGATGAATGTGCTGAGTGCACCGTTTTGTCGTGACCAGCTGATGTCATTGTGGCCCGACAAATTCTCGGTGAATCAGCAGAATGCACTCGACGACGACATTTTGGTGGCGATCCGTCCTGAGCATTTCGCGATTGCCAACGATTCGCCGGCCGCGGGAATGTTTGCGGTGAAGGCAGTCTGTCGTTGGCGGCAAGTGTTTGGCGGTCGCTGCCAGGCTCGTTTCGAATTAGCCAACCGCGACACCATGATCGGTGATCACGTCAACGCAATCCTCGAACATGATTGTGGCGTGCAAGTTGGCGACAGCGTGACACTTCAGACGCCACGCTACAATGTGCAGCTGTTTCGCCGCTCGGGCGAGCGACTTGAATTCGCATGATCCGCAATCAGGCCGCGTCTACGATTGGTGGACCAATTTGCGAAATGCTTCATTCAACCGCAGGGTCACCGGACCTGGTTTTCCGTCACCGATAATGCGATTGTCAATTTGCACAGCGGGAATCACCTCGGCGGCGCTGCCGGTCAAAAAGCATTCGTCCGCGATGTAGATATCATGACGTGTCATCGGAGTTTCGCGAGTTTCGATTCCTGCGGCGACGGCCAGTTCCAATACTGCGTTACGCGTGATGCCTTCGAGGATCCCCGCGTCGATCGGCGGCGTCGTCAAAACACCATTTTTAACCAGAAAGATGTTGTCGCCGGTGCATTCAGCGACTTCGCCCTTGTGGTTCAGCATCACCGCTTCGATACAGCCCGCATTGAGGCCTTCGATCTTGGCCATGATGTTGTTCAAATAGTTGAGCGACTTGATCCGTGGACTCAGTGCGGCCGGGTGGTTTCGGATCGTGGATGCCGTTACCAATTTCAGCCCTTCGGTGTAGTGGCTCTCGGGGTAGAGTGCGATTTTGTCGGCAATGATGATGACTTGCGGATCCACACAGCGAAATGGATCGAGCCCGAGCGGGCCGGCGCCTCGAGTGACAATCAGACGAATGTAACCATCGGTCAGTCCGTTCTCAGCGACGGTTGCATTGACGTCTTTGGTCAATTGCTCGATCGTCATCGGGATCGTCAATGCGATCGCCCGGGCGGATTCCCAAAGACGCTCGAGGTGTTGCTGCAGCCGAAAAACGGTGCCGCTGTAGATTCGCATGCCTTCGAAGACCCCATCGCCATAGAGCAACCCATGGTCGAAAACGCTGATTTTTGCGTTTTCGCGGTCATAGAACTGGCCATTGATATAGATTTTGCGATTCATAAATACGAGAGAGCAAAGGGGAATGCGATGAAAGGGAAATGATGCGTTTGCACGGCGGCAATGCTAATCAATATCTTGAGCCGTGACAGCGCGGACGACCTCGGCATCAAAATAATTGATTGCCATCGCGGCATCGACGACGATCGATTGGGCTGCGACACCGCTGCTGCGGGGGCTGAGCAGAAACGCTGCCGTATTGGCGACTTCATCGGTCGTGACCGCGCGGCCACGCGGAATCACTTTTTCGGCGTACAGATAGGAATCCACGTAGCCTGGGATACCGGCGGACGCACTGGTTTTCAGCAGCCCCGCCGAAACGGCATTAAACCGCACTTCGCTGAATCGGCTGAAGGATTTGGTTAGAAACGCCAACGACGATTCCAGCGCCGCTTTGATCGGCGCCATAAACCCATAGCTTTCACTCGCCATCCGTGTGGTGCTGATTCCGATCGTGACCACCGACGCATTTTTGGCAAAACGGTCGCGTAACGCATTGCAAACGCTGATTAACGAATAGGCGGAAATGTCGACCGCCTGCAGAAATTGGCGACGCGTGGTTTCATGGAACGGCCGGATGCCTTCGGGGTAATCGGCGAACGCAATCGAGTGGACCAGTCCGTCGATCGTAACTCCGTCGGACTCCAGCGTGGCAGCAAGCTGGTCAATTTGAGCTTGATCTTCGACATCACAAACCAGCACTTTCTCACCACTTAATAATTTGCTGAGACTTTCTTTTCGCGACTCGCTTCGCACGCTATAGATCACGTTGGCTCCGGCAGCACGTAGCACTTTCGCAATAGCAAACGCTACGCTTTTTTGTTGGCAACGCCCATGATCAAAATGGTCTTATCACGGAGAGACAAAAAGTCGGCGACGGGTTCGTTAGACGGAGTTGAATTCACAGTGGTATCAGCAGAGAAATGGCGGATGGATAGAGGGACGGCTACGGGAGCTTGGAATGCGTTGTTTAACCGTTAGCCGATAGGCGTGCTCTAACGGATGCAAGTACGCCTTCGGCTGACTGTTAAACGATTAAATCAACTTCACAGCGTTTACCAAAGCCGCCAATGGGATTTCAGCGAATGCCTCTAGCTAAATGCTCAACCAGGATTGGCGACCGTGCAGGCGAAGTTTAATCGTGCAGTGACTTTCCCGCCAAGTAGCATTTTGCCGGTCAAGAAGAATGCGTTGCTGACTTGATCATCCAATTTTGCGTGGATTTCCACGGTGTCGCCCGGTCGAACCATGTTTTTAAATTTGACATTGTCCAAGCGAGTTGCCACGGGTACCGCGTCGTCGGCCATTTCGGCGATCTGAGCCAGCAAAATCGCACCGGCCTGCAAACAGCATTCACACTGGATCACACCAGGCACGATGGGGTGGTTCGGGAAATGCCCTTGCACAAAAAACTCGTCCTCGCTGAATGTTTTGCGGCAAACAATCTCGGTCTCGTTCATCGAAACGATTTCGTCGACAAGCCGCATCGGTTTGCGGTGCGGAATCAGTTTCTCAATTTGTTCAATAGTCATGAATTAAAAACAGGAGGGCAAACGAGTAAACGGGGCGACCGCCGTGTCACGCCGAGAAAGCAAGAAAAGCCGGGATAAAATACGGAAACGACACGACGATTCGCCAAAAATCGCCGGACTTAGGTTTCTTCGTATGCTTCGGCGAGCGCCCCAATAACGGACGCTTGATCACCGCACCGCGAAAACACCAATCCGGGAAGGTTGCGAAACCCATCTAACGCGTGACGATAATAAGCCAATTCGGCCTGTTTGACATATCGGCGACGTAATTCGTCCGACAAATCGCAGACGCCGCCGCCGATCACTAGCAGATCGTAGTCACCGATATAGTTGATGATCAACATGGCAACGCCCAACGCGGCAGCTTGATCGTCAAACAATTCAATGGCCAACGCGTCCCCCGCGGCGGCGAGTTCACGGAGCTGTTTCGCTTTGTCTTTGATCGCGCAATCCAGCGAATTCAGCGGGTGATCGCTCCATTGTGGCAGCGTCAAACGGTAACCGAGTTGATGAGTCAGCGCGGTTAACGAAATTGCCGACTCGGCCGAACTGTACGCGTTCCCCACCTTTAATTGGCGATCATGATCGTACCGAAACGCGTCGTAGGGCAGAAACACGTGCCCCGCATGTCCGGCACGACCTTCGCAACCTCGAACCACTTTGCCTCGAGACACTTCGCCGCCCCCCAACCCCGTGCCGACCGCCAAGAAAAAGAGCGAATCGAGCTTGTCGGGTTGATGGTCCTTGGGATCAAACGGCGGTGCATCTTTCCAACGCAGACTTTGCGTGCGGATCACGTACTCGCCCAACGCCGCAGCTTGACCGTCTCCGAGATAACGCACGGGCGGTTTACCACCGGCTTGCGATAATCGCGTCTGCAAATTTTCGCGGATTCCAAAATTGACCCAATCGGGATGCGCTAAATTGGGCGTGGTCAACAACACACCATCCAGCGTGGCTGGCCCGGGGGTGGCAATCACGATCGACTGGACGTCGGCGATTGTTCTATTGAGATTCTGCAGCTCGGTGACGACTGCGTTGGTAAGGTCTTCGACGGTCGCGGTCGGGCCCTCGGTAGACCGTGTTGGAAACTGATCCGAGATTTTGAGGATCTCGCGGTCCTCGTTTCCGATCGCAACGGTCGAGGTCGTTCCCCCAACATCAATCCCTACAAAATATGTCACCGTGACCCCTCCTGCAAAAACACTCGCCGCGCGAAGCGACGTCGAGCCCACTACTTAGAATACCAGCGCACAGTAGCGGTGCGGCGCGAGCCGCCCGGTTGGCGCGAGTAAAATGTTCAAATTAGCCCGGGCGGCTCGCGCCGCAACGCTAAAACCGCTAGCTAGTATTGAAGTCGCGACATCGTTGTCGCTTTCCAACGGACGCCGCGGCGGCGTTAGCTATTCTCTTTCGCAAACGCTCGCATGTCACTCTCGATGCCTTCGAGTCGTTTGACAATCGTGTCACCCGCAGCATCAAGGTCTTGCGAATCCGCGGGCGAAACTCGCGTAAACACGTACAACTTGATCTTCGGTTCGGTTCCGCTTGGACGCGCCGCAACGTAGTTTCCTTCTTCGTCCAAGTCCAAGATGATCAGGTCGCCATTGGGACCGGAAAGTGCCGATTTCTCACCACTGGCGACATCCAATTTGGTTTGGCTTGCGTAGTCGCGGATCTGCTTGACTGCGATTCCAGCCAGCGATTTCGGTGGCGTTTCACGGAACGCTTTCATCAACCGCTGCATCGCCGCCATGCCTTCGCTGCCCTCCATCACCAAGTTAATCAAGGCTTCCTTATGGTAGCCGTGTTTGCGATGCAGATCGGCCAAACGCGAATGAAGCGATTTGCCCTGAGCCTTTAACTCGGCTGCCAATTCGCTCATCAACATGCAGGCCACCGCACCGTCTTTGTCTCGTGCGTATTGTCCTACCAAATAACCATGCGATTCTTCGGTGCCAAACACAAATTGGTCAGGACCTTCGCGATCGATGACTTCGGCAATGTATTTGAACCCGACCAATAGGTCACCGACACAGCGAACGCCATAGTCTTCGGCGATACGACGAATCAGTTCGCTGGTGACGAGTGTTTTGACAACGTAGTGGTCTGCGGACAACGTTCCGGCGGCTTCACGTTTGCAGAGCACATAGTCGGCAAGTAGCGATCCGATTTGGTTGCCGTCAAACGTGCCCCATGGGCCGGCCGAATCGGCGGTTTTTGGCGCCGCGACACCCAACCGGTCACAGTCAGGATCGGTTGCCAGGATCAGATCAATTCCTTGAGACCGAGCGTATTGGATCGGCTCGTCAAAGACAGCTTTGTTTTCCGGATTCGAGACGTGTCCAGGCACGTTCGGAAAGTCACCACTTCTCTCCTCGTGCGGTCCGTAGACTTCGACGTTTGCGAAGCCATCACGCTCGAGCAGCGGCATGACGGCGGCAGCACCGACACCGTGTAGCGGCGAATACAAAATCTTGGCGTCACGCGGTCCTTCGAATGCCTGCGCTGCGGCGGCATCGAGAAACGCTTTGTCGATTTCTTCGGTCACCACTTCGACGCGTCCATCGGCTAATGCTTCGGCGAACGGAACGGCCTTGATCTCTTGGCACGACATCACTTGCTCGATGATCGCTTTGTCGTGCGGCGGCAACACCTGAGCTCCGCTGGACCAATAAACTTTGACGGCATTGTCGCTAGGCGGATTGTGGCTGGCCGTCACCATGATTCCGCAATCGCAATTCTTGTGACGCACCGCGAACGACAACTGCGGCGTCGCTCGGTAATCATCCAGCAAATAGACTTTGAATCCCGCCGCGACCATGATGCCTGCACACAGTTCGGTGAAGTGACGTGATTGGTGACGCGTGTCATAGGCAATCGCACATGACAAGGGCTCGCTGCTTCCTTGGCGTTTGGCGTAGTCGACGACGTAGTTGGCCAATCCCTGAGCGCTTTCACCGATCGTGCGGTCGTTGATGGCATTGGAGCCGATCGGATACATCCGGCCGCGACGCCCTCCGGTGCCAAACGGAATGATGGTCCAAAAGACGTCGTCGAGTTTCTGCCACTGCTGTTCGCGGATGTGCTTGGCCACTTCGTCGCGATACGGTGCATAGCGATCTTCGGTTAACCATGAACGAATGTGGCCGGCCGCAGACTTGCTGATCTTGGACTCGCTCGCAGCGGTTTCAACAGCGGTTAATAGTTCTTGCACGAATCGCTCCGGAAAAATAATCAGTAATCAAAAAAACAGTGGCAGGACGCCCGACATGCTGGTTTCGCAGTTAAGCTAATCAAACTAAAACGCGTGTCAGCCAAACGAGTGATTCGCTCGCAGCAACTTTATCGTTGCCATCGCCCCCAACTTGCCCAAATGTCACCGCTGCATCGATGGCTGGGTCGACCTTAGTGGCGTTTGGGGCACGAATCGTCTCCATTGAATGGCCCACCCGCGTGGATGCTCCTTCGTAAGAATGTGATTCTATTTGTTTTGCAGGGTCACTGGCAACGTGGGGGAGAAAACTAACTCGCTTCCTTTCACTCTTTCTTCCTATCGAACAGACATTTTCTTCATGAGCGATTTAATCATTAGTGTCAGTGGGCTTCGTGGTATTGTCGGCGAGTCATTCACACCGGACGTCGCGGTTCGCTTTGTGGGCGCGTATGCCTCGAAACTGCCCGCCGGTCCGATCGTGGTCGGTCGCGATGGCCGCAGCAGCGGAATCATGCTGAAACAAGCCATCATTGCCGCACTGACCGCTTGTGGACGCGATTGCATCGATGCCGATGTGGCAGCGACGCCGACCGTCGGCGTGCTGGTACGACAACGAACGCCGCAGGTGCTGTACAGACTCTCTGCTAGTCCACAACTCCC
>NZ_ANOG01000864.1 GCF_000346295.1 Rhodopirellula maiorica SM1 | reverse complement strand
ACGGTGAGACGCATCTGTGTCTAGTGCGTTTGCGAAACGGTCATCTTGAAATGTGCCAGGGTGAGGTCGGGAAACCACGTCCTCTCGATTTTAATCGTAAAAGACGAGACGGTGCCAGTTTGGTTCTGTTCGAACGAATTGCCACTTCAGATGAGCTCAAATCGGGGGATGAGCAGTAACGTGCGTATGCGCCGGGGCGCGGGGTGGTCGCGGTTTGGTTGGCGTGACCGAAGCAGCACCTTCAAAACCAGGATCTGCCAGACAGACTTATGCAACGCGTTACTTGCCATTGACGTGATCAGTCCAGACTCGAAAATCTTCATTGCAACTGATACACTTGGACACGTCGACGTTGCGAGGAACCAGGTGATGCAACGGAGGGCGGGGGGCGTTTTCTCGTCAGCTTCCAAGTCGTCTGCCCGACCCCGCCGATTATTACCGTTCTAGCATTAAATTAATATCTCCAATGCCACTCAAATGTTCCCAATGCGGGATGACGATGCACGTCAGCGATGCAAAGCAGTGTTTGCTGTGTGGGGAACCTCTTCTCATTACACCTAGCGATCCGCGAAACAATAGTGAATTGCCGGCCCGCGAGAGTCCTCCTTCATCGTCGATGAGCTGCGTACAATGCGGGATGAAAACACACTCGAAGGGTGCGACGAAGTGCTTGTTGTGCGGAGAGCCGTTTCCTATTCCTTTGGTTGCATCGCGTCGCTTTTATGACGAACGTTCGACAAACCAGGGAACAGGCCAACAGGTTGTAGCTAATCGCTACTCAGGCAGCCCGAGGTTGCTCAAGCCACGCAGGTTGATCGCTGTCTTTACGGCGCTTCATGGCGTTGCCGGACTGCTTGGGGGGGCCGCTCTTCTTTCGATGGTTTTTCTTGACGTGGTTTCCACTTTGAACGTTTTGACGGTCGCACTGTTAATCACCGTGTTCATTGCGAGAGGCATGTGTGGTGCGGTTGGCGCGATCTTGTTGTGGAAAGGCGCACGACTGGGATATCAGCTGTCTGTCGTTTGCTGGCTATATCTTGTCACCGTCGGTTTAGCGGCGGTCGTCCAGATGCCCTATCTGGAATTTTCAGATCCGACGATGGCGCGGCACATTGGGTCAACGTTCGGTAAACTGTTATTCGGAATACCGTTTTTGTACGTGCTTGTAAGTGACTTATTTAGCAAACGGGGAGCCGGGGACCCGGGGAACGGTTTTAGGACGTAGCTAAGTCGGAAACGGCATGAAAATCCGTTGATGAGCCCCGTTGTCCGACCGCATTGAGGTCAATAGAGCATCGTTAAATTTGCCCATCGATCTCAACCGCATGTTCCAACGCGGCGCTGTTTACCTTGGAAATAATATCTAATCCGCGTCCTCGGTGAATTCGTCCGTTACGACTTGAAAGGATACATTTTCGATGCCATCAGGCGATGCCCAGCGAGCTTGGTTTCCAGCAATGCTGACCGAGCTAGAAAGCTTTTGGTCTAATATTCCAGACTGGAGTGAAGTCATCTCGTTTTGCGAGCGGATGACGTCGCTCCGATCTAACATTCGAGATCAATGAGGTGTTCGATCGCCGATGATGATGTGTCGGTCCTGCGGAGGCATATGAATATCGCCTTGTTAAAGGTCCGGCAAAAATATGGGGGGCAAAAAGATGCGGTAAAGGTTGGGGGTGGGCGATCCATCTTGAGCGTCGGTGTTCTCGCCATTTTCTAAACTCCAATGTTTCGGCCTGTTGTTCTATCTTAGGTGCCGCACGTTTAGATTGGACTTAGTGGCGCTGTATTTGGTGGCGCTGAAGTGGATTTCTGTCGTCTTGATGGGACTTGGAAAAGTACGGCCAAACTCAATGCCTCAGTCGCCTTCTTTCTGCGGTGAAGGTGGGCAAAATGATTGAAAACAAAACCTTCTCGATCTGAGAAATCATTTTGCCGAACCTACGCTAGTGATCGACAAAAGCAGCGCCCACCAAACATGCCTGTTCTTGCGCAAAATTTCGTTCTTCGTTCTTCGATTCTCTGCGTCAAAATTTTGAAGGATTTCGGTCACGTGCTGACACGATGCGCGGTCGGTGAGTTGGTGGTATACTGGTGGGCAGCAAGTCGATTCGGATTGGCCAAGTTGACTCATTGATCAAAAAGCCAGAACCATGCGCTGGTGGCGCGAACGGCGGTACTCACCGTTCTCAAAATCGAAACCTTAAGCAGCTAGGGCAGAGTCTTTCCTTCTATTGGCCGCTTTGGCGCTAGCCACGGTTCCGACATTCAACCGGGGTTCCTTCGACGGAGGTAATATACGTTACAAACCTTGTCGACACAGTTGGCAAGACCAATATCTTCATGGGCCTCTTTGTCTTTCGATATCGATCCCACAACCGATCGACTGAAGTCGATGGTCGACACGATACGACGTGAAGAGGTAACCTGCGCTGCACGCTATTCTCGACGCTGCTGTTCGTCAGATGATCTCATTTGTACAAAGTCGCTACGAATTCAAGCTGAGATTGCCTTATTGCGGCAAGAGGCAATGTTAAAGTCCAGGGCTGAAGCTTGCCAAAACGTTCATGCGGAAACATTACCACCTGTAAATCCCTTGCCACGGATTGGAACCCATATGACACCTCCGTTCTACTCAGTGAAGCGTTCAGACCATTGGAAATGGGACGGGCGATTCTCGTCTGACGAACTACTTGCGAAAATTCAAGACGAAGGCCTTGGTTCGGATTGGCACGTCGCACCTTTCGCGACCGACGAGTCCCCGGTTGATGCATGCGTTTTTGCGCGCGATCCCGACATCTTTGTTCGGAGGTTCGCTAGCCGCGAAGAAGCCGCTCGGCATCGAAAGGAAATCGCTAACAGTGTTGCACCGCCGCAACTGCTAATCTGGGGTCGACGTGGACTTTCTGCATTCTTCGCGTTCTTGCTTCTTGGCCGCGGAACAATAACAATCTTTTTCCCGCAACTACGTGGTGCGGGGCTGACCCCGATGGCCTGGATGCTCCTGGTTCCTGCCTGGACCATTGGCGGTATTAGCGTTTTCGCCTACGCAATCGGGGCTTGGCAGCATAAGAAGCAGGTTGCTATCGCGATCGGATCTGAAAGCACCCAAACGTGATGAGGTTGGCGAACCATGGTATGAGGCTTGTTGATTTAATCGAAATGCAAACCGCATTGGTGAGCCGTCAGAGAACGTCCGGCTTAGGGTGACTCTAACAACTCGCATTCGTTCTTCTTTTTTAAGGCCGGAGGCCGGTGCAATTCATGCCGGTGGTGTAAACACCGGTTTGGAATGCAGCAAATCCAAGGCCGGAGGCCGACACATTTACTCAGTCATTGTGTCGGCCTCCGGCCTTTGCAGCTCATTCGCTACATCCCGTGGCCTTACGGCCACGGCAGAGGATGTATCGGCCTCTGGCCTAAGCCGGACGTTCTCGTAAGGCACCGGGTACTGCGTGGAACCGGCCGCTCACGCGCGAGCGGCACACTAAATC
>NZ_ANOG01000863.1 GCF_000346295.1 Rhodopirellula maiorica SM1 | reverse complement strand
AGTTGTCGGCAAAAAGATGGATGGCAAAAAGATAAGAAAGATCAATGTAGCGAAAGTCGCCAAGACTTTTGTGGGATAGGCTTCCAGCCTGTCGTCGTACTGATAATGTCCGCGTGATGATCGCAGAGCGATCAACGACAATGTCTTAGCGGAGTCGTCGGGCGACATTGAGATCCTGGGGAATTGCTCTTTTCGACGCTCCGCTAATATGAACGCTACCTTATACTTACTTTGTGTCACGCGTTTTCACTTGAGTTGACTGCTGCAAGGAACTTACGATGCCTTTTCTTTATAAATTGGACTCGCCGTCAACTCGCACGCCGTCAACTCGTGCTCGGGCACTTGATCGTGAAACGACCACAGACGAGCGAACTGCCGTTGGATTGCTGCGGCTACGTGAGA
The DNA here is from genome assembly GCF_000346295.1 of Rhodopirellula maiorica SM1. Taxonomy (GTDB): domain Bacteria; phylum Planctomycetota; class Planctomycetia; order Pirellulales; family Pirellulaceae; genus Novipirellula; species Novipirellula maiorica. The sequence continues at coordinate 21,747 of NZ_ANOG01000863.1, read as the reverse complement.
AGCTTGCCGAACAGGTTCCTAAACGAACGATCAACGAAACGTTGCTATTGGCGACCTGGAACATTCGCGACTTTGACAACGCAAAGTATGGTTTTCGCAGCGATGAATCGATGTATTACATCGCAGAAATTCTTTCACATTTCGATCTGGTTGCGGTGCAAGAGGTTAATGCCGATTTAAAAGCACTCAATCGATTGACCGCGATTCTGGGAGACTGGTGGAAAGTCTTGATCACCGATGTCACCGCCGGGGCGGCAGGGAATCGAGAACGAAGTGCGATTATCTATGATTCACGCAAGGTGATCTTCGGTGGCTTGGCAGGCGAAATCGTGATCCCTGACAAGAAGTTGCCTGATCGCACGCTACAACCGCAGCGGCAACTCGCACGCACTCCCTTTCTATGTGGATTCGAATCGGGTTACCTGCGGTTTATGCTCTCTACCGTCCACATCTACTACGGCAAATCCGTCAGTGTCGATCCCACTCGGCTCGAAGAGATCGAAGTGTTGTCGCAATTTCTTGCCAAACATGTTACCGACAAGCACGCCTGGGCTCGTAATTTGGTGTTGCTCGGTGATTTCAATATCTTTTCGACCGACGATGAAACATTCAAAGCGATCGAAGAGGCCGGCTTTTTTATCCCGCCTCAATTTCGCGACGTCACCTCCAACGCTGCCGGCGGAAAACATTTCGATCAGATGGCCTTCATCAGCAAAGCGTATGACAGCGACGTCGTGCAGAATCGTGTGGGAACATCGAAGGCGGGCGTCTTCAATTTTTTCGAGCACGTGTACCGTGACGATGAAGCGCCGACCTATCGGCCTGAGATGGGGCCGAGCTATGAGAAAAAGTCCAGCGGCGAACTTCGCAGTGATCGAGAGAAGCATAACTACTACAAACAGTGGCGAACTCACCAAATTTCCGACCACTTCCCGCTGTGGCTGGAGCTAAAGATCGATTTCGGCGAAGAGTACCTACGCCGCATCGCCGGCACGGAAAGTTCCGTCGCCAGTAAAGAGTAGACCGCCCACGCCGATAACGTCGGATCTTTGGAATTACTCGTCGGACGAATGGGCAATCACATTGTCGATCATTTCTCGAATTTGATCCAATTGATCGAGTCCGAGCGTGCGTTTGGCCGAAATTTGCTCGGGCAATTGGTCTGCTTTGACGTCAACGACGACGGGAATCACCAAGCGATCCAACCCCGTCGCCAATCCCACTTCGTATTGCATCCAGTTTGATCCAAGCGAATTCGGGGTCACCAGCGTCACGATCGCATCTGATTTGCCGATTTCTTCTTTTAGCCGACGACGCTGTTCGGTTTCCTTAGCCGCATCCACATCGTCACTCGATGCATCGATTCCCATGTCCCGCAGTTTTTGAGAGACAAATCTCGCCAAATCACGAGATTCTTCGGTATGGCTTACATACACCCGTTTTTGTTTTGCGGGCGTTGGAGTCGTTTCTTTTGGGGTTTCGGGCATCAAACGCTCTCCGTATTTGCACCTATCGCATCGAAGTAGTCCGGCAATTCGTTGATTGAAATTGCTCGACGGTCCTGCAGTGGCTTCGGTCTGTCTTCTAGTTTAGCGTGCATCATGACAAGTGTAATCGGCAAATCGAGGGCATCGGCAATACCCGCTTCGTGTTTGACCCAGTCCGATTGGATCGAAGCGGGCGATAGCAGGACCAGCAGTTCGTCGGATTTCCGCAGCCCCACCTTGATTTCTTCGCTGATATTGCGACCTGCGTCGATGTCAAAGACGTCAACCCAAACGCTGCCGCCAGCTTGCTCGATCTTCTCACGAATTTGGTGACAGACCCATTTGTCTTGCCGCGAATGGCTGAGGAAAACGCGATGTTTTGTTGTGGTCGATTGACTGGTCATCTTACTGTTCTGCGGCCGTTCGATAGGTTCGATTTGCTGCTGCGATCGAGCGTGCGATTACGATCTTAACCTATTTGCCGTGCAATCGCTTTCGCATCTCTTTAAACCAATTGGGGATATCGGTCGGCGATGTTGCTCCGACGAGTTCTTCGGAACATGTGTCACTGGCAATATGTTCGCCGAGTGCTCGGTAGGATTCAAATTGTTCTTCATCGTAGGCGAGGTCCGCCGTTGATTGGTGAGGAAACTCCGGTTCACGCTCTCGATAACTTTCAATCGCCTTGCCTTCGTTGCCGCTGATTGAACTTTTTAGATACAGCAGCCATCCGGTTTTGCCATCACCGTAATCGATTTCACCCAGTGCGAAATGGTAATCAACTGTGGGCGATGCTGCTTTGCCCGTGGGTGGCGTTTCAGTGGGAATGCCGGCATCCGTCTCGGCTCGCGCGTCGGCAAATTTTAAACGTGACAGATCAATTTTGATGTCGATGCCAAAATCGATCTTGGCGTAGCGAATGACTTGCAAGAAACTGCCACAAGTGATCCCCGGATCACATTCGCCATCGACCAACACGATGTAGCGGCAGCGGCGTCGTAGCAGTTCGTAAATCCCCATGTTTTCGATATGTCCACCGTCGGACAAATTGACATACGGGTACGTATCACGCACATCGCCAATAAATTGCCGCAGCCAATACAGTGGTCCTGGGTTCCCGTCCCACATCCCTTTCTCGCGATTGGGCACGCGTAACCAATAGTCCAAGCGGACATTGAACAAGGCGGCCCAAAAATTGAACCGACTGTTGTTCACGCCCATAAATGGAGATGCTGCTGCACCCGAGATGGCTACGGCGGTGGCAAGATCCACGCTAGGGTCAGTTTCCTCAATATTCTCCGTCGCAAAGTAGCCTGTCGACTCGCTGCCACAGAAATGTTTGCTGAACATAAAGAAGTCCGCGGTGCGACCACGAAGGGCTTCACGATGACCTGCCGGCGCGTTGAGCGACGCGTTGATCAAGTGATAAGGGGCCTTCTCGGTAAGTTGACTCAGCTTCTGAGGCGAACTTGCGATCACATTACCGTGCGAGTCCAATTTCAAGTGATACGCACGCGCTAGACGATCGCGGTAGAACGGATGCAGCGAGCAAGCGTTGATGTTGAGCAGCCAATGAGTCACCGCAAACACCACCACGGCCAGCCCGAGTAGCCACCACCATCGATTCATCACGAGTTCGCGATCAACGCCAATGAACAAGAAGTGGCTCGCAATCAGCGTGGCGACCATCCAGACGAATATTAGTGGCAGAATCCCGACTGCGATCGTAGCGAGAACCGGCTTCCAGCGACTGGTTTTGCTTGTCATCGTGGAGAGCCGTGAAACGATCGGAATTGCGATGGCGGATAATACCGCAATGACCGATTCCCCGGGAAGCATGAATCCCGTCTGGCTGGTTTCTTTTAGCACATGGCTGAGTCTCGCCCCCAGCGGAAACGCCCACCACGCGAACATTGCCATTAGGAATAGGAATAAAAAACCGACCCAACGTAGCGCCGTCTCGGGCAGATCCGTTTCGCCTCGTTTCCGCCGATAGTGCTGCAGCACCGTAATCAAGACTAGGCACAGCGCGAACAGCGTGAGTATGGAAGCAACGAGAGATTGTTCCCACCACCAACCCATGTAGGGATGATCTCCTTCAAATGCGTTGGAGATTGCCTCCTGGTTGAGCAGGCAAATCAGCAGAGTGAATAGCAGCAAGGGAGGCAGGACAACAAAGAAGCTGGCCAGCCAACCGGCGAACGCCAGCACCGGGATCTCCAGTCGTTTCCAAAACCCGCCGGTCAAAAGTGCTTTACTGCTGGACCGCAGGTGCCGCATCGGAGCGGATTCTTGCGTGGCACTTCGGGCGAAAGGAAGATTGTTTTTTTCCAGCCCAATCGATGACGTTGGATCTGAGACGCTCGAGACGCTGGGAGCAGTCGAGTTTAAGAAACAGCTCAGAAACGAACCGGCATAGCCTCCACCCGAAACGGTGGACATGTAGTCAAAGTTGGCCAACATGGCATTGTTGGCGAGTCCTTGTAGTGCGCCGAGTGCAAACGTGGCCGACCGCAATCCGCCGCCCGAAAGAGCAAGTCCCGTCAGGTTGGTGACCTCCGCATGTTTGTCTAAGCCACGTCGCTCGCGGATCGCAGACAACTCCTTCTGGTGAACCGCAGCAGCAGTCGCGGAGTCGACGCTTGGCGAAAACAGAATTTCGCTAAACTCCCAAGCGGAATCTTGTTTGTCATCTTCGTGGTCCGGCGAGGCATCGTTGGTCGCCGGCAACTGGATCTGCTTTCCGAGGGCCAAGGCGAGAAACAGTTGTTCGTAGTAGCGGACCTTGCGTTGCAGTCGCTCAAGTTCTAGACGGAAGTCGTGGTTGTCATCTTCGCTCAGCTTGCCCTTTGAGAACGGCTTGTGCCATTTCGCAGTGAAAGGCCGTACATCGGTATTGAGAAACGTCCAAACGAGATCGGCAAACCGATGTGCCTCGGGGCCCGCCTCTTTACAAATCTCACGAGCGCACGCGAATAATCTGTAAACACTATCAAGAGCCGTCTTCTCATCGCCACGCAAATAGGGAAGCGGCCGAGTGACGATGCGGCTACGCAACTGGCTATAGAACTCCCAGGCCGCCCGCTTGTCGGCGTCGTTCGGCTGGAACTCCGCAGCACCCCAGTCATCGCCTAGTCGCACCGCCAATTCCTGAGCCGCGGCATTGTCAGTTTTCGCTACGACTGCATCGGAGTCCTGCTCGGGCGACTCCCCTAGAAGCCATTGTTTCCAAGTGATCATTTCACAGATCCGTTTTCAATGTGTATGCATCTGCGGCGTCAAAATCAAAGCTTGGGGGCAAGCATTAATTGCAGGGAAAATTTTACACGTTAGTCCTCTGAATGTTATGCTGTATCTGGTGCAATTGCCAGCAATTTGTAGTAATTGAGTCACATGGATAGGATGTCCAGTGTTGTACGCACATCTGCACGAAGTTCTCGCAGTAAACTGCTCTATTCTTAGCGAGTTTTGGATGTGCGTTTGAGCCAGAAGATTAGCTTTTCCTTTTTGTTGTAAGGTGTAAGCGTCTTGGGTTGGGTTTCCATTGGCACGCAGCATGGTTATGTCATCTGCATGCTAGAAAGATGAACAAGATGTCTGAAAGCGTTATCTTCTTTAGCCACAGTAAGAAAGATGAAGGCAAAGCCGTGGCGGTTTTGCAATACCTGCGAGACCGCGGCTACTCGAGCAACCGCCTGTTTTTAGATTCGGATCGCAAAAGTGGAATTGTTCCTGGGAAGCGATGGGAGCAATTCTTGTTCAGTAAGCTACAAGATACAGCATGTTTGCTCGTCTTCGGGACAGAGAATTGGTGTCGATCCCAATGGTGCCTGGCAGAAGCCTTTATTGCGAAGAACACTGACAGAATCATACTGCCACTCGATTTTGATGGCAGTGTCCAGTCATCACTCGTTAGTGAAATTCAGGCCATTCGGAATTTCGATTCCAATGATGTGGACTCTCTCGAATCTTTGTTATCGCAACTAAAGCAACTCGGATTATCGCCGCCACTTGAGGATGAGAATATCGATGGGTGGACTGTTAACGAAATGGACCAAGCTGCCTTTGAACGGGCGGCAAAACAATCTCGTGAGAGTCGGCCTTGGTATTGGAAGCAAACGCCACTTGCGGTCTTTGCTACGTTTTTGTTGGTTGGGGTGCTATTTCTTTCGCTAGTCGCGATACCAGCAACGCAAAAGCATTTCCATCGCCAGGAAAAACTTGCAGAGTACGCTGACTGTCCAAAAACTTCTTTAGGTGATACCGCGTCGATGCAAACGTCTGAGCTTAAAGAATGGATGCAAGAGGTAAGATCAGACCAGCGTCGTATATCGCTGCAAATAACCTTGACCGAGCGACAGTTCCAAAATGCCCGCGACGGAAAAACAGTAGACTCGCGAATCAATGGGTTCGACGCTAGGCTCTATTTCAAAACAGCGGATTGGTGGCCTAATGAGGAAACATACGAAAGTGGGAACACTTCGATTGTGACAGGAAAGGTGACGTCGGGCGACGTACATAGCGACCCAAATGATTCGGCTTTGGATTTGGGCGATTTGCAACTCAATCTTCACGGAGTTAAGACAATCACACTAAAAGAGTGTGTGGTTAATTCGAAATGCCAAGCCGAGCCTTAATGGCTCGGACATCGCCCTCAATTTTGTTCAAAGTGTCTTCAATACTGGAAGAACTGCGAACGTCTTGACCTTCTTCTTCTAGGTATGGAACCTGAACCGAATACGTTTGTTCGATTTGCTCGGTGTAGGGAACTTGAATCTGTACTTCTCTCTTTGAAATCGAACCGTCGCGGTTGACGATTTCCTCTTCTCTTGTTTCCAATCGATACTTCGTCACAGGAACGGTGCGCGTTCTATACTCAGTACGGTACTTGATGACGGGAACACTAGGCGTTGGTGTAGACGAGTTTATTTGTTCAACGGGGGCGTTATTGCAACATGGGACACTGTTGTGTCCGAGAACGCCCGTCGTTGCTGGTGCCAATGTGCCGTGGTAAACAATTGGCACATTGCACGGTGGACACACGACGGGGGTGGTTTGGCAGCAGTTGCGCCGGCCGAAACAACCTGCTTCGGCCTGCGTGGCTCCGAAGAATCCGGATGAAACCGCCGCGAGAAATGCCGCTTTGCGTATCAACATGTTGCGTCCTCTTTTGTCAAAAACAGCGAAAAACTCGATGTAAACTCTTGCATACCCACTAGAACTTAACGACCATCAGAGGGGGTGTCAACAAAATAACGCTGCGGGAAACTACGATGGATGTGAAGGCTGTTGTGGGATCGTTCCTTGTCTGTTTGAACGCGAGTTTCGCGTTCGCGCTTGAGCAAGGTGATTTGGTGGCAGCCCGTCGTGACGTCTCCATCGTTCAAAACGCCAAGAGCGTCGACCAAGCGGGCGCGGGGCAGGTACTGAAGGTGCTGGAGGTCAACGGCTCTAAAATCTTGGTCAGCCGTGGTCGCCCAGGCTGGCTGGCGATCGGAGATGTCGTCAAGCTCGATGCAGCGGAGGCATTTTTCAGTAAACCTTTTAAAACAGGTGCGAACGCGCGAGACTATTTGTCACGTGGTACTGTACGGATGTCGCTGGGTAAGCATGCCGAAGGGATCGCTGATCTGAAAAAGGCAGTGAAGATCGCCAATTCGCCAGGCGATTATCTGGAGCCGCTGGCCTACGCTCAAATCACCGCTCAGGATCAGCCGGCGGCTATCGTGACGTTTACTCGTGCGATCCAAGACGATCCGAAATCGGCTCCCGCGTGGATGGGCCGCGGACTGGCCTATTACCAAGTCGGGCAAAACCAAAATGCGATGGATGACTTTTCCAAGGCCATCGAGCTTGATCCGAAGCACGCGTTCCCACGCAAGTACATCGGCGCGTTGTTGCACGATCTTGGCAAGATCGATTCGGCTCGAAAGCAACTCGATCTGGCCGTCAAATTGGATCCCCACGACGGTTTCGCACGCAAGGCTCGGGGACGCGTTTTGTACGACCAAGCCGACTACGAATCCGCGCTCGACGAGTTTTCTATTGCCGTGACACTCGACGCGGGCGATGGCGAGGCGGTTGCCGGACGAGGCGTGGTGCGATTGGCCATCGGAAGCGAATTGGCCGCGGCGGAAACGGATTTCAAAACGGCGATCGAACTGGAGCAATATCCGGAGGAAAATGCGTATCTGTGGAACAATCTTGGGCAAGTGCAAACCGAACTCCGCAAATTTGATGACGCCGAGCGAAACCTGAATCGTGCGATTGAACTCGACCCAAAGATGAACGAGCCACGAAGCCATCGTGCCTATCTGTTAGCGACTCATTCGCCGGATACCGCCCGCATTGCAGCAGCAAAAGCAGACGTCCAGTCGGTATTTGCATCTCGCGAAACGCGAACCTACTGGGACTACCGAGCATTGGCCGCGGTGAACGCAGCGATGGACGACTACACTCGCGCCGCGAAACATCTGGCACTCGGCGAAGCGATCGTGCGAAGCACGGGGCCGGTGCGGTTCGTTGAACCGACCATTGTGCTTCGAAAATCCTACGAGCAAAGACTTACCCCCGTTCGCTAGCCCAGCGCCGCAGCAAATCGAGGAAACTTTGGGGCTTTGAGGTTGTTGATGTTTTTAACGGCCGTAGTCAACGTCTCATTAATCCGAGGAAGTGCTTGACATGATCACACCCAAGACAGCAAGACTAAGAGCCTCGGATTCCATTGACTTCGAGGTCGAACAACTTCCCGACGGTTGGATGATCGAGCCGCCTGCGATCGGGACTTGGGATGCCGAGAATCGTCGCTACACTGCCCCCGATCAGATTGCCGAGCAGAGTGAGGTCACCTTGATCGTGAAAGCGGCCGATGGCGCAGAAATCGATCGGGCTGCGATCACGCTGACGCCGCCCCCCCCCCGCGCTAAAGTTGACACCCGCGAGTGTCGAGCTGACTTTAAAACAGCAGCAGTTGTTTAGCAGCGACTCGGACGAGCCGTTGATTTGGGAGGAGCCTTTAGTGGGCAAGGTGACGCAAGAAGGAGTCTATACGGCACCCTCGTGGATTTGGCGTCCACGGACCGTCGTGCTTACCGCTCGCAGTCGCAACGAGCCGCAGCGTTTTGCCCACGCGACGATCACGCTGCTAGACACACCGCTGAAGCGATTGTCACTCGGTATCTACTTGTCCTTAATGGGGGCCGTCCTCATTGCGTCGATAATCCTCATGTGGGGACATCTCTATTCGCCCGCTGAAACGCCGCAAGTGATTGTCAGCCCTCCGATGGCGACCTTGAAACCAGAGGAAAAACTATCCTTTTCCGCATCCGTTGCCGGAACCGTCGACGACGACGTCACAGCATTTCGTTGGTCCAAAACGAAAAACGAGATAACCGACAACGGCTCCCTCGATGACGTGACGGGAGTTTATACGGCACCGGCTGAGTTTTCCAAAACGGAACACGTCGTTGTTACGGCAAAAAGTGTTGACGAATCAGGGAGCTCCGGCACCGCGGTTGTTATTATTTCGGATTCAAAACAACTTCAGGTTTTGCCTTCCGTGATCACCGCCAGAGCATCGCAGGTGATCCCGTTCGCCACCGCGACAGAAGTAGGCAGCAATAAATCGGAGGAAACGTCCGAATCCGATCTGAACTCATCATCCTCCAAAATCACTTGGGACATCGAACCGAAGGTAGGCAGGATATCCGAGCAGGGAGTGTATCAGGCTCCAGCTAAGATCGAGGAAACGCAAACGGTGACGGTGATTGCCCAAATTAAGGAAGACGATTCAATTCGCGCCGCTGCAAACGTTATCCTCATTGCCTCGGTCGAATCAGGTGCTTCGCATAAAAGAGACATTCTGATTTTCGTATTGCTGATGGGAGCCTTTGGCAGCTTGTTGCACTCGGTGGCCTCGTTCACTGCGTTCGTGGGGAACCGGCAATTTTCGCCCAGTTGGTGCTGGTGGTATCTGTTCCAGCCCTGTATCGGCGCTGGGCTTGCCCTGATCGTTTTCTTCGTCGTGGGACGCGGCCACATCGCTGGCGAATCGGTCGACAATCTGTTTGGCATTGCGATGATCGCCGCACTGGTTGGCTTGTTCTCAGACCAAGCGACATTGAAGTTAAAAGAGTTGGTTGAAACCATTCTGACGACCAAAAACGCAGATCGACGCACCGAGCGATTGCAGCCCGACGCGGCCAAGCCCGTCATCACCGAGATCACTCCGCCCACCATCAAGCATGGAATGACCCCACCGCCAACGCTTGAAATCAGCGGCACCCATTTCGTCACCGGTTGCAAGGTGAAGGTGAATGGCTCGCTGCGTGACCCCACCAGCGTCGCCAGCACGAAAGTGACAGTCGGGCTTACCACGGCTGATGTTGCGAAAGCCAGGAAGTTAAGTATCGTCGTGATCAATCCGAACAACGAATCGTCCGGCGAAGTCACCGTGGAAGTGACATAGGAAACGCATCGGAAACCACGTTGCGTTCATCCCGAAACGAACTGGCGGATAGTCGTTGATCGCTCCGCGATCAGAACGAGGAATCTGAGATTGATTCACGTCATTCATTGTATCCGCGTCGCGAATCATATTTGTGTCTCTCGGACGCAAGTGATAGTATACACGCAGACGGAAGGCTCCTCCGTTTTAACAAGGTGCTGCTAAATGTACTTATGTCCATTCGCCTTGTTCCGCAAAGCCATCGAAGTGACCACGCTCGTGAGAACCATCTTATGAAAAGCAAGTCAACGCTTCCGGTCATTTCACGTGAATACAAGGTGATGCTTGATCCACGTTTGTTCGACAACGCACGCGAGGGGCTTGAAGAGGTCAAGGCTGACTTGAAGCGACAAGCCAAGCGATTCGACGCGAAAGTGTCAGGGCGGTTCGACAAGTTCGATCAGCGGACGATTCGCTTTCTGGACACACCCGATTTTTCGTTTCGCAACAACCAATTGATATTGCGACATCGGCGACCGAAGGGATCGTCGTCAGACGGTGAATTCACGCTGAAGTGTCGTAGTGAAGACCGCTACTTGGCCGCCGCTGCTGACTTGCGTCCCGCGAAGAAGTTGAATGGCAAATTCAAGTTCGAAGAAGACATCGCGGCACCGTTTCGCAGTCGTTTTTCTCACTCGGTCACGATCGCCAGTCCCACCGACGGTTTACCCGAAACGGTGGCCAAAGCATCACGTCTGTTTCCGCTCCTGGGAAAACTTCCGCGCGACGGTGGGCGTTGCGAAGGAAAGACTCCGGTGTTGGGCGTCAATGACTTCGTGCCGCACGAGCAAGTCCGTAAGGGATTGAAGCTGACGCTCACGCCCGACGTTGACTGCTCGGTCGCGGTGATTCTTTGGTCCCACACGTCAAAGGGCCGCATCCTCTGTGCCGAATTCTCATTCCGCTACCGAGACAAGAAAGAGCAATATCCCGCCGCCGCAGCCCAAACCGCCTACGATCTGTTCGCCGCCATCCAAAAACTCGATTGGTGCCACCCCAACGGAGTCAGCAAAACCCAGTTCGCATATCAGGGTTAACGAAAACAGCGTCATGTCCTTTGCGACAGCGTACGTCCTTGTAAAAGACCAGGGGAATTCTGCTGCGGTTCGGCCACTTTACTTTTACGCTGGAATTCATAGATCATCGCCGTGCATTCGTAATCCGATGAAAACGGAAGTGAACCAAGTGGGGCAGGCAGGCGGTCCAGTCCACCTGTGACCCAAGCTTCCGCTTCCTTTGGACGTGACCTTCTTGTTGGATTGATTAAAGGCAAGACTGTGCCCAGCCTTGACTTGCGTTCGCCGCAAAGACCGCCAACAGATTCAGCATGCAGAACCGAAGCGATAAGCGAGAAGGAAGATTTGTCATAGAATCACTCCGATTTGATCGATGTTATCCAGTTGATTGATGTTACCCATCAGGAATTTAGCTTGCCCTAGTCGTGTTGGGCTAAACCGTCATTTTCTGAGGCGGCATCAGGCCACCAACGTCGCATGCGTTCCTCATTATCATCGAATTCCACTGTGCCGCGATTGCGAATCGCTTGTGATCAAATGACCTCACTTTCACGCAGTGGATCGACTTCGTCGTCGAGCGTGAGCTCTTTGTCGAGCGAGAGTTCTGTATTTGGCCGTGTGATGTTGTCGTTGAAATGACCGGGTAAGTCGTCGCTGTTTTCTGTGCCGTGAACGTATCCCAAGTCCCAGGGAGCTCGTTCTCTGTTCTTTGTTGCCAAGCGGTACGCGCCGTCAATGTCACGTTCTTCCACGGCTACGGTCCTCCAGTCGGGGCCAAAGTCTCTTTGCTCATCATCCTTGTTGTTTGGTTCGGTAATGACATTGGCCAGAAAAAATACCTTTGCCAGAGCCGTTGCATCGGGGCGTCCAACGACACAATTATCAACCATGTTGGTGATTCGTTCAAAACGGCTTGTACCGAGCACGGTCTTCGCACTGTACATGATCTCGAGTACCGTCGTCGCGAGCCGGCCTTGCAACAGTTTCGGATTCGACCACTCTTCGCCGCTCACTTTCAAATTCCATTCTGACGCCAACGTCAGCAGTCGTGCGGGGTCCGTGCCGCAATACCAGTCGTGCATGAACGCTGCGTACTCTACATCGCGGACTAAAACGTGCAGGTCCACCCCCTCCTCTTTGATGCAGGCCTGTTGATGGATTTCGAGAAGTTCCAACGCCAAATTCTTAGTTTCAATTGCTTGGCTGTAGACTTTCGGTGCTAAACGTGACTTCGCCAAGTCATCGATGACACTATCAACACAGGGGCTGAGCAAGACTCGGTTCGCCGCCATCGATGCTTGATACTCATCGGCTCTTTTGAACCACTTGGCTACATCGCTACTGGCGTGGCCAAGCTGCGGTCCAAGCTCTTGCTTTACCCATTCGGCGAGCGGTGGGCAGCGCCGCAGCAACATCTTGGCAAGTCTTGCCGTGCCCTTTTGAAGAACGGCGGAATCGGTGTCGTTTTTGAGTTCTGGCAACGATTTTCGAAACAGCTCAACGGCCCGTTCGAGGCCCGATTTGTCAGCGCCGTTGCTAACGATCTCTTCAAGAGCTTCAAAAAGTCCGCATTCTCGGCCATGTCGATCGGATAGGGCATCCTGACGAGCATCCCGGCGGGCTCTGGCAAGGTGTTCTAAGCGAATCTTATTTTGGCACGGATCGGCGGCGGTCTTGATCAGTTCCAGCAGATACAGTCGCAGGTGCGCGGGCGTTCTCAAATCGACAATTCCGCTTTCGATTGCCCAGTCGCGGTGCCGCTCGAGGAGTTCTTTTGCTTTTTCGATGTTAACGCCCGATTCACCTGGCACGCAGATGGACAGCAAAAAACCGCCCAACCAGCGATCTGTTGCGAGATCGACCGTCGCCGTCACATTGTCGCCATGATCATTCATTTTGCGGTAGCACCACTCGGCGATTCGAGCTTGCCGCGCATGGTGACGGAACAAACGTCCAGCCGTTCTCCAAGCGACGGATACTGGGTCTGCAAATTCTTGCTGTTCATCTGACGTGTAGGGTTTCAAACCGATGATTCGTTCGATATGGAAAAACGCTTCCACGGCAAGCTCGTCGGAACGCTGTTTATCGACGAATTCGGTACGAAGCGATTCATGGGTAAGTAGCGAGGCAAGTCTCGCCGAAGCCGCCGCCAACAACCATCGGCTGCCTGCTTCACCTTGGGCTGCTTCGGCATGTCGCAGCGCATCGAACAATCGGTCACGCACGAGTCGGTTAGAGAGTCTGCATGCCGAACAAGAGTGAAGTTCATCTTCGGTGCGTGTTCGACATTGCTCGACGATCGCTTCATGGCACTGAGCCAATTCGAGATGCACATGACCGCTAACGGCGTGGTAGACACGCAGGTGATGGCGGACGAGATTAGGGCCAGGAATGCCTCGCGTGCACGGGCCGGTAATACCGTCGGGCCATCGGTCCGGTTCGTTCTTCTGCAGACAAGTCTTCAGCTCGGCCAAACGGTCCAAGGCGCGGTCGAGATAGTTGATGGCTCCCCATGGTTGTCCGTCCGCGACTTTGTGCGGTTTGCCACACAGTCGCCTCGTCTGTCCCATGCGGTAGTAGCAGTTCGCGAGAATAATCAGATCCTCGTGTTCCCGTGTCGGGTCCTCGCGTTCGGCAATCAATTGGGTGTACAGCCGAATGGCGATGCGGTAATGTCGCGTCGATTCTCCGTACGCCAGACTACGTTCGGCCAATTGTGCGGCGCCGCGGTGTGCATCGGCCGCATTGCGTGGTCGTCCGGCCAAACTCCAGTGTTCGGCCGCTAGATTTGCGCGATAATACTGGTCACCGTAGTCCTCCAAATCGAATACTTCGATCGGATTGTCTAAATAGCGAGCCAAGCGTTCATGAACAACGCGAGCGTCTCGAGAGCTGAATTGATTTTTCAGGTGTCCAATCAAGTCCGCTTGTGCGAACGAGACCAACCATTCTCCCGAATCGCTCTCGCTACAGCTGAGCACGGATCGATCTGGATCGATCGTCTTCAAATCCTCCCACACGGTACGAGCCTCCTGTAACCAGGCATCGCGTTCACGCGTACTGAGAGGCTCGTCGATGCTGCTGTCGGGAGCGGGCGGTTTGATCGCCGCGTAGGCTGCGTGAAATGAGAACGTTCGTCCCATCAATGCCCCGGCTTCGACGAAACGTCGGTAGATGACCGGGACATGCTCTTCGATCATATGATCCAACAACCGGTCTTCGCTGAGCAAAGCCTCGGTCGCCACCGGTTTCTTTCCATCATCCACGGCAATCCACTGGACCTTTTCGGACGGGGGCTGCTTCGTCGACTTTCGCTTGGACCGCGTCCGAGGCGGTTCTTTGACCAAACCATTGTCAACGAGGTACCAGAGCTTTGCGAGAGCACGAAACGGATTCGATTCGGCCTCGATCAATTTTGCGACGGAGGGATCCAAGTCAATTTTGTGTGCGTTGAGCCAGGGTTGAATGTGGTCGCCCCAGGCTGTCTTTTCGTGGATGTCGATTTTCGTCGTTAGATCATCGGTTAGCCATTTTTTTGTCTCCGTTCTGGCGTTCACCCCCGATTCATAGGCCGCAATGATGAATTGAACTTGATGACCATCCTGATCGATTGAATTTCGAAGCAAGTCATCGACCAACTCACCCGAGATGCTGTCGACGCTGTCAAAGTGATCAACGACAAGGATCAGCTTTTTGTCGCCTAGCAACGACTCTTCTCCTTTTTTGCCACGCAGATAACGTATCAAGGTCTCAAGCACGGCTCGCGACTGGTGCCTCAATCGTGTGGGCGGAAATGGTGCCCAACGATCTGTCGATCGGCGGACGGCTTCTAAAATCATCTGGTCGTGCTCTGTGCCCCCAAGCGGGATCAACGTGCTCGGTTTGACCACCTTGCGGCTTAACAAATCAGGCCCCGCCTCGAGAACCGATTTGACCAAGGCGACGCCGGCTTTATTTATGCAGTAGGGCGAATTGAGATCCTCGAACACTTCACCGAGCGTTTTGATCCAACCGGAAACTACAGCGTGCGTGTGTCGCATTCCGCCGCCGTGCTGAAGCCCATAACTCGCGACCAGATGCCCTTGTTCCAATTGGTCGTCGACAAGACGTTGGACAAGCGCATTGCGACCTGATCCAGATGAGCCGACAATAAGTAGCGATCGACCGTCGGCAATTTCTTTCGCTGCACGCTGCAGTGCGACTTTGGGAACCATCTGATCACGACATGACGCCAGCGTCCCTGCGTGTTCCGTGCGAAAGGCGCCGAGTTGCCCCAGTGCTTTCGCGATCCGATGAAGATCAAAGCCAGCCAACTCGGGCCCCACAACGACCGCTTGCCGCCGAAACGCTTCTGGCATGCAGGCGAGTTTGGGACGCAACACTTCGGATTCGCCAACCAGTACGGGCAGTATCGGTTTCGCGCCGTCCACCGCAGTCGCCAGTTCTTGACGGACCCAATCGACGGCCTTTTCATCCGACGAAATGTGCCAGCCTGGACCAATCAAGGCAATGATCACGCGAGCTTCTTGCATCGCGTCGGTCAGTTCCTTCGCCCAATTGCGACCCGAGGTGACTCCCGTTTCGTCTCGAAAAACGCGGCTCCCCCATCGGCTACGCAACCGGTTCTCCAACTTGCGTGCTAAAACGCGGTCCGCGCCTCGGTAGGAGATAAAGATATCGGCAGACATTAGGTTGCCCTCGCACCCTTCGTATAGGACCTGAGATGACTCATTGCATCCGCCCCCTTATCAGCGAGTTCCCGTAGGAAATCCGCGCAACAAACTTGTCAAGTCAAACGAGTCGACTTGTTTCGCTGTTCGTCTACGACCTGAGGTTGTCGATGGACGCTTCAGCATATGAAAAGCGACTGTTTTTGTGTCGTCTTCGTAACAGCTTCCCCGGGATGGCAACCGACGTCCCATTCATTCGCGACTTTCTTGTCGTGACCAAAGAAATGAATCAGTGTCATTCTTTCGTTGGGTCACGATCAATCTGTTTATGTTTGCAGTACCTTGCAGTCTGACGCATTTGCTTGCAGCATTCAAGCTTTTTATTTGGTTTCCGAACATGAATGAATGTCCATTGCTGTATGACGTAAATTACTTGTCCCCAAAATGAACCTGCCAGCGATGACGCTGAATGATTGCCTTATCGATTGACCGACTCGCTCGATCAAAACCCTCCGATCGCTGGAATGAAGTTATCAAGTGTCTCCATCGTCTGACTATTCCCGGTTGCTGTAAAATGGTGAAATGGTACAGCGAATTAAAAACATCCAAGTGACGGAGCATCCGATGCCTTATCAACCCCCTTTGCATATTCATCTGCTGTTTCACCCTGCTTCGGCAGATGGTCGGAAGATTGCGGAGTCGCTTGTGCCAAAGTTCTTGTCGGCTCCGGCGGTACGAGGGTTGCGGGTGCCGATTTTCCTGACTCCCGATCGTGAAGATGATCTGCCTCCGAGGCTGCAGTCTGATCCGGCGATCCCCAATGACCCTGATTGGTTGGACCTGAATGCGGCCGAGCATTCGGTGGTGGTCGTGATCGCCGATGCGAGAATGAATCGGCGAGTGGGCGGCGGCACCGGAGCCCAGTGGGCCGAATTTGCAAGAGAGTTAGTTGGCAGTCACGATCCGCAGCGGCATTCGATCATGCTGGTGTCGTTGGACGACCAGGGTGTCCAGTTGGACGAGTCGCTATCGACGCTCAATTTCCTGACGTTCCCGCAAGACCAAGATCTAGCTGCTCAAGCCGAAGAGCTGACATTCCAGCTAGCAGTGCGGGCATTGATTTTGTTGCGGCATCCAGGGCAAGCGACAGATGCTTCCATCTCAGATGCCCCTGCACCGGTTAGTTTTTTCCTTAGCCACGCAAAGGCCGACCTGGACGCAGAGCGAAAGGGGCCCGTCCATCGCGTGCTCGAAGAAGTGTCGACGATGCGGATCGATCAATGGTATGACGCTCGCAAAATCGAGCTGACCGAAGAGTTTACCACCGCGATTAAGGACGGAATCCGCCGCGCCGACCTTGTTATCGTTTTCCTTACGGATTCATGGGCGAAATCGTCTTGGTGCCGCATGGAAGCCGCTTATGCCAAAGAAGTCGCCACACCGATCCTGGTCGTGGATGCGCTGAAAGATGGCGAGCCAAGAAGTTTTCCCTATGGCGGGAACGTCAAGGTTGTTCGTTGGCCGATCCCCGACGAGGCGACGCTACGTCGGTGCTTGGGAGTCGATGTCGATCAACAAGCGATAGACGAGCGGCTGCAAAAATTTCGTCCGATCGCGGCCCGAATGCTGCTGAGTGCCAGTATCCTCGAAACGCTGACGCGAGCCCATTACACCCGTTTGATGCACGGACAAGCTCACGACGATGACGTGCCACTGGATGTCTCGCCCGAAGCGGTGCACTTGGCGATGCACCCAAACCGTTCGACGTTTCTGTATCCCGATCCACCGCTGACAGGTGAGGAATACAATGTGTTGAGTGGTCTTCGACCGGACGCCAAATTCGAGACGCCGCTAATGCGAATGTCGCGAACGCTCTCAACCAACGAACCGCTGACAATCGCCGTCTCGCTATCTGATAGCGAAGTCCTGGCCCGACATGGTTTAACGCCATTGCATTTGCGGACGATGACCGACGAAATTCATCTGTATCTATTGGTCGCGGGTTTGCGGATCGCCTACGGAGGAAAGCTGGAGCCAGAGAAGCTCGACGATCCCGACAACTTCACGCTGCGATTGTTTAGTCTGGTCACCGGTTATCGCAATCTGGCAAAAACATTTGATGCCGATCTCAAGCCGATTCTCAACGTGGCACCTTGGCCACTATGGAAAAACTACGACGATGATGTCCTGAATCGATTTGGCACGATTGCGGGATTGGAGAAGGTTCCTTGCCCTGAGCTGGGTTTATCGGAATCGGAGCTCAAGCCACTGCCGAACGGATTTGTCGTTCCTGATACGATCCCGCATCAATATGCCTGGGGGCCGGCGATGACGGCGATGCGAGAAAAAATGACAGAGGATTCGTGCGCCCGAGTGGTCATGGGTGGGAAGATCGAAGGTTACAAGGGCCGCTACGCGGGATTGATCGAGGAGCCGCTGCTATCGTTGCGTGCTGGCAAGCCGCTTTTCGTGGTCGGTGCTCTCGGAGGTTGTGCGAGACTCGTCATCGATTTGCTCGAACAACGTGATCGATCGGAGATGACGACCGAGGAAGCACGAGCAAACGTACAGAATTACGACGCACTGTCGGAGATCTACCGAGGCCACAATCAGGAGTTCAAGACTCGCGAGGAGCTTGCCGAGGAGTTCAAGTCGTACGGGAGAGGCGGCCCGATGCAAGCACTCAAAAATGGGTTGGACGACGCGTCGAACCGCGAATTGTTCTACTGTACCGATCCACGTCGAATCGCGGAATTGATTTTGATGGGGGTGTCGAATTTGAGCTCGTCGGGCGGGTGATGGAACGTCACCGCCATGACGCAAGCTGTTCGACCCCGTTGGGGTCGGCAGTGTGCGGCGGTACCACGGACCCAGGGTGCGCTTCGCGACCCTGGGCTTTGTTGTTGAACGCCTTCGGCGTCGGTGGGTAAATTCGGTGATCCTTTATCGACCGCAACGCGTTCAGACAACACATCTCCTAATGTCGCGCAGCGCAACCTCCGGAACTCTCATAGGGAGGGTGAATTCTTTTACTCCCAACTCCCAACTCCCAACTCCCAACTCCCAACTCCCAACTCCCAACTCCCAACTCCCAACTCCTCACTCCCAACTCCTCACTACCAACTCCTCACTCCACCTCTCGCCCGCCCGCCTCCATGCCGGAACTCCGCTATCGCTGCGTTCCGGCCTACTGGGGCGCGAGGGGCATGCCGTGGCCGTAATCGGCGGGGTCGAGCTCGGACGACATCAAACACAACTCTTTCAGGCGAAGATACAATGACTCGCCTCCGAGACCGGGGTCTTGTTCTATTAGTAGTGCAGCGATGCCTGAAACATGCGGCGTCGCCATGCTGGTGCCATTACGAGTGTGATATTGGTCGGATGTGATGTCGCTGGAAAACACATCGACGCCGGGGGCGACAAAATCGACTTCGCCGTGTCGGCAAAATGTACGATTCGAAAAATCGGCGACACGGCCGGATTCACGTATCGCTCCGACGCCGACGATCGACGGCGTGTTGGCAGGAGCGGAAACCCGTCGCTGGATCCCGGCCGAACGTCGGGATCGATTCCCGGCCGCTGCGATCACCAACGCATTCTGCTGGATCGCCCGCAGTCCCGCAGCCTCATACGCATTCGAATATCCTGTGCTGCAACTGTCCACACCTCGCTCGATCGATACCGAGATCACACGGCATCCTTGGTTGATTGCCCATTCGATGCCGGCGATCACATTGGCCTCCATCCCGCGACCGTTCCGATCGAGCACCTTGGCCACGTACAACTCCGCTTTTCGAGCGATCCCGTAGCGAACGGTGGTCGTTTCTTGTCCACACAGCGTTCCGGCGCAGTGGGTTCCATGACCGTGGTCGTCTTGCGCCGATCGCCCGACGTAGCTGACGGTTTTCGCAACGCGGTCTGCGAATCCCGGATGTCGCAAATCGAGTCCGGAATCGATCACTGCGACACGAACGCCTTTTCCTGACAGCGGACACTGGTCGATGCGTGTTCGCTGCAGTCCCCAGGTGGACGAGTGTTCCGAGGATCGATATTGCTGTGTTTTGCTCTGCCAATCGAGTGGAAGTTTTTGTTCAGGTAATAAAGCCAGATCACGATCGTCCGACTCAGGTTCATAAATCAGCTTTTCGTCCTGCAACGACTGGTCGATGATTTGGTCCAATCCGTCACGGTAACCTCGCAGGTAGTCTGCGGACACCGCCGATCGTGACCGCCCAGCGTGTTGGCAAAAATATTCAGGCTCGACTACAAAGTCGGCTTGTTTTCGTTTGGATTGCCCACGTGACGTCGACGCGAGTGCCTCGGTTTGCGTCGGATCAACGTTCAGAACAACGATTCCAAGCGATTGCAGCACCATCGCTTCGGCATCCTCAGGCATTTGGAAGACGCCTCCGTCACGTGAGCTGACAAACCGCCGAACCCCCACTTGGTCCTGCAATTCTCGCAGCATTCGCTTGGTTGCGTCAGGCGTGGCATCGAGGGTCGTGGCTAGAAAACGTCCCGTGGTCGCCGGTTCACTGGGTTCGCTGCCGATGAAGTGCTCGCTGCGGACAAATAGACTCTGCGGATGACGGCGATCCAAGAAGTTCTGATGCGGCTGTGGAGCGGCAACTCGTTTTTGCTCGCGTTGCTTGCTTTTGCTTTGTCTTTGGATTTCGGCTTGGACGCCGGTTTCGATTTGGACTTGGAGCTCGATTTTTTCTTTTCTTTCGCCATCTCGGTTTCCTTCGGTTGTTCAGCAGGCAATCCCAGGCGGCTTTGGTGTCCGGTGTGCAAACCCGCAAACTTTACCTAACCAGTACGACACGATGGGGGTTGGGTTCTAGTTCCTCTAGTATCGTTGTTCAACGAACGATCGCAAGCAAGATTCCCGATTTGACGATCATGCGGGTTAATCCGAGTGGGACAGGCCCGACAACCCGCGTTCTTTTGCCCAAACGATTTCACGCGACGTTTCGCGTCGGGAGTGCTTTGATGTTATGTAACGATTTCATGCGAGTTTTCACCACTTCGGTTTCTGCCGTGTTGTGCATCTCGATGAGCGGCTGTGGCTATATGCAATACAAGCACCAAAAGCCGCATATCACTGCTCGTCCCGCTTCGCCGGCGAATCGATGTGAAGCTCCAGGGATCCCGTTCTACCTGCCCAAGCCGTTGTTGGTGGTGTCCAAGAATTTTTACCACGTCGAAGACGCCAAGGTTGGATTGACCGGATCGGCTCCGATTCCAACCAGTTTCGACGACCAAGCCAACTACGCCAAACTCGATCTGACTGGCAACTTTAGCCGATCAGGCAGCAGTTCGATGGATGCAAGTGGTGCGACGGCTAGCGATACAGATGGGGCACAGTTTGATGGGGTGGCGCACAATCCGACGCTTCACTCGGACGAGATCCCCAGCGGTCCGGAGTCCAAAGAGCTGGTCAACGATGGATTGGGGCCCAACATGTTCTTTACCTATGAAATCGTGTTTGTCCCCGATTTGACTCAGAAATATACGCTCGAGATCAACGGGGGCCCCGGAGAGATTCGGGCGGCAATGAACTTGGTCAACGGCTGGCAATTCACTGGGCTTGGGCCGTACTACATGAAGGACAGCTCCACCGCACAGAACATCATGGCGCAAGGGGCTGCGATGAACCTGGGCTTGGGCGGAGCCAGTGACGTGATCAACAGCGTCGCCAATTTGAAGAGCTTGGCGGGAACCGGCGGCCCCGTCGGCGCGAGCGATGTTGCCGCACTTGCCGCAGCGATGGATCGTGCCCAAGACGAAGAAGTGTTTGACGTTTCACAGTTCCCGATGGACCAATGGGGAACCAAGACAGTCTTTCACCCCGACGGCAGCACGGAGATCGTGAAGGTTCCACCGAAGATCGAGAACTATGCCGAAATTTCGGTCTACGAAGCGAGTTTGGAGGGCGGCCGAATGGTGTGGACTCCGATTGCCGAGAAACAATACGACCGCGAATTCCTTGGCATCATGCGTAAGCAGAAATCGTCCGCTAATCCGCAAGCCTCGTTTGTGCCCGGTGGCGGCAGTGGTCCAAGTTT
>NZ_ANOG01000862.1 GCF_000346295.1 Rhodopirellula maiorica SM1 | reverse complement strand
AACATGCCAGCGTTGGGTGAACACCGAAATCCGACAGGCCAAAATCACTTGGCGATGACGATCCAAATGACGCAAATCATTAGCTGCATGTCGTAGATAAACCTCGAATCAAACGATCCGTTGAGTGATAATACATCACTTAATGATCTCGAAACCTTTGTCGCAGCGCATAAATGGTTACCAAGCCACGTTCGGTATGCAAAAACGCGAACGAGCGTGAAACGCCTTGCTGCGAGCAGTTAGAGTCGGGCCCGGATTATTCACGCCGGGTCTCAAACAAACGTGACCGCTCGATTAAAGCAACGACGACTCGACGAAAGAAGCAAAAATGAAACTCCTGAACCTAATTTTCGCAATTGGCTTGGGGGCTGTCCAATTCCTTGCTACCAATACTGGGACCGGAGCGGATACCGCGGCGACGCCCAACATCATCTTGATTCTGACCGACGATCAGGGGTACCAGGATTTGGGTTGCTTCGGTTCGCCGAATATCAAGACGCCGCATTTGGACCAAATGGCGGCCGAGGGAATCAAGCTGACCAGTTTCTATGCTCAGCCCGTTTGCGGTGTTTCGCGAGCGGCACTAATGACCGGATCGTATCCGATTCGAACTGCGGAACCCGGAAACATCAAACGACTGCACACAGTTCCGCATCCAGACGAAGTCACGATGGCTGAAGTTCTCAAGCAGGCCGGCTACGCGACCGGCATGATCGGCAAGTGGCATTTAGGGCTCGACAGTGGAAACACGACGATGCCGAATGCCCAAGGCTTCGATTACTTTTACGGCACACCGCGATTCAACGGTTACACGGTGAACGTCGACGATACAAAGATGCGCAGCTCGATCATGCGTAATCAGCAAGTGGTGGTGAAGTCCGTTGAGAGCTGGGACAACATTACCGCCGACTATACGGGTGAAGCGATTCGGTGGATCAAGTCGAACCACCAGAAACCGTTCTTCCTGTATCTTGCACACAACATGCCACACATTCCGCTGGGGGCATCGGAGAATTTTAAAGGCAAGTCCGATGGCGGTTTCTACGGCGACACGATCGAAGAAATTGATTGGTCATGTGGCGAAATCTTCAAGACATTGAAAGAGTTAAATATCGACGACAATACCTTGGTCGTGTTTACATCCGATAATGGCCCATGGGTTGAAACCACACGCGGGATGAAACCAAATGCGGCGAAGTTGATCCCTCGGGATCATTCCGGCAATGCCGATCCTCTTCGCGGCTGGAAGATGAGTGCATGGGATGGCGGTTCGCGAGTTCCATTTATTGCTCGCTGGCCTGGGCGAATTCCTGCGGGATCTTCGTCCGACGAGATCCTCAGCACGATGGATTTGTTGCCCACGTTTGCTGCGATCGCTAAGGGCAAGCTGCCCGACGTCGAACTCGACGGCAAAGACGCAACAGAGTTTTTGACCGGGACGTCCGAAACCAGTCCACGCGACGAATACCTTTACTACTCGGGGTGCCTGCTGACTGGCGTGCGGTCGGGCTCATGGAAACTCGTTCTGCCGCGAGTCGATGCTCCGCAAGGTCTCGGTTGGTGGGGCCGCATGATTGAAGCGGTCGAAGAAGTGCACCTGTTCGACCTGGAGGCAGACCCTGGTGAAACCATCAACGTGGCGGCGAAGCATCCTGAGCTGGTCGCTGTGCTGATGAAACGAATCACTCGGGCAAGGGTGGAACTAGGCGATATCGATCAAACAGGCACCAAGGCTAGATTCTTTGACAAGGGACCTCGAAAACTTCAAAGTCCGATCAAAAAAACACGTCAGAAGCAGCCTGTGTCCAAAATGCCCTCCGAAAAAGAATAGATACTCATGATTCGAATCGTACGATTGGTTACCGCATCACTGCTTTTGTTTGGATCGGTTGTTTCGTTACAGGCCGCCGAGCAAACCAAGCCCAATGTCATCCTCGTCATGACCGATGATCAGGGCTACGGTGACCTCGGTTGCCACGGCAATTCCATTCTGATGACGCCGAATATCGATCGTCTCTATTCTGAATCGATTCGTTTCACCGACTTCCACGTCAGTCCGTTTTGCACGCCGACGCGAGCGGCGTTGATGACGGGTAATCATCCTGGTTACTCGGGAGCGTACCGCACGAGCTCGGGACGCACGATGCTGCATCGTGACGAAAAAACAGTGGCAAATCTATTTGCCGAAAACGGATACGCTACCGGCATGGTTGGGAAGTGGCATCTCGGTGATAACGCTCCTCACCGGCCTCAGGATCGCGGGTTTCAGGATGTCCTTTGGCATCGTTGCGGCGGTGTGGGACAAGCTTCGGATCACTGGGGCAACGACTACTTCGACGACATCTACGAACGCAATGGAAAGTTCGAGCCATTCGAAGGCTATTGCACCGACGTTTGGTTCCGAGAAGGCATTCGATTTGTGAACGAGAACAAGGACAAACCGTTCTTTTTGTATCTCGCTCTGAACGCGCCGCATGGACCGTATCGCGTTCCGCCGGAGTGGGCCGAACCGTATAGAGGCAACAAGGCGGTGGCCAACTCGAATTTCTATGGAATGATCGCCAATATCGATCACAACATAGGGATTTTGCGGCAGCGGCTTCGTGAGCTGGGGCTAACCGAGAACACCATCCTGATTTTCATGACGGACAATGGGACCGCTGCCGGCGCGAAGTTCAAAGGCTTGGACTCGGAGGCAATTGAGGGTTACAACGCAGGAATGCGAGGCAAGAAGTCCTCGGTGTACGACGGCGGCCATCGTGTGCCGTTTTTTGTTCACTGGCCGGCTGGCGGGCTGAGCGGGGGCAAGGATATTGAAACACTCGCGGCCCATATTGATGTTTTGCCAACGCTAGCCGATCTGTGCGGTATCCCGGTGTCCGATGAATACCGGCCCGACGGAGTCTCGCTCAAACCCCTGCTCGGTGTTGCTGATCCAGACAGCTCTTCGAAGCCCAGCGGATCGGATCAGGCATGGCCGCGAGATCATCATATCGTGCAATTCCACGGCGGGGCCGGAGCCACCACGCTGCCTTCCAAACCGTTTGAATATTCCGTCGTGATGACCGAGCGATGGCGATTGGTCAACTCCGACGGCCAAGCCTTATATGACATCCAGGCCGATCCCGCTCAAAGAAACAACGTGGCTGCGGATCACCCCGAAGTCGTGGCGAAATTGCGTGAACGGTACCAACCGTTTTGGGATAACGTTTCGCCAAGGCTGACGCCGGTTCGAATCGATATCGGAAATCCAGCCGAGAACCCGACCGTACTTTGCTCGCAGGATTGGTACATGCCCACCGGAAACCCACCGTGGAACTTCACTTCCATCCGAAAACTCCCCAAAGTTACCGGACCCTGGATGATTGAGGTGATGCAGGCTGGCCGTTACCGAATCACGCTCCGACAGTACCCCAAAGAAGCCAACAAACTCGTGGTTGCCGAGCGAGCGAAAATCGAGATCGCTGGCAAAACCGCAGAACAACCCGTCGCCTCGCAGAGCAAGGGAGTGGTGTTCGAGCTGGAATTACCTGCGGGGCCCACCGAGTTGGTGACCTATCTGTATGACGCGAAGGGACGTGCGGGCGGAGCTTACTTTACCGAAGTGGAAGCGATTTGACCGAAGTCAAGACGTTACGCTTGAAACCGCATTGTTACCGTTCCCAGGCAGTGGACGTACAAGCGAGAACGCAATACGAACCTATCCACGCTCTGGCCAACGCATAGCAAGTAGATATCGATGAAATCAATGAAATATTTCCTAACGGTGATTGCCTATCTGCTGTTTTCCGGTGCCAGTACAGCTTTGGCCTTGGAAAGCAAACCCAACTTTGTGGTGATCTTTACCGACGACCAGGGCTACAGCGATCTCAGCTGTTTTGGCGGGCAACATGTCGACACGCCGAGGATCGACCGGATGGCGGCAGAGGGCGCACGGCTGACCAACTTCTATGTGGCTGCACCTGTCTGTACACCCTCGCGTGCTGCGTTGATGACGGGTTGCTATCCCAAACGAATTGATATGGCCACCGGCTCTAACTTTGGGGTGTTGCTTGCAGCGGACTCCAAGGGCCTGAATCCCGAAGAGATAACCATTGCCGAAGTGCTCAAGACGGCGGGGTACAAAACGGGGATGTTCGGCAAATGGCACCTTGGCGACCAGCCCGCCTTCCTACCGACCCGGCAGGGTTTTGACGAATTCTTCGGACTTCCCTACAGCCATGACATCCACCCGTTCCATACCAATCAGAAGAAGTACAATTTCCCGCCACTGCCGTTGCTCGATGGCGAGACGGTGATTGAGACCGATCCCGACGCCGACTACCTGACGCGGCGAATCACGCAGCGTGCGGTAAGCTTCATTGAAGCCAACAAAGACGGCCCGTTTTTTATCTACATCCCGCACCCCATCCCGCATCGGCCGATTCACGTTTCGCCTCCCTTTATGAAATCGGTTCCTGATCCGCTGAAAGCAAAACTCGACCAGGAAGAACAGAACAAGACAATCGACTATAAAACGCGAGATCAGATTTATTCGTCCGCAATCAGCGAAATCGATTGGTCGGTCGGTCAGATTCTTGACGCCCTCAAGCAGCACGGCATCGACGACAACACGCTGGTGATCTTTACATCCGACAATGGTCCATCGATTGGCAAAGCGACCCCGCTGAAAGGCAAAAAAGGGTCGACGTTCGAGGGCGGCATGCGTGAACCAACCGTGATTCGATGGCCAGGAAAAATACCGGCGGGTGTTGATAATCACGAACTCATGACCACCATGGATCTTCTGCCGACCTTCGCCAAATTGGCCGGTGCTGAAGTTCCAGGTGACCGAGTGATCGATGGCAAGGATATCTGGCCGGTACTGGCGGGAAGCGGAGAATCTCCTCACAAGGCGTTCTTCTACCATCAAGGTGACACCCTTGTTGCGGTACGGTCCGGCCAATGGAAACTGCATTTAGGCAAGACAAGAGGGAAGCGTGCCGCGTCGCCGGTGCTTTTCAATTTGCAACAGGACATCGGAGAAACCACCGATGTATCGAAGGCGAATCCAGACGTCGTCACACGGTTACGTGCACTCATGGTCGCCTTTAAAAAAGGCTTTCTCAAAACAGCCGCCCGGCCGGTTTTGTGGAGAATCCAAACGCATTGTCAGATCGTTGAATCATGAGTGGTATCGTTCCGAAACCAATAAAACGCAACCTAAACAAATCAGCAATCCGTCCTACCGAGATTATCAAAAAAGCAGCGATTGTGTACTCAATCAGCTCATTTGACACTCTCACGATTAAGAAGCGATTGAACAATATGAAAATCAGAATACTGCTAGTTCTAACCTGCCTATCGGTGCTGGCGGCGACCGCGCATGCACAGCATGTCCTGTTCTACGATGCGCCTGTTTTGCCCGGAGCGAAGACCATCGCCGGCAAAGGCGAAAAGGAGTTCATCCAGCGGGCACTGCCACTAGGAAACGGGCGATTCGGAGCCATGTTCAGTGGCGGAATCGATCGTGAGCTGATTGCCACCAACGAGATTACGCTGTGGGCGAATTCAAACCGAGGGCTTGACGAGGTCACCCAGTCGGGAACGCGTCTCGGCGCGGGAGCCCATCTGGAAACGGTGCGACAGGCTTACCGCGACGGCAAGTATGGAACGAAAAAGGGCAGCATGGAGCAGATGGCGGATCAGTATTTGATCAGTCCTCAGAAACTGGGAAACTATTCGACATTTACCGAAGTACAGATCAGCACTGGTCACGATCCGAAAAACGTAACTGACTATCGCCGCGAATTGGATCTCAAAACTGCGATTGGGAAAGTCAGCTACGACATCGGTGACGCGAGTTACACCCGTGAATACTTTTGCAGCTATCCGCACGATGCCATGGTCATGCGTTTGACAGCACACAACGCGACCCTTGATTTGACGATCTCGACATCCACTCGACATCAAACGAAATCACTCAAAGCCGACGGAAACACATCGACATTGATTGGCGAAGTCAAACTCGCCAACGACAAGAGTTACTTCTCGCAACACATTCACGTGGAAGCCGATGGTGGCAAGGTAACCGCAACGAACGGTGGCAGTTTGGAGGTATCCGGTGCAAAATCCGTCAACCTGTATCTTGCCGGCTATACCGATTACCTGCCTGTTTACCCGGCTTTCAAAGGCCGCGACTACGAACAAGACGGCTTGGCGACCTTGGATCGCATCCAACAAGTGGGTTACCAAGCGGTTAAGACGGCGCACGTCGCCGATTACCAGTCTCAGGAACAGCGTATGTCGCTGCAGTTGGACTTTGAACCCTCGGGTTTGACGACCGACCAATTGGTCAAGCGCGGCGGCAGTGTCGAGCTGGAGAATCTATACTTCAACTACGGTCGCTATTTGCAGTTGGGTTGCTCCCGCTCGGCGCCGGTACCCTCGAATTTGCAGGGATTGTGGAATCCACACACCAAACCGCAATGGAACTCGGATTATCACTTTGACATCAACTTGGCGATGAATTACTGGTTGCCCGACCCGGCAAATTTGCCAGACTGTTTTTCGCCTTACGTGGACTATATGAAAGTCATTGCCCGCTCGGGTGCTCACACCGCGAGAGAAACCTATGGTGTCAGCAAAGGTTGGACCGCTGGCGTGAACGGTAATGTCTATGGGCTAACCGCACCGATCAACGACGGTCGCCGGGTACAGCAGTCCGGAGCTTGGCTGTCACAGAATCTATTCGATCATTATGCCTTTAATCAGGATCGGGAATATCTGGAAGAGATCTATCCGATCATCAAGGGAGCGGCGGAGTTCTATGTCGAGTTTCTCGCTCCTTGGAAGGACGGTACCCTGGTCGTCTATCCGACTTGGTCGCCGGAAAATTTCTATCTGCCGCAGATAGGTGGGAAACTGAACAAACAGTGTTACGGTGCAGCATGGGATCAACAACTCGTTTTGAATTTGTTCACCGACTGTATCGAAGCGAGTGAGAAACTGGATGTCGATCCCGAGTTCCGCGAGCAACTCAAAGTGATCATCACGAAGTTATGTCCGCAAAAGGTTGGTCAGCATGGACAACTGCAAGAGTGGCCCGAAGATTGGGACATCCCCACCAACACCCATCGTCATATCTCGCACTTGATCGCTCTGCATCCTGGTCGAGACATTTCACCGCTGACGACCCCGGCGATGGCCGACGCAGCACTGGTGACGATGAAACATCGTGGTGATGAATCCACCGGATGGAGCACGGCGTGGAAGACCTGCTTCTGGGCACGGCTGCACCATGGCGACAAGGCTCATCAATTCTACCGCTACCTGACGTCCAAACGAGCGTATCCGAATCTATTCGACTTTCATCCACCGTTTCAGATCGACGGAAATTTTGGCGGACCAGCCGGAGTCTGTGAGATGCTTTTGCAAAGCCATCTGAGAAGCATCGACAATGATGCTAGTGACATTTCCGATGCCGCGTTTGTGGCCTATCAAAGTGATCCCCAATCACCCAATCACTTTGTTCCGCTCGCTCCGCCGAAAGCATTGACCACGGCGCCGTACATCCTGCACTTGTTACCCGCACTTCCATCAGCTTGGCCCGATGGCAACGTCAGCGGGTTGAGGGCACGAGGCGGTTTGGAGGTGGATATTCAGTGGCAGAACGGCAATCTGGTCATCGCCACGATTCGGGCGACCGAAAACACCAATTTCCGCATTTATACCCAAGGTAAACTGAGTGAAGTGTATTCGTTGAAGCAAGGTCAGCACAAAACATTTACTTGGTAATTTGCCGCCGCACACGAGTGCGTCGGTTGCCTGGACCCAACTTGATCCCATCCAGCCCTCGGCACGCGTGGGCGCCAAGGATCGGCCGCCGAACTGCGTAATGCCGATCGCGGATAACTTGGGCTATGGAAACCTCCGCCGTTTCGGCTCGACGACGATTAATACACCCAACTTTTAAGGACAGCAAAACAATGATATCCGCCCGTGGAACGATTTTGCACACAACGACGACCACGCAATGGCTACGAGGGCTGATGGCCATTCTGGTTGCTTTTGTTTCCGGAGGCATCGCATCCTGCCAGGAAACTCAGGCGACGAAGTACGATGGCAGTTGGGAATCGCTGCAAAAAATGCCGGTGCCCGCGTGGTTTGATGATGGCAAGATTGGCATCTTCATTCACTGGGGACCGTACAGTGTGATCGGTTACAAGAAGGGCGGTCGCGGCTATGCCGAACATGTGCCGAAGCTGCTCTACGAGGAATCGCAGCACTATTATCCGTACATGGACCAGCGATGGGGAGCGCATCCGCCCGAGTTCGGTTACAAAGACATCATCCCGGAATTCAAAGCCGAGAACTGGGATCCTGACGCATGGGCAAAATTGTTCGCCGACGTCGGTGCCAAGTACGTGGTGCTGACGGCTGAACATCACGACGGCTGGGCCAACTGGGATTCTGACCTGACGCCTTGGAACGCAGTCGACATGGGACCCAAACGAGACTTGGTCGGCGACCTTGGCAAGGCCGTGCGGAAGCAAGGACTCAAATACGCACCGTCGTATCACCGCGAACGTCATACAGGTTTCTTTGCAAAAGAGAAGTACGTGGTTCACAGCGAGCCGCGACCGGATATTGCCGAAGAAATCGAGCGTGTTCCCGAGGCCGCCTCGCTGTACGGGCCGTTCAGCTATGACAAGGCGTTTGTCGATGACTACGTCGCCCGCTGGAAAGAGATTCAAACGAAGTACCAACCCGACTTTCTGTGGATGGACGACTTTCCGATCTACACTCGCGACGGTAATCGCGTGCGGGCCGGAAAGATGAAGCCAGAGATCCAGTACATGGACGATTCTCTCCGCGGCATGATCACCGACTTTATGAATGACGGTGCTGCGCGTGAACAGGATGTTTACGTCAACAATAAGGGTGCGAACCGCAACTGGCCTGATGGCGTCGGCTGTTTGGAAAAGGACAACCTGAAGCTCAAGGTGATCGGGCCGAAGTGGCAAAGCTGCACCACGTTTGGAACATCATTCGGCTATCTCGAAGGCGACAAGTACAAGACCATCGAAAGCGTGATCCACGAGATGGTGGAAGTCATCAGCCGCAACGGAAACTTTCTGGTCAACATTGGTCCCAGGGCAGATGGCACGATTGTTCCCGAGCAATTGGAGCGATTACATGCGATGGGCGATTGGCTACGGATCAATGGCGATGCGATTTATGGATCTCGTTATTGGAAACAAAGCGACCAGACGGATGAACACCTTGTCTTTACCACCAAGGGCAAAAATCTGTACGCGATCAAGATGACCGAGCCATCAAAGCCCTTTACGATCACCGGCACGGCGGGCTGGAACGCAGATCAGGTAACGTCGGTTCGGTTGCTCGGCTCCGACTCACAGACAACTTGGGAAATGACCCCGCGAGGCTTGCAAATCACACCACCGAAAGAGTTCGGCCGCAGCAAGTATGCATGGACCTTTGAAATCGTTACGGAT
>NZ_ANOG01000861.1 GCF_000346295.1 Rhodopirellula maiorica SM1 | reverse complement strand
ACGTTTAGCTTGTCCCNCTAAACGACGCGTAGTTCGTCGATCATGCTGCAGCGTCGTTCGCGTGTGAACGTAGGCCGGGTGGTAACGCCTTCACCGGTCGGTCCTGCGATCGAGAACGACAGATAGCCTTCGCCTCCGAGCCCAAGCGACGACATCGAGGGTCCGTTTTTGACGTACAGCGTCGTGTCCATTTCGCGGCCCATCTTGGTCATGTTGTGGACGTTTCGCGAGTGAATCATGGCGGTGTGACGGAAACCGTGTTCATACTTCTTCGCCATTGCGATCGCGTGATCGACATCACGAGCACGTACGAAGGGCAGGAACGGCATCATCTGCTCGACGCTGACAAACGGATGATTCTCGTCGGTTTCACCAAACACAAGTTCGGTACCATCAGGAACCGAAACGCCCGCTGCCTCAGCCAACACGCTGGCGTCACGTCCGATGAAATCTTTACAGGCCGCATCGTGATTGTCGTCACCAACCTGGACGATCGCCTTGCTGGTCAATTTTGCGATTTGCTCGCTATTCAATTGGACGGCACCGGCTCGTCGCATTGCGTCCATCATCTTGTCAAAGACGCTGTCGACAACGAACACTTCTTTTTCCGCGATGCACAACAAATTATTGTCGTACGAAGCGCCCAGGATGATACAGCGAGCTGCGTTGTCAAAATCGGCGGTCTCATCAACAACCACGGGCGGATTGCCGGGACCGGCGACGATCGCTCGTTTGCCGCTGTTTAGTGCCGCACGTCCCACCGCAGGACCGCCCGTGACGCAAATCAGCGCGACGTCACGGTGAGCGAACAATTCGTTGGCACTTTCGAGTGTCGGTTCCGCGATCACACAGATGATATTGTCGATCCCCATCTCGGCAGCGATCGCTTCGTTGAAACGGCGGACGCCTTCGGCAGCAACCCGTTTACCGGATGGATGCGGATTGACCACGACGGTGTTTCCGTCCGCGATCATGCTGACCGCATTTCCGGTGATCGTCGGCAAGCTGTGCGTCACGGGCGTAATCGCTCCGATC
>NZ_ANOG01000860.1 GCF_000346295.1 Rhodopirellula maiorica SM1 | reverse complement strand
GCGGACGCGGACCTGCCCTCATGCCATGTGATCAATTCGAGCCAGAGCGGTGAAACGATTCGCCGACTGCTCGATTCCGGCCGCTATGACCGACACGCCTCAAAATTGCCTGGGAATCGATTACATTTTCATTCGCTATGGCTTGAACGACCGGGCGAAGATTGAAAACTTTGTCGAGAACTTCCCCAAACACTTTGCCGAGTTGTGCGATCGATTACGCCGCGATCATCCAGCTGCCGAATTGATCCCCATGACCGTGATTCCGTTTTCCAGCAAAGAGGCCAGCGAGCAGATCAACGGCCTGGTTCGTCAAGCTGCGGCGGCAGAGAATCTAGAAGTCTTCGACATCTATCCACGGTATGCCGCAGAACTAAGCAAAGGTGTGAACTCGCTAAATTACCGCCGCTACCCGCTCGCCAAAGTTCCCGCCCAATATCATCCGTTGGTCCAATCCTTTGTCCACGGTCCTAGCGTCGAAGTGATGGGCAACGAGCTGGATCCGATTCTCGGCGATTTGCCGGGGTGGTACTCGGATCGGCACCCTAATTTGGCGGGATACAACGTGATCGCTGACGAAACGGCAAAGTACCTAAGCAAACGACTGCGACACAAGAAGGCGAAAACGCTTAGTGCGAGTCAGTGAACATGATTCGCTGCGCCCAGTCCGATCCCTCATCGATTCGCATAGCGACATGGGTTTAGAGGTGCACAATGTTTCTGAGAGGGCGACCGAGCAAGGTGAATTCCACTGCACGCTAAGTTGCGCGGTCGGCCCTCACCCGGGCGAGGCCTAAAGGGCCCGTCCGACCTCTCCCCGCTTCGCCGGGAGAGGTGACTGAGGAATTTGCCGGACAAACACTAGTTTCCTATGGCAAGGGATGGCTGATGGACTACCTCGTCCGTCATTAATGTATTCGACGGACTAGGAAGTCCATCGTACGACTAAATCAACGGCCTGCTGGTACCAAAACGGCTAATATACGGAAAGACTCCTGCCTAGCTGCTTAACATAGCATGCCTACGATCGACTACACTCTATAGAATTAATCGCTCAGTGATTATGCTCGGTTCACGGAACAATTAATAATTAGATCAGGTAATCGTTAATGAAGTACTACGTTGTTTTTCTAGTCAGTTGTTTGTCGTTTCCAGCGTTCGTGGCTAACGCGGCGGAGCGCCCCAATGTGCTGTTCATCGCTGCGGATGATCTTCGCAATGATTTGCGATGTTTGGGCAACCCCGAAGTGCTGACGCCCAACATCGATGCGTTGGCTGAGCGAGGCCGACTGTTCACGCACGCTTATTGTCAACAAGCATTATGCAACCCATCGCGCGCATCGCTAATGTCGGGACTGCGTCCGGACACGCTTGAGATTTGGGATCTGAGGACGCATTTTCGCGATCAAATGCCCAACGTCGTGACACTGCCACAGCACTTCATGAAGCACGGCTACTTTACGCAAAACATTGGCAAGATCTATCACAATTGGGTCCATGACCTGAAAGGGGATCCGGCGTCGTGGAGCGTTCCGGCGGTAATGCACTTCGCCACGCACAGATCCGACCAACCGATTGTCGATGGAAAGCTGCCACCGAATTTGGCCAAGGACATCAAGTGCGAATGCCGTGACGTTCCCGACGACGCCTACTTTGATGGACGGATCGCGTCGCTGGCGATTGACGCACTACGCGAGCGAAAAACGAACGACCAACCGTTCTTTCTGGCCGTCGGTTTTTGGAAACCGCACTCGCCGTTTAACCCGCCGAAAAA
Source organism: Rhodopirellula maiorica SM1 (assembly GCF_000346295.1). GTDB lineage: Bacteria > Planctomycetota > Planctomycetia > Pirellulales > Pirellulaceae > Novipirellula > Novipirellula maiorica. The sequence continues at coordinate 2,985 of NZ_ANOG01000860.1, read as the reverse complement.
GTACTGGGACATGTATGACCGCGATGCGTTGTCGCCGCCACAAAATCCCGACTGGCCCAAAAACGCTCCGCGGATTGCATGGCACAACAGCCAAGAAATCGTTGGGAGCAAGAACCCGCGTCCGCTCTCCGTCGACGCGGTGATGGAAATGCGGCATGGTTACTTGGCCGCGATCAGCTATTTGGATGCTCAAGTCGGCCGCGTGCTCGACGAACTGGATGCATTGAAAATGCGAGACAACACGATCGTCGTGTTCTGGTCCGACCATGGTTTTCACCTTGGCGAACAAACGCTGTGGGCCAAGACGTCGAACTTCGAACTCGATGCCGCTGTGCCGATGATCTTTTCCGCTCCCGGGATGCAGCATCGTGGCACCAAGACCGACTCGCTCGCGGAATTGATCGACATGGCTCCGACGTTGACCGGCTTGGCGGGGTTGCCGCCGCTTGATGGCGTCGAAGGCGTCAGTCTGGTTCCTATCCTTAAGGATCCCACCGCCACGGTGAAGCAAGCCGCCTACACTCAGCATCCACGCCCTGCGTATTACAAGGATGCGCCCGCTGTGATGGGCCGATCCGTGCGGACCGCACGATACCGGTACACCGAGTGGCGTGACTGGGACACCACAAAATCGTTGGCTCTGAATTATATGACCACGACGTCGATCCTCTGGAAACCGTCAACGTTGCCGCAGCCCCCGAGAACCAGGATGCCATCGAAGCATGCCAGCGTCTGTATCGCATGGGATTCGAGCCATCCGGAAGCGAATAAACAGCGAGGCAGGATTCTTTCCGTATATCAGCCGCTTTGGCCAACGTTGTGAAGCATATTTTCGTAGCGAAACTCGCAGAGAGTTTCGGTTCTACTTACGTGGCCGAAAGTCTCTGCGACTATCGCTACTGATAATTCACATTTTGGATATAAGAAAAACTGCTTCACAGCGTTGGCCATAACGGCAAACAGCGGATTTCTGTGATTTCCCTTGCTCCATAGACTTAGATTACTGTCCTGCGACGGCGAAATTTCGTTTATGATAGGGTTTCCCACCTGCCTTTGCTGCCGCTACATCCTACCCCCGCGCCTACTATGAACGCCATTCGCTCGCTTGCGCTGTTCGTTGTCCTCACGGGCATTAGTCCCACACCAGTAGACTCGGCCGAATCGCTGACGTTCGAAAAAGACGTCCGGCCGATCTTGAAGGCGCATTGTTTTCATTGTCATGGCGAAAGCGGGGTCAAAGAGGCCGAGCTCGACGTGCGACTACGACACTGGATTGTTGCGGGCGGCGATTCTGGCGAAGCGATTGTAGCAGGCAACCCTGATGACTCGCTGCTGCTAGAGCGAGTCGCCTCGGGTGATATGCCTCCGGGGGATAAAACGCTTTCGGATAGCGAGATTGCGACAATCGGTAAATGGATTTTCCAAGGAGCCCCAACCGCTCGCGCCGAACCCGCCTCGCTCGACGCGGGGGACTACATCACCGAAGAGGAGCGAGCGTTTTGGTCGTTCCAACCGATCATGCGCCCCAAAATCCCGGCGGTCGATTCATCGCGAGTCGTCACGCCGATCGATGCGTTTGTTCTGCAGCGGCTTGAGCAGCAGGGGCTTGCGTTTTCTGATACCGCGGATCGCTACACGCTGATTCGCCGAGCAACGTTTGATCTGTGGGGTTTGCCGCCAGATCCTGACAGCGTCGAAGCATTCGTTCGCGACCCAAGTCCCAATGCCTACGAAAATCTGATCGATCGATTGTTAGCGTCGCCTCGTTATGGTGAACGTTGGGGGCGGCACTGGTTGGATGTTGCTGGCTACGCCGATTCCGATGGCTACACCAACACCGACGTCGAGCGTGAATTTTCCTACTTCTATCGCGATTACGTGATCAACAGCTTCAACGATGACAAACCGCTCGATCAATTCATTATCGAACAACTTGCGGGCGACGAGCTGGTCGATGGCGCGGGGGGCACACCCGAGCTTACGCCTGAGCGGATTGCTCAACTCGCCGCAACAGGTTTTCTAAGGATGGCACCCGATGGGACGGCGGCAGGGGGACCGGAACGCGACCTTGCGATCAACTCGACGATCGCCGATACGATCGAAATTGTTTCAACGTCGTTGCTTGGATTGACCGTCGGTTGTGCCCGATGCCACGACCATCGCTATGATCCGATCAGCCAAGCGGACTACCATCGACTGCGAGCGATCTTCGAGCCTGCACTGGATTGGAAGAAATGGAAAACTCCGATGCACCGCCGGATCTCTCTGTACACCGACGCGGATACCAAGGAACGTGCTGCGGTCGAAGCACGAGCCAAAGAAGCCTCCGCGGCACGCACGAAGCGGCAACAAGAACATCTTGACCGCACCCTGTACGAAGAACTGCTAGTCGTTTCCGATGACGTTCGCGAACCGTTAAAAGCGGCCTACGAAACCGCGAAAGCAGAGCGGACCGCGGAACAAGTTGCGTTGTTGGCTGAGTATCCAAGCGTCGCCAGCATCTCGGCGGGCTCGCTATACCTGTATTCACAACAGCGAGCACGACGGGCGAACGATATTGAAAAGGCCGCTGCCGAACGCGAAGCCAGATACATCGATGAGGCAAAACAAAAGCTCGCGGCCGAATCCCCCGACGTGGTTGTCACTGCGGAATCACTCGCCAAACATCATCCCGCCGGTTTTGCCGAAGTGAAGCGATATCGCGATGCGGCTGCGATCTGCCGCAAACTCGATTCAAAAAAAGAACTTGCGGACATGCTCAGTGAGATCACGAAAATCCGCAGTACGGCGCCCAAAGAAAACTTTTTGCGTGTGTTGACCGAACCGGTCAATCACACACCGGAATCCCACTTGTTCATCCGCGGTGATCACAACCAACTCGGTCAAACCGTCCAACCCGGTGAACTGACAGTACTGCAAACGCACACCCCGGTGCAGATCGATGCCAACGATCCTGATCGCTCGACCACCGGGCGACGGCTCGCA
>NZ_ANOG01000859.1 GCF_000346295.1 Rhodopirellula maiorica SM1 | reverse complement strand
GTGTTGACGTTGGTTTACGGCTGGTATTTCGGTTTCGGTCGCGGGCTGATCTTGGTCAGTTTTGCCTCGACTGCTGGTGCAACGGTCGCGTTTCTGCTGAGCCGCTTCCTGTTTCGCGACACCATCCAGAATCGATTTGGCGAACGGCTAAAGAGTTTCAACGCATCGCTTGAAAAGGAAGGCCCGTTTTTCTTGTTCACATTGCGGCTGATCCCCGCAGTCCCCTTTTTTGTGATCAATGCCGTGATGGGGCTGACTCCGATTCGGACTCGCACGTTTTGGTGGGTCAGCCAAATCGGAATGCTGGCGGGCACCGCCGTTTACGTTTATGCGGGGTCGAGTGTTCCCGACTTACAGACGCTGGCGGATCAAGGGATCGGTGCCGTATTTACGTCCGGCCAGCTTTGGCAGATCGGCAGCGCCTTTGTGCTGCTAGGACTTTTTCCTTTGATCGTGCGATGGACGATGAAGCTTATTCAGCGAAAAACGGGGGCAACCGGCGTAAACTCAGTTTGATATGCTGAAGGCAATTAGCTTGTCGCTGTTGGATCACTTTCGCAAAGCAGCGAGGCAGGAGTCATTGAGTAAATTGGCCGCTTTGGCGCTAGCGGCCTGTTGAATTAATGTGCCGCTCGCGCGTCAGCGGCCGGGTTTCACGCATTACCCGGTGCCTTACGGCCCTCGGCTCACCAATGCGATTTGCATTTCGACTAAATCAACTAGCCGCTAGCCACGGTTCCGACACTCAACCGGGGTCTAGCGCCCAACCGGCTAACGGGATTTCACGCAATGATTCTTACCTACCTGTTTATTCATTATTTTCATCGAGAATTCTTATGACTGATTTCTTTTCGCGAAGTTTGATTGTTCACGAGCAGCTGCGTGGCAAGATCGGGATGGTCGCGCGAATGCCGGTCAAGACGGCGGACGATTTGTCGATTGCGTATACCCCCGGGGTCGCACGGCCTTGTGAAGTGATCGCAAAAGATCCATCGCGAGCTTGGGACTTGACTATCAAAAACAACTCGGTTGCGATCGTCAGTGATGGTTCAGCGGTGCTGGGTTTGGGAAATATTGGGGCTCACGCAGCCATCCCGGTCATGGAGGGAAAGGCGCTGTTGTTTCGTGAGTTCGCCGGGATTGATGCGTGGCCTATTTGCCTGGACACCCAAGACGCTCAGGGGATCATTGATACCGTTCGCCGGATTGCACCGGTGTTCGGCGGCATCAATCTCGAAGACATTGCGGCGCCCAAGTGTTTTGCGGTCGAAAATCAATTGCAAGACCTCGGCATCCCCGTCTTTCACGACGATCAGCATGGCACGGCAATCGTGCTATTGGCAGCGTTGATCAATGCGGCCAAAGTGGTCGACCGCAAATTGACCGACATGCGAGTGGTCATTAACGGCGCTGGTGCGGCGGGAACCGCCATCGCTCGGTTGTTGCGCTGCGTCGGGCATGATCCAAACGTTTGTCAATCCGTGCTCGACGTGATTGTTTGTGATTCACGTGGCGCCATTCATCAAAACCGTGAAGGGTTATCGCCCGAAAAACAACAATTGTTGACTTACACCAACCGTGAAAATCAACACGGCAGCCTCGCAGATGTGCTGAAAGATGCCGATGTCTTTATTGGCGTCAGCAAGGGCAACCTGTTGAAACCAAGTCACGTGAAATCGATGTCAAAAAATCCAATCATCCTAGCCATGGCCAATCCGATTCCTGAGATCATGCCGGACGAAGCAATCGCCGCCGGTGCGGCGATTGTGGGTACCGGACGCAGCGACTTTCCAAACCAAGTGAACAACGTACTCGCTTTTCCCGGCATCTTTCGCGGTGCCTTGGATAGCCGCAGCAAACGAATTAGCGAAGAGATGAAGATTGCCGCCGCTCACGCGTTGGCCGACTGTGTTCACGAACCCACGGCCGAAATGATCCTGCCTAATCCACTCGATCAAACTGTTGCCCCAAGTGTGGCGGCAGCGATCCACCGCGTGGCTACCGCCGCGGACGGGACGTAATTGCTCACGTCCATCTAATTTGTAACCAACGGTTTACTGCTATTTCAGTGTCCTCGTGACGCTGCATGGTCAATTCAAATCGAACGTATGGTGCTATTGCCAATTAAGGCGACTCCACCGTCATCGCCATCACCACGGGTGCCGATCGATCGGGGCCTTTGACCAATTCGATCGTCGAAATCGGTTCCGCCCGTTTGGGAAATACCGCCACATAGCGAATCTGTCGGCCAGACAAATCAAATGCAAATTCGGACTCCGGAACATCCACGCGTCGAATGTAGTCAGCGAAATGAACTCCATTGAACAGTTCGTGGTCTTCGGACGATCCGTCCGCATAGTGAATTCGCACGATCATGCTGACGGTTTTCGCGTCACTGTAGGGGAAACCCCACCCCGATACGCCGCTGAGCAGATGAATCGCCTTGGCTGGTCCATTTAGAGGCAGCGTCACTGAATTTGGCATTTTCGAAACGATTCGGCTGTGATCGCTGTGTAACACAATCACATTCGGCACGGTGCCATCTCGCGGATCGATCAGTTGAAACGGCACGTCATTGAACGTCTTGGGGGACCAATCGCTAAAGACAAGCCGTTCAGCCTCGCTGTTGGGGTGGATGAACATTCCGCGATCACTTGCTGCGGAGGCGACTTTGCTGAGATCGATCGCGACGTTTTTGCCTCGTTTGGTCAGGAACTCCAGCAAATCGACGAGCTCTTCAGGCTTGATCGATTTTTCGAAGCCCTCGGGCATAATCGATTTTTGCGACGCCAGAAGCTCTTCGACATCTTCACGCAATACCGCGTGCTTTTTGCCTTCGGCGTCAAACAATTCAATGGCGGTTTTCGACTCCGACGCCAACATTCCGTTGAGCACCAAACCATCAAGTGTCAGCACGGTATAGACACGAAAGTTGCCTTCGACATTCCGGCTGGGGTCAAGAATGTGCGTGAGCAATTCCTCTTTCGGATGAACCGCCATGCCTGTCAAGTCGGGCCCAACGGCAGAGCCTTCGCCGCTGTGGACATGGCATTTTCCACAGTGAACTTTAAAGACTTCTTTGCCCTTGATCGCGTCGCCTGTTTTATGGGCGACGAAAGACAACTCTTCGAGTACCTTTTGACGGTCAGCATTGGGCAGCGATCCCCCACTTTCGAGTAGCTTCTTGGCTTCTTCGCGAATCGATTTGTTGGGATGCGATGCCAGCGATTGCTTCTGGTCCAATGCCAGATCGTTGAGCGAGGCTTCGCCTTTCTGTGCCGCTTCCAATAACGATTTTGTGGAACCAGGACGTTTCAGCAGCAGCGTCAAACTCGCCAGCCGGACCGAAGGCGTCATCGTGGCAAGTCGCTCAATCAATTGTGGCCCCAGCGATTCGGAACTACTCTGCTCTAGAGCATCGATAATGCCGTTGGCTAACGCAGGAGGCGTTCTTGGAGTCAATTGATCCAATAGCGACGTGACGGTTTGCTCATCGGCGGGGCTAAATGCGACCAGTTTTCGAGCCGCCTCGATCCGTTTCGCATCAAGCGCGTCTTCGTCACTGAGCGTATCGACAAAACCGGCGGTAATCTCTTTGCTGTACTTATCGAACTTCTGGCTGCCCCACTGAGTTGCCAAACGAACCATCACACCTCGAGTCCCCGGTGATCCCTGGTCCAAAAGCGATTCTAGATCGGATTCGAGTTCGGGGGTCATTTCGATTTTTTGATCGCGTGACCAGCCATTGCTGATTCCCGCGAACACCGCATCAATAACTTCGCGATTTGCATCTTGCAAACTTGACACAAGCGTTTCCATTTCGCTCGCGTTGTCACCTCGCGCGTAGTGCTCGGCAACCAATTGGGTGATGTCTAGCAGCCGTTTTGCCGGACTGGATTCTTGCGACTGGGCAACCGCTTGCAAGAAACCGATGCTGTTTTGAGCTGCCGCACTGGTAGCAGCATCGGGAATCCAGCGATCCGTCAAGTTGGCTGGTTCGGACAGGATTTGGGCGATTGCTTCGCCGCTTGCCGCAGTGGATGGCAAATCGGACAAGGCCAAAATCGCGGCCAGCTTTGTGTTGGCATTGGGGTCACGATGCACGCCGGCGGCCAACAAGGCGTTGACCGACGCGGTCGACGATGGCAGCACCATGACTGCATTCCTACGGACGCCGGCCGATGGGTGACGCAGAGCCGCAAACACCGCCGAGCTTGCTGCAGTGTCATCCGCGTCAAGTTCACCGAGTCCTTCGAGCGTCCACAACGCATGGATCGCTCCGACGTTCAGCCCAATCGCATCGGTGGACTCGTCTTGAATCAACTGGATCAATTCGTCCGTGACATCGGTTTTGCCTCGTTCCACCAACAAACGCTGAGCATGTTTGCGTGTCAACATGGTCGGATGCCCTAGTGCCGCCACTAATTCGCGGGGCGTCGCATTGGAAAGATCGGGACTTGGTTTTGCATCCGAACCGTCATACACCACGCGGTAGATGCGTCCATGTTTCTTGTCACGAAGCTTCGTTTCATAGGCCGCTCCTTTGCCGGTTTCAAAACCTTGCGGAGTCGGATTGTGCTGGACGATATAGTTGTACCAGTCGATGATCCAAACCTGGCCGTCGGGGCCTATCTCGGCCATAATCGGCGCGGTCCATTCATCGTCGCTGGCGAGCAAATTAAATGGACTGGTACTTGTAAAACCGCTGCCGTCATGTTTTAGCACAAACGCCCCGGTCAAATGTCCCGTCGGTCCGTTCACAAACGCGACGCGGTTCCAATATTCTTGTGGATATTCGCGAGCTGTGTAGAGCGAGTGCCCCGCCGCAGCTGTGTAACCACCGTGGTGATCGACTTGGCGAACCTTGTCCGTGATCGGATCGAAATCGTTGCTGTCGGCAATCGATGAAAGCGTCAATGACGGCGTCCAGCCGCGAACTCGCTCGTAGTAGCGATTGGCGATCGGCATAAAGACACTGGGGTTGCCGTTGGCGGTTGAGCCAAAGATTAGTCCTTCTTCGCTGATACCCAGACCCCAGGTGTTGTTGTTGGTCGAGCGGATAAATTCCACTTCCGACCCATCGGGACGCATGCGAAAGAAACCCATCCGGAATGCTTGCTGAGGTTTTCCGTCGGCAACCGGCTTGGATTGGTTGTAGCCCTGCATCGCCCAAATCCAGTTGTCCAATCCGTACTGGAAATTGCTGACACCGCCGTGCGTGTCGCCGAGCGTCCAATTAGTGATCAATGTTTTGCGAACATCGGCTTTGTCATCGCCGTCGGTGTCTTTCAAGAACAGTGTTTCGGTGGCGTTTTGAACAATGGCCCCACCGTCATGGAATGTGATGCTAGTTGGGATGCTCAGTTCTTCGGCAAATACCGTGAACTTGTCCGCTTTCCAATCGCCATCGGTGTCTTCACAGATACGGATGCGATCGCGTCCTTTGCCCGGCGGTTGCAATTCGTTGGGGTAATCATAGGTCTCGGCGACCCACAATCGGCCGCGTTCATCCCAAGCCATACAGATCGGCTTTCCGTTTAGATCCGGTTCCGACGCAAACAGCTCGACATGAAAGCCCTCAGGGACCACCAGATGCTTCATTGACTCGGCGGGTTCGAGTGGCTTTTGCATCATGTTCATCGGTTTGCCCTGAACACCCCATTTGTCCGACGGAGTGTAATTTGGGATCTCGTTACCGACGTTTTCGTATTCAAACGGTTTGACGTCGTCGGCGATCGCGGTCATTTCAGGAACCGGAAACGCTTTGTCCTGCAGGAAGTCACCTGCATGTTGCGGGTTCCCTTTGGCGGCCCAGCGAATGCCGCGTTCGACAAGGTTTTGGAAGCCCGGATTGGTCCAGGTCCTCGAGTCGTGTCCCCAGGCGGTATAGAAGACACGTCCGTCGCCTTCGCTGCGGATCCATGTCCATGGTTCGCGGCCTTCGGCGTCGACACGATACTCGAGCACGGTGCGGTTTGTTTCGTTGTGTAGATGGTGCACGTAAGTTTCGTCCCAGCTTTCAAAGCCACCGAAACCTTGCATCAGTGGATGATCCGGTTGGGCGATGTCGGTGCGAAACACGCCAGTGCCGTGCCGCTGAAACTGAGCCCCCATCAATGCCACGATCCGGTCGTCGTTGCGAAAACAATACGTGGCACAATGCAGCGGTACAAAACCTCCGCCCTGCTCGACATATCGCAACAACGCATCGGCTTGCGGTTTTTCGATATGGTCGATGTTCGCATACAGCGCCACCGCATCATATTGCTCCAGCGATTGTGGATTCAGCATCGCCAAATCTTCGCTGTAGGTCATCTCGATTCCCCGTGTATGCAATACGAGGGGCAAGTTCGTCGAACCGTGGTTTGGGTTGATGATGTCCTTGGT
>NZ_ANOG01000858.1 GCF_000346295.1 Rhodopirellula maiorica SM1 | reverse complement strand
ACCGAACCTGGACGTGTTGGTCATTTCACGTGGCGGTGGCAGCCTCGAAGACCTGTGGTGTTTCAACGAAGAACCGGTGGTCCGAGCGGTCGCAGCGTCCGGCATCCCCACGGTCTCCGCCGTGGGCCACGAAATCGATATCACCCTCTGTGATCTCGCAGCGGATTTGCGAGCGTTGACGCCCACCGACGCCGCCACTCGCGTGCTGCCCGACGGTGTCTCACTGAAAACGACCGCAACCAATTTGCGACAGCGTCTCGATCGCTCGATTCGATCGGTAATCGAAAATCGTAAAACTGAAGTGGCCTCGCTGATGCAGCGTCCCACCTTGCGAAAGCCGATGGAGATTATTCATTTGCGATCGCGAATGCTCGACGAACTGGATGGGCGAGCACGTCGGGCGATCAATGGAAATTTGAAAGTGGCACGAAGCCAACTAGGTGAACTCGCAGCCTCACTTTCGGCGCTCTCGCCCGTTGCCGTCCTGTCACGCGGCTATAGCGTGACGATGGACGCGGATGGAAAAGCAGTCGCCGATGCGAGTTCGCTGAGCGCCGGAGATCGACTAGAAACGCGGCTGCACAAAGGCCGTGTCGTTTCCAAGGTCGAATCGGTCGAGGATGGCGAAGCGGAGTAACGAAACCACTGGTTCCCGGGCTCCAGCCTGGGAACCCAATGGATTGCAGGCTCTCGTCTGCCGAGC
>NZ_ANOG01000857.1 GCF_000346295.1 Rhodopirellula maiorica SM1 | reverse complement strand
TTTTAAGCAGCTAGGCAGGAGTCTTTGCGTATGTTAGCCGCTTTGGCGCTAGCCACGGTTCCGATATTCAACCGGGGCTAGCGTCCAAACGGAACGCTGTGAAGCATTTTTTCGTAGCGAAACTCGCTGAGAGTTTCGGTTTTACTCGCACGGCCGAAAGTCTCTGCGACTTTCGCTACAGTAAATTCGCGTTTTCCTATACGAAGAAATGCTTCACGGCGTTGGCCCAAACGGCTAACGGGATCTCAACCAATAATTCCCGGCTACCTGCTTAACAAAGTGGAGTTCGTCGACGGGACGCGAATTATCAGTGCCCCGATACTCTCTTGCGGTGTCGGCGACAAAGTTCAGTCTGTAGTTCGTTTGCATCGACAGTTTCTTAGGCGTTTTGGTCCCGAATCGTCCTGCAGCGAAGCGGAACTGCCGTGGGCTGCCCTGGAACAACTTGGTTTACTGGCGTCGCCGCTAATCCCGTTGTAAAATCGAGGTTGCAAATTTAAGACGAGTCAAGCAACCGGCATGGAATTTTCTTGGTGCCGACATAACGTGTCTGTTCCACGATTGTGTTGACCGATCAGGATCGTAAGATTGACCGATCGTTTGCTTCGATAACGGTGAACGATACTTCGTTGGAGTGACGTCGTAGCGATTTGCGAATCAAATTTTGCAAATCGAACTAATGCACAGTAAATCAGATCCCCCTGCAGAGTGGTGGGCGGGGCTTCGTGAACGGTCATCTCAAGACGCGTTGATTTGTAGCGGCGGTTGATTGATGCGCTAACGCCAGATTGATACTCTGGTGTTAGAGCTCGTTCGCCCCCGTGATTGAGGGGGGAGCATTTCGGCGACGTCGAAAATGTCTCGATGTGTTACAAGTTTTTGCGTAAAAAAATGCGGCCGAAAGCCAAATTTAACGCGGTCTGGTCTAGTGAAATGTGTTCTATTGTTGCTAGCAGCGACTTTGTCTTCTCCAACGCTTGCCAGCGACATTCGTAACTACACGCTTTGAGTGAATTGATTTTGATGCACCTCCCCACCATTCATGTCGTTGACGATGACAAGGAATCTCGTCAAGTCGTGGTTGAGCTTGTTCGGTCAATGAATTTGGCTGTGGAATCGTACGAGTCAGCCGAAGATTTCATTTCCCGGTACAACGGCAAGCGTCCTGCATGCATGGTTACTGACAAAAAGATGCCAGGTATGAATGGTGTCGAGTTGATCGAGCGGTTGCGTGATATGGGAATCACGATTCCGATCGTGATGGTGACTGGGTTTGCTGACGTTCCATCGACCGTTCGAGCGATTCGTGGCGGCGCAATTACGTTAATCGAGAAACCGTGTGGGCAGGCCGAGTTGCGAAAGGGAATTGAAGAGGCGGTCCAGCTTGAGCAAGAAAACTTGGAAAAGGACCGACAGGTTGCTGAGGCCAAGCGTTTGATTGGCACTCTGGACGACAAAGAGATGGACGTCGCCAAATTGCTAGTCGAAGGATTGGCCAACAAGGTGATTGCATCGCGATTGGATTCGGGGCTGCGAACGATCGAAAAGCGACGTTCGACGATCTTGAAAAAGTTGGATGTTCAATCGGTCGCCGAGTTAGTGCAAATTTGGGTACTGGCAAACCCCTGCTAATTTCGTTTCGAGCGTTTTTCTTTACCGACCGTTGATCGGGTGATGGCCGGAGCGCAAAGGGGGCGATTAAGTTGCCCCATGGTCGGCCAGCACATCGACGACCTTTTTCCAACCTAATGCCTTGGCAAGTTGTATTGCAGAGACGCCATTTGCGGTGACCGCATTGGGATCAGCACCGTGCTTTAACAGGATGCCAACGCCGATCGCGGTTCCGGCCAAGGCTTGCTGGTGCAACATTGTCCATCCACGTTCGTCCTTCGCGTGAACTTGTTCGGGATTTTGTTGAAGGTGCTCGTTGAGTGAATCGGCCATGTTTACCGCCATTGGATGTTCCATCGACGAAACTAATTGCGGGTCTGCCGGCGGTACCGGTGTCGATGGTTGTTTCGCTGACCGGCCTAAAAGTTTGCCGAAGAATCCACCCTTGGCTTTCTCGGACGAAGACGGTTGTTTCTCGCTTTCGTTCGCAAACCATTCGGGCGGCACGATGTGGATGTTTTCAGGGTCACCAAAATCGAACCCCCAAGCGTTGTCATGCTGTTGACGTTCTTTCGCACTCATTTTGGCACGAAGTACCTGGACGGTGAACGCTCCGTAAACGCGGCCATTGATGACATACATCCAATCCGACAGTGCTTTTCCAGGGAATTTGGCTTCGTCGCCTTCGGAGATTGACTTCAGCCAGTTGGGAGAATTCAGCAGCGTTCCCGAGACGATTCGGCCATCAAAATCAATGTCGCCGAGCCACATCTGCTCGACACCTTCACTGCTGTTGGCCGATCGTAGCTCTGGAGGATCTTCAAAGGGGACTTTCACGCACGCCAGCTCAAGTCCGGGGATGATGCGTCGGCGTTCCCAGGAGAGTTCACGCCAAAAGAAGCGAAACGTGCGACGGGCTCGCTCGTTCGCAGTCCGCATTTCAGGATCGTTGTCAGCGGTCAAATAGACTTGGGCCACGGTTGCGGTACCTCATGCGCCGGGTATTAAAACGGATGTGTCTCAGCGCCCCGCTGAGACAACGCTTTGCTTGAAAATCGTAGGCTCAATAGAGTAACACCGGTTGCCTCGGTGTGGGGGGGGGCGATGCCAATGAAGGATGCACATTTATTTAATATTGCCGCCCCGCGATACAGAATGCGGTAGGCCCGAATTCGCGATTCGCGTGATCCGGATGGTTCATCGCTTCCTCATGAACATTAGGGCGGTTTCCTGCTCCTCAAGTTCCCCCGGCGGGTGCCGTATTGATTATCATTGGCGATTCACGATTTAAAACCTCTGTTTGTCACCCACCTTCAAAACCCCCGAGAATCTACTTCATGCGTTATCGACTTCTTACGCTGTTCACTCTGCTGCTCGCATCCACAGCCCACGCTGAATTAAAGATGTCATCGATCTTTGGCGATTCGATGGTGCTTCAACGAGACAAACCGATCCATGTTTGGGGTTGGACGACTGCCGGACAAGACGTCTCGGTCGAGATTGCGGGGCATTCAGCTTCGGCAACGGCCAATGATTCGGGGCGTTTTGATGTTTTTATCGACGCGTTGCCTACCGGCGGACCGCACGAAATGAAGATCGCAGCGGACGAATCAAAATCGTTTCAAGATGTTTTGATTGGTGAAGTTTGGATCTGTTCCGGCCAATCCAACATGGGGATGTCTGTTGGCGGTTCGAACGACGCCGACTTGGAAGCGTTGGCAGCAAACTATCCCAACATTCGATTGATCTCCGTGCCGCAGGTCGGCACGCAAGAACCGCAGACAGACTTCAAAGGGAGTTGGGCTGCATGTTCACCGCAGACGGTCAAAGATTTTTCAGCGGCAGGCTATTTCTTTGGTCGCCAATTGCATCAAACCCTTGATATTCCCATTGGCTTGATCGACAACGCGTGGGGAGGTTCCTCGGCGGAAGCTTGGGTCCAGCGGAAGGTTTTAGAGGACGACGGCAAATACGACGAATTGCTAGAGAAATGGGATCATACCGCGGCGAACTACGACCACGACGCGGCGATGGATAGTTGGAAGCAGCGTCACGCCGAATGGGCAAAGACGAAAAAAGGCAACCCACCTCGAGCACCTCGCAATGTGTTGACCGGGAATCATCGTCCCGCAAACATTTACAATGGTGTCCTCAAGCCGACGATTGGATACACGATCCGCGGCGTGGTGTGGTACCAGGGTGAATCCAATGCGGGCCGAGCTTATCAATACCGCGATCTGTTTCCGCTGATGATCCAAAGTTGGCGTGATGAATGGAAGCAAGGTGATTTTCCGTTCTACTGGGTCCAGTTGGCCGATTATCGAAACGAAGTCGACTCGCCCGGCGAAAGCGATTGGGCGGAACTGCGCGAGGCACAAACGATGACGATGTCGCGTTTGCCCAACACCGGCGAAGCAGTGATTTTGAATCTTGGTGAAGCCAACGATATTCACCCCAAAAACAAACAAGGCGTGGGAACGCGTTTGGCACGCTGGGCTTTGGCCAAAGACTATGGCTATCCGATCGTCCATCAAAGCCCGACGTACCGTGGCAGCGAGGATGCGATGCAGGTCACCGGTGATCGGGTAAGGTTAAAGTTTGATCACGTCGGCAGCGGGCTCGATACGTTTGACGTCAACGATGCGATTGGTTTTAGCATCGCTGGTGCCGACAAGAAGTTTGTCTTTGCCAAAGCCAAGATCGTTGATAAAGAGACGATCGAGGTGTGGGCCGAGGGCGTCGAGAGTCCTGTTGCTGTCCGCTATGCCTGGGCCGACAACCCGGTCTGTAACGTGCAAAGCCGCGATGGGTTGGCGTTGACACCGTTCCGCACCGACGATTGGACCGGGAAAAACCGAGGCGTCGTGAAATAACCCGCCGACCAAAACGTTAGCGGTGTCCCACGCAGCTGTCGGCGAAGTTCGAATTTGAACTTCGCTGACGGCTTGCAAAACTATGCGACAATCGGATGGGAGATGCCAGACGGTTACGCACTTGCCGGTTCGATGTTTTGAGTGACTTCGAATCCAAGATCGGTAATCATGTCGTAATCCGCTTGCGGGGCTTGCCCTTTGGTCGTCAAGTAGTCGCCGACGAACATGCTGTTGGCGACATACAATCCCATCGGTTGCAGCGAACGTAGGTGCAATTCTCGTCCACCCGAAATTCGTAATTCACGGTCTGGATTGACGAAACGGAACATCGCCAGCGCTTTCAAGCACTGGTTGGCATTCAGATCCATGTTGCCTTGCAGTGGCGTGCCTTCGATTGCATTGAGGAAGTTCAATGGGATCGAGTGGACGCCGAGGTCGCGAAGGTCAAATGCCATCGAGACAACGTCTTCGGGCGACTCACCCATACCGATGATGCCCCCGCTGCACATTTCCATCCCAGCATCGCGAACGTGCCGTAGCGTTTGCACTCGGTCAGCGTAGGTGTGGGTCGTGCAGATGTCGGCGTAGTGTTCTTCGCTGGTGTTCAGGTTGTGGTTGACGCGGTCGACACCACAGGCCTTCAGACGGTCGGCTTGTTCGCGGTTCAACAGTCCCAAACAAGCACAGATGTCGAGCCCATATTTCTGCTTGATCTCCGGCACAATTTGCTCGACCGCCGACATCTCACGTTCGTTCGGACCGCGGGCGGAAATCACCAAACAGTAAGTCTTGGCACCTTGATTGGCAGCAATTTCAGCCGCCTTCATCAAGTCGTCCCGCTTCAAAATATTGTATTTGGGAACGGGGGCAGTCGAGATCTTCGATTGGCTACAGTAATGGCAATCTTCGGGACAAAGGCCACTTTTGGCGTTCATCAAGAAATACAGTTGGACGGTACGCCCGAAATAGCGATGGCGTATTTGATAGCCTGCCGACAAAATGGGAAGGACATCAATGTCCGGCGCGGTTAAGATAGAGAGGGCGTCTTCTCGCGAGATCGTCTCACCGGCCAAGACGCGTTCAGCGAGCTTTTGGTATCGATCGACTTGGATCTGCGGTTCTGTGGGCGTTGCTGTCGCTTCGGGACTGGCCGTCATGTCTTTTTGCCTTATGCTCTCTAGTCGCTCTTCGCTCGGTTTCGTTTAATTCTCACTCATCGTGAACCATGAGAATCCCCACATGGTGAACGTGCCGAGCCAAATCGGCAAGTCGTCTATAGCGTGTTTTTCCCAATGAGCCATTATTACGTGCGAATCGGCGTCCTCGGCGATATTTTCGTGGGCCAGCCTACCGCGTCGGCAGCGACGTCGGGATTCTCGTACGGCATGCGGGTGATCGTACGAACAGCTCGGGGGGTGGAGCTTGGCACCATCTTAGGTGAAGCGAACCAGGGGGCTCGACGAAGCGTCAATGCGAGCGAAAAAATGCCGATCATCCGTTTGATTCGTCAAACCACACACGAAGATGAGCTGCTGATTCGCAGACTCGAGCGGCACAAACGCGAAGCGGTCGAGGCATGCCGCGCTTCGCTGGCCGCCTCGGGAACCACCGCTGTGTTGTTGGATGTCGATCAAGTGTTCGACGGTGGGTCGTTGGTGATGCACTTTTTGGGCGACGTTGACGAAACCGCCGAAGCGATCACCAAAGAGATCACCGAGCGTTACGAGTCGATTGTACGAACTCGCCACTTTGCCAAATTGCTGGGCGAAGGCTGTGGCCCGGGATGTGGCACCAGCGAATCGGAGAACGGTTGCGGCAGCGGGTGTGCCGGATGTGCCGTCAAGGCCGCCTGTGCGACCAAGTGAGCGTCGACTGTAAGCGGGTCGAGCTTTCCCGTTTGCCGAAGCGGCTAATGGACGCAAAGCCTCCTGCAGCAGGCGGCTCAATACGCTGCCGTCAGCTAGGCTCTGTCTGAAAAGTGGTTTCTCGCTTCGCGAGAGCGGCTTTTTCCCACAACTTTCGCGGAGCGAAAGGCGACTTTGAGCCGGTTTCAGACTGAGCCTAGTAGGTTGGGACCTGCGGACGCGGTTCGCTCTTTCGCCAATCGATGTCCGAACGTGTCATCAGTCGGCCGCTGACTTGTACGTTGCCAGCGTTCATGGTCGCCAACCGTGCGATCACATCATTCAAATCGATACGTTGCGCCTCGTGGATCAATTTTGCTGTGGTCCCCGGAATCAAAGTGGTGGTCAATGCACCGGTGTGGAATTGACGTAGCTCTGCACCGAGTCGCACCTGTTCCGAATGAGTTCCGACGGCTAGGATCAAACGTTGTACCCCGCCACAGTCCAGCAGCGATGGACGTGCGAACTGTAGTGCGGTTGCCATGGATGTGACAGGTTGTTCGCCGCGAGTCGGGTTGGATGTTGCCTTGGACGCAATGGCATCATCGGTGACCGAGGACGCGTTGTTATTTTGCGTGGCATGCGCCGGGCTGGGCAACGTTGCGGTGACATCAACATTTACCGATGTGGATGATCCGATCGTCATTGTCTCGTTGACGTCGGAGGAGCTTCGGGTCGCCAAAGCACGTCCTACCAAAGGCGAGACGGTTTCGGTAAGTCGTGTCTTGATCTCGTTTTCATCCATCGCCATCGCACCGGTAGCGAGTGGCCGAATCAACATCGGATTGACCGCGGATGTATGCAGCTCGGTGAGGATACTTTCAAACTGCGATGAAATTTCATCGGGCATATCGTCCCAAGGATTCGCCGTTGCGCTTCGTCCATCGGCAATTTTCGAAATGGTGACTGCAAATGCGGTAGCCAGATCATTCAGCCGGGTAATCATGGCATCAATGCGTTCGGCAAAAACAACGATGTGATCCGCTGCAATGTTTAGCAGTTGCGCTACGACGATCGCTTCGGCGTGTGATGCCGTTAGCGGAACACTCTGGTCGTTCGTCTCGGACTGGAATTTTGCGGTCGCGGTTTCGTGATTCGAACGTAGCGACTGGATCACTGCGGCCACTTCGCCATGAAACTGTTGCAATCCGGCAACCGCGGTGGCGATGTCCGTGCTCCGGTGCGACAGCCGATTGAACAACTCCTTGGTAAATACGCTGGTCATCTCGTCGATAGCCGTGGCGGTATTGGACGCCTTGGCAATCTCGTTGGCCCACTGAATCGCCAATCCGTCTGCGTCTGCCAACGTGATCGTCCGTCCCAGTTCCCGAGTCTGGAATCGGATTTGTTGTTGCAGTTTCTGGTGACGTTCGTGAGAAGTGGTTCCAAGGGGGGACTGGAGGCCGTCGACAATTTCGGATTGAGCAAAACCGGTACGCCGCAGCAACCGTCGCGACAACGGTTCAGCGTTCTTTTTGGCAATCCCAGGATGTCCCAACCATCGCAGTAGCAAATGTTGCACAGTGGCGGGAGTCAATATCTTTTCCTCCGGGCGTCGCACGACACCGAGCGGAACGATTCCCACCGATCGTAATAGGGGTTTGTGGATCGAGACGTCTGCCGATTCCGTGGAACTCGAGCGGGCTTCGGCCAACAAATCACCGGCTCCCGTCGAATCGGACCACAAATAGTCGCTGATCACGGCAACGGGCCGTGGCGCATTCGGATCCATTTCGTTGCTCGCGATCACGTAGGCATCCTTTAGTGGAGTCCGCGCGGCGGGGACGCTCGGCCAACCCGCGCCTTCATCGCCAGGGTAACCATTTTCGGGATGCAAATAGTGCCGCATCTCCATCAATGCTGCTTGAGCATCATGGTGTGCTAGCGAGACCGATGGGTTTCGCGTCAGCCCTTTCATTGCCAACATCGACAGAATTTTTGCTTGTTCGAATTGGTTTTCGTCAAGGAAATGTCTCAGCAAGTGCACGACATCCAAATAGATGCCGCTGCCTGTTCCCCCGCTGAGCGAGCCGACAACATAAATCGAGGGAATCTCTTCACCGCGAGTTTGAGTAAGGTCTTTGACAACTTGAGCGATGGCGGATTTCACCTTCACGCCATGATCGACCAACGCCAAACGTCCAAGCGGCCGCATGCCTTCGGTCGACAAGCTGCGGGGCACGTTGTAGATCCAACGTCGCGATACGGTGGCCAGTCGTTTGATCGACATCGATTGCCGATACTCGTTAGGTGAGCGAAGCGGAATGGGCACGATCTCGGTCGCCGGCAACGATGCTGTCGAGTTGCCAATGCGAGCGGCGCCAAGCGTCTTTTCGTCGGTGTCGATTAGCAGTGAGTGCAAGCGGATCGGGCATGCCGAATGCATGCTGGCGATCCGGTTGCGAATCTCATGCAATACTTCCGCGCCAGTGCCGCCAAGTGCAACGACCAACACGTCGGATACCACATGCGAATCACGTTTGACCTCGCCTTTGTCCAACGCCGGTAAGTCCTCGGTGGCGGTGGCTCGGGTGCCAACACCCAATGGAATGCCTTCGGCAGTATCATCATGACTCAATTCGCCACTTCGAGTTGCCAGCGGAACGCTTCGGCGACGTGGATTCGTCAACGCATGCACAAACGCCCGACAATTTGCAAATCGACGAGCCGGATTCTTCTCCAATGCCCTGGCCACGGCCGGTCGGTCACTCGGCGGCAGCGGTTCAAGATCCGGGGCGTTATGGACGTGCTGGGTTGCTAATTGGGCGATCGTTCGTCCGCTAAACGGTCGAGTTCCCGTTAGTAATTCTTGGTACATCACCGCTAGCGAATACTGATCGCTATGGATGCTCGGACGTCCGTCAAAAACCTCCGGTGGAGCATACACTGGCGTCAAACCGCCAACGATACTGCACTCTGCATCGCGCAAATCTTTCAATAGTCCGAAATCGGCCACTTTGACATGTTCGCCGATCACCAGCAAATTAGCGGGCTTGATGTCAAGGTGTTGCAGTTGATAACGCTCGTGCAAGTAGTCCAGTGCATCCGCGGTATCGTTCAGATAGGAAAGCAGTTTTTCGTGCGGAATACCACAGGACCCACGGTCTCGGTGCTCGCGAAATACATCCTCGAGTGAACCGTCGGCTAATTCCGTGACAATCACCAATTGATCGTCGGCGATGCCAAACCGCTCCAATGTCAATAGAAAGGGGTGGCTGACGCCTTTGATTCGCTCGAGCGACTTCAGCTCGCGTGCGGCCCGTTGTTGATCATGAGCTCCGAAAACAAACTTAACTGCCTTTTTGATTCCACCAGGCGCATTGGCACGCCACACCTCACCAAATCCACCACGACCGATGAGTTTTTCGAGCACGTAACCAGGGATCGGTTCGTAGCCGGCGCTGAATTTTTTGGGTTCTGTCGCTTTCATCGCGAGGCGGCTTTCTACTGAGAATCGTTGCTGAAGGGAGGGGCTGAAGTCGAAACAGAATTAAAGGAAATTTCGCAGAAACTCGGGTCGTAACACTACAGCTGGCTGAAGTAGCTTCGGCAGGCCTGATCCAAGTAATCCGGTTGTAACGTCAACGGCAGCTTGCGGTATTTGCAGTAATTGGCCACTTGAGTCAACAGGTCTCTCGGGTGGCAACGCCGCATCTTGCGACCACTGTCTTCGTAGAATTTGAACAAATGGTCGGCCGCTTGTGGCGTTTCCGGGAATCCCAATGTCCGCATTACATTGCTCAACAGCTCGCGATATTCGTCACGACCAGGGTCGGAGACGAAGATTTTGTAGGGGACTCGTCTCAGAAATGCCTCATCGACCAGCGAGTTTGGGTCGATGTTGGTCGAGAAAATAATCAGCTGCTCAAACGGAATCTGGATTTTCTTTCCCGTCGGCAACGTCAAATAGTCACACTTATTTTCCAGCGGAATGATCCATCGGTTCAACAGTTCCTCGGGCGCAATGCGTTGCCGGCCAAAGTCGTCGATCAACAGACATCCGCAGTTGCTCTTCATCTGCAGCGGAGCTTCACAAATATTCGATCGTGCATCGTGACGGACTTCTAGGTTCTCCATCACCAATTCGCCCCCGACCACCACGGTGGGACGACGAATCCGCGTCCAGCGGTTGTCCCATTCTTGGCCTTTCAAAATGTCACTGGCAATCTCAGGGACCGGTGCGGGACGATGAAATGCATCGTCTTGCAGCTTGATCAAGTTGCCGTCGTCAAGATGGCGTTCGGTATCCAAATCTCTTGACCAAGACATTGAGTCAAGCAGCGGGCAATCGTCG
>NZ_ANOG01000856.1 GCF_000346295.1 Rhodopirellula maiorica SM1 | reverse complement strand
CAATAACGTTCCAGCCACGTTCGTATAGAAAGTGAATGCGGCTTCGTTAGCTTGGGTGCACTTGAGCCGCCATGGACGCGGCAACCAAGTGTCCAGCGATTGTAGAAGCATCGTCCCCAAGCCTTGTTGTTGGAATCCAGGGGCAACGTACAAGTGATGGACAAAGGACTCGGGCTGCCACACCGAAATGAAACCTTGGACTCCGGTGGTTTCATCAACTGCGACGTGGACGACCTCGCCTTCCGAATCGGTGGCAAACGAAACGGGGCCGCTGCGGACCGACTTGGGCAACCAAGTCGCCGATGAAATGATCTCGCGATAAATCTGATCGACATCGATACGATCTTGTGATTGCGCCAACCTTATTTGCATAAAGTCTCTCAACTTGGACATGGTTGCTTTAGGCTGCCTTAGTCGCTGCGCGCGATTCCGATTTGCTACAGCCTCGGCCGCTCTGCCCGTCTATACTTACCCTATCCAAAATCAATGCTCAACCATTTGGGCAGTTGTTTCGCAGATCGGTCGAACTTCGACGAATAAGCAATACGGAAGGAATGATTCGGTTCAATCCCGTTAGCTGTATGGGGCGTCGCTGCGAAGCATTTAATATAGGGAATGACTCCTGCCTAGCCGCTTGATAATATCGTCGGTTCACAGTCTTTTCTCGTTTTTCCCCTACGGTGCCCGAATGCGATTCTACTCCGTTCTTTTGATACTCTGCCTGTCATCGATTCACCATTGCAGCGCGGATGAAGCTCAAGAGGGAAAACCCGCGAAAACCACCGCCGAAAAAAACGATTTTGATTTTGACGGAACATGGAAGCCCAAGGGCGCCATTCTAAGCGGTGTTTTCATTCCGCCGCCCGCGCTCAAGACAATCACGCTGAAGATCGAAAAGAATAATTACGAAGTAACCGTTGAGGGTGAAGATCATTCTGACGTCGGTACATTTACGGTCGACACAACATTCAGCCCCAACCGCATGACGCTTATCAGCACAGAGGGTCCCAATCAAGGCAAGACTATTCTGGCGATCTATGAAATCAAGAACGCGAATGCAATGCGTGTCTGTTACGATCTGTCGGGTACTGATTTCCCCAAAGAATTTAAAGCACCAAAAGACAGCGAACTTTATGTTGTCGGTTATCGCAGGCAGCTTGCCAAGGAGAATGACGTTTCGGAAAAGCCAGCGGCCTCGGACAAGTAACCGTGATGGTGACATCGGAAGCAAAGCCAACATGTCCGCATCACCGACGCCACCATCGACTTGTTTCTGCAACCAATATCCCATGACCACTTCTGATTCAGCACAAATAAACCTGACGAACCATCGCAGCGAGCTGGTTTGCTCCCCCACAGCTGCGTTCAAAAGATGCATCGGACTGTTGTTCACCACGATCGCACTTCTATCGCTCGCCGCGATAACCGCAGGAATGTTTGGCAAGTGGCATTTCTTGCTAGATTTGGCCAGCCACTTGCGTGTTCAAGCAACGATCGGAATCTTGAGTTCGGGATTTGTGTTGTTGCTGATTCGGTGGCGTCGTGTCGCCGGGATTTTTTTGCTGGTCGGCGGCGTTTTGCTGATCAGTTTGTTGCCGTATTTTTGGCCGACCGAGCCCGTCTCTGGCCAAACGTTCCGGTTGATGACGGCAAATGTATTGACGCGAAACACTCAGCACGCCACGGTGTTACAAGCAGTCGCAGAGACCGATCCAGACTTTGTTGTGTTGCAAGAAACAGACGCATCCTGGACAGGTGTGCTGGAAGATGGATTA
>NZ_ANOG01000855.1 GCF_000346295.1 Rhodopirellula maiorica SM1 | reverse complement strand
CGTTCGTCTTTAAGACCTGTCGCCCACGTCCCGATCGTCTATAGATGTTATCGCGGAAGAGAGATTTTAGGGGCGCTGAAAATCAATCTGGGTGGGTGCAAACGCCGGTGGTGCTGGCGTGGAGTAGATACTGCCCGATTTCACCGCTGGTACAGAGGAGGCGGTATGAGCTGTCATCGTTTTGCCAACATCCAAATGTTGCATGCGACGGTAAGTATCGTCAGCACCGCTACCAAGCTTGTGTGCTCTACTGACGGCCGAAGGATTCGGGTTGGCGGCGCATCCAACGGTGAGCATAGTCGCGAGGCTCACTGCGAATCGAATGTATGATAATCGCATGAAATCTCCGGTATTGCTGCCTTAAAAAACCTTTTTACCAGCGATGCTATCATCCCATTCGTCTTAAAATGCCACTGCATTGGTTCGGCTCGGCTGGCTACACATCTGGGGGAGTAGCAAAACACCGGTGGGGACGGCAAGGTCAATTCGAAGTGGGATGACTCGAGTGTGCACAGAGACACGTCGCGATGTCAGACGCAACTTGATGCGTCTACGTTGCTAGTCGACATCGTATTTCTTAAGTACTTTCTCCGTGACCGGCTCGGCATCAGGATTGCCTCAACGGACGTCGACAATAACTTGCTCCCTTGCTTCACGACCAACACCAAGCCGCCGCGTACTCGACTCGTGGTTCCGCGACATCGATTAAGCCCCGTACCGCAGGCCGACAAAAAGATCGAGGACAAAAATATGTCAAGGAGCAGAACCATCGTGCGGTAGCCCATTTCCCTGCCCCTTCATTTTCCTGCCAAACCGGTAACCAACGTTGTCCTCAGTAAAACGACGACGCCGCTCACTCGAAACGTGTTTCCGGCGTTTCCATTCTGCGCCGCTAAGGCGCCGGGCAGAAAAATGCGTTGGGCAGGAACATTAAGAAAAGCAAGACCAGTCTGCGGTGTCCCATCTTTCGCCCCTCAT
>NZ_ANOG01000854.1 GCF_000346295.1 Rhodopirellula maiorica SM1 | reverse complement strand
CGTCTGCGTGATGTTGGCGGGTTACATCAAAGGTGGGGCAGTGGCGATCCCGCTGACCGCCGCGATCCTGGGGACGGCACTAGCGTCCGGTTTCGCAATCCGGCGCAGCAAAGACAAGCTCGCACTTTATCCTGATGCGACGATTGGCATCTCTGTAGTCAGTCTGTTTTCAGTGCTTTTTATCGGCCACTTCTTTGGACGTCTTTCAGCCGCGGGCGCGATGACGCTGATGATCGCACCGGCGCTGTGCTGGGTCAGCGAAGTACCCGCGGTTCGCAACTGGCCAGAATGGGGCGTCGCTATTTTGCGACTGGTTTGCGTTGCGATTCCATTGATGGTCGTATTGTTGGCGAGCAAACGAGAATTTGATCGCAGCTACGCGCCGCTTGTCGAAAATCCCGGATCGAACATTTTTTATGTGCAAACCACACCCGGGTATCGCACTGCGTTAGAATGTTTGCCCCTGCCCTGATTTCCCTCCAACCACGGATCCCACCATGACCGCGACCCGAAACCGTCGTTCGTTTCTAAAATCCACTGCGATTGCTGGTGCTGCAATCACACTGCCGGCGCTTCAGTATTCAAGAGTCTATGGAGCCAATGATCGACTGAACATTGCCAGCGTGGGAACCGGCGGCAAAGGTTGGAGCGACTTGAATGGTGTCGCAGCCAGTCCGCACGTACAAGTCGTTGCACTTTGCGATATCGACAGTTCGGAAAAACACCTTGGTCAAGCCGCTAAGAAATATCAACAAGCTCGACAATACGACGACTGGCGAAAATTGTTGGACAAGTCCAATGAGATCGAAGGCGTGTTGGTGTCGACGCCTGATTTCATGCATGCCCCCATTGCGTTGCCCGCAATGCAATTGGGCAAGCATGTCTTCTGCCAAAAACCGTTGACCCATTCGGTTCACGAAGCACGGCAAATGAAGCTGGCGGCCCGGAAGTACAAAGTGGTGACACAAATGTGTAACCAAATTCAATCGCATTCGGCCTATCGCACCGCCGTGCATATGGTCCATACCGGGATGATTGGCAAGGTCAAAGAGGTGCATTCATGGCAGAGCGGCAAACCGTCGTGGCCGCGGCATTTGGATCGTCCGGGTGGCAATGATCCCGTGCCGTCGAACGTCCGTTGGGATCTATGGCAAGGGGTTGCCGAAGATCGCCCTTACAAAATCGGCATGTACCACCCCTTCAATTGGCGTGGTTGGCAAGCGTACGGCACCGGACAACTCGGGGATTTCGGCTGTCACATTTTGGATCCCGTTTTTAAATCGCTGAAACTGGGGTCACCGAACACGTTGACCGCAGAAGCCCCCAAATTGTTCCCCGAATCATGGACCGACCGGGCAACGGTGCACTATGAGTTCCCCGGTACCGAGTACACAGCCGGTTCGACGCTGAACGTCACTTGGTATGACGGGGTGGGCACGCGGCCACCGCGTGAAAAATTGAGCGATATACCGGCCGACTACAAATTGCCGTCGGCCGGATCGGTGCTGGTGGGCGAGAAGGGATCGCTCGTGATTCCTCACGTTGCCATGCCTAGATTGTTTCCCGAAGACAAGTTTCCATCCGACAAGTCGCCGGTGGTCGAAGGCGTCAACCATTACACGCAATGGGCGGACGCCTGTCGCGGGGCCGCTGAAACGACTTCCCACTTCGATTATGCCGGCCCGTTGACCGAAACCGTGTTGCTAGGCACGATTGGAATTCGGTTCGCTGGCCAAAAATTGGATTGGAACGCCGAATCGTTAAAAATTACCAATCACGCCGATGCTCAACACTACATCACTAAACCCTACCGCCAAGGCTGGGAACCTAGTTGGGTTTAAATAGGTTTTTGTGTCGGCCCAAACCCGAAAAAAGGTGTCCGCACCTTTTCGGGTGGCTAACGGGCGAGGGCATGGTGATTTACAATCTGGGTGGTTGACGCCAACTGGCCTTTCTCATTTCACCCACCCTTTTCGCTGAACATAATGACCACTTTCTTTGCATCGGGCTCGAAAACCGCCTCTCTAACCAGCGAAGACCTTCGTAACGCACTTTTGCAGACATTTTCGGCGATTGGAAAGCCCGAGCGGGCGTTGTTGTTGCCGCCCGACCATACACGATTGTTCAGCCGCGCCGGTGAGTTGACCGTGTTGTGTCACCAGATTTTGGGAGACCGCGTCAAAGACATCATGCCCGCCCTCGGGACGCATTCGCCGATGAAGGCGGACAAGCTTGATCACATGTTTCCCGGTGTGCCTCATGATCTGTTCCGCCCTCATCTATGGCGTGACGATGTTGTTCGTTTGGGCACCGTACCTGCGGAATTTGTTTCCGAAGTCACGGGCGGAATGTACGACCGACCTTGGGAAGCTCAGGTCAATCAGTTACTGCGAGACGGAGGGCATGATTTAATCTTCTCGCTCGGGCAAGTGGTCCCACATGAAGTGATCGGGATGGCGAATTACAACAAGAACGTATTTGTCGGCACGGGAGGCAAAGATGGGATCAACGAGAGCCACTACCTAAGTGCGGTGTACGGCATCGAACAAACGCTGGGGCAAGCCAATACACCGTTGCGTCAGATTCTGAATTACGCGTCGGACCATTTTTGCAAGAACTTGCCATTGGTTTATGCGTTGACTGTGATCGAACAACTGCCTGATCGCAGCTTGCACACGCGGGGGCTGTTCATTGGCGATGATCACGACACGTTCTTCCAGGCCGCCGAGTTGGCTCGTCAAGTCAACATTACGATGATCCCTCGGGCGCCCAAACATGTAGTCGCCTACCTCGATCCAAATGAGTTCAAAAGCACATGGCTGGGCAACAAAGCGATCTACCGAACTCGATTGGCAATCGCCAATGGTGGACGATTAACCGTGTTGGGGCCCGCCGTCGAAGAATTCGGCGAAGACGAACAGATTGATCGACTGATTCGAAAATATGGATATCGCACCCGAACCGAAGTAATCCGCTTGGTCGCCGAGAATGAAGATTTGGCCGGTAATCTTTCGGCGGCTGCCCACTTGGTCCATGGTTCACCTGAGAACCGCTTTGAGGTGGTCTATGCAGCAGGCCATTTATCGGATGAAGAGATCCGTTCGGTGGGCTACACGCCTGGCAATTTGTCGGAATTGATGCGTCGCTATGATGTCGAAACGTTACAGAACGGGTTCCACATCGACGAAGACGGCAGCGAGTTCTACTTTATTCAAAACCCATCGCTGGGATTGTGGCAATCTGACCGCGGCGAATAGGCGAATAAACCTTTGGTTCGAACGACAGCGAGCAGGGCTGAACGAGCAGGGGGGGGGCTTGAACAACGCTCTAAAACAAACGCTGGCACAGCGAATGGATGCCAGCGTTTGCAAGACGATCTCTAGCTTACTTGCACTTCGTTACAAACTTGACAAAGGATGCCCGCTTGCCGAATCGTTGGGACCAATTCTCCGCGAAGTTCGTCCGAGGGTAACTCGCCACGAAGGACTACCGATCGATTCTCGAACGAGATCTCTAACGAAGTCAGGTAACTGCCTAGTCGCCGATTCAATCGGAACATTGATCGAATCCGCTCAAGCGTTCGTTTGACGTTTGATTCTGTGTTATTGATTGCATACATCTTATTTGCCTCCGAATTCCCGGTTTGGGTAGGTCACTACCATCAGTAAGCGGGAAATGACGCAAGAATGTGACTAAAAAAATGTGGGTGTTTTAAAGTTTCGTTATCATTAGGTGCCAAGCTCAAGAATTCTCGAATTTTCCCGCAAACTTACTTGCAGTCGAGAAGCTACACTTTTGATTGTCGTCGCTGCATTGCATTTTTGTTACGCTAATACGAATGCCGCGGCAACGTTCGCAAACGCTATCGAATCTCATGTAAATGAGAGGCCTTTCCTTTGAAGGAATGACCGCTTGACTGAACCAGTACCAGATCATGCAAATGACGTTCCAACACAGATTCCGCAGCCGGCGGTGGGGCGATTGAGCCTTTATTTTCGGGAGCTCTATCGACTTCGCGACTCAAAAACCACCACCATCAACAGCAAAGAGTTGGGCAAGCTGGTGAATGTTTCATCGCCGGTGGTACGTCGCGACCTAAGCGCACTTGGCACGATCGGGCAACGAGGCGTGGGGTATTCGGTCGATGCGTTGATCGAACGCATCGGTCAAGTACTCGGTTCGGGGAAACAGTGGGAGGTGGTCTTGGTCGGCGTCGGTTCGCTTGGCGATGCGTTGCTGAGATATCGCGGATTTAGCCGGCTTGGGTTCAAATTAACCGCAGCGTTTGATATCGATCCATCACGGATCGGTTCGACCATCGGCGGGGTCCAGGTGCTTGACGCAAACGAACTCGAACGCGTGGTGACGGCGGCACCGCCCAGTTTGGCAATCCTTGCGGTACCCGCGGATAACGCAGCCGATGTCGCAACGTTGTTGGTCAGCTTGGGGGTTTCAGGAATTTTGAACTTCGCTCCGACCACCTTGAAGCTGCCACCGCGTATCGCGGTAGTCAATGTGGATTTGGCGAGTGAGCTGCAGCGTTTGGCATTTGCTGTTCAAAGCGTGAAGTAAAGTCGACGCGACTTTGGGACATCGGGGCAAATTGTCTCGGGCGTTCCTTCTTGCCCTTTTCCTTGCCAATTGCCACGGCGTCTGTCCAGTCCAGCGCAAGTCAATTTCGAAAACGGTCACTCCGATCACGTCCGTTCAATTCAAGGTTTGCACCGCGAGATTTTGAAATGGCAACGAACCGTGAACTATGTTTCAGCGAGCGAGAGTGTAAGCGCCTCTTGATAATGGCGGTGTCGCATGAGCCGCCGCCCCTGCAATCGCTGAAACTGTTACGACCGGAACCTGAAACGTGCGAACCGAGCTGTCCGCCGAAACCAAACAGACATTTCAAGTCGTTGCCTTTTTGGCAACCGTCTTTGTGGTAGCGATCCATTATCAGTCGGCTGCACCATCGTCCGCATCGCTTGAAACCGCATCGGCCAACCAAGTCGTTCAAGAATTTTTTATTGGCGGTGTGGCGCGGTTCGCCGTTCCGATGTTCGCGTTTGCCGCGGGCTTCTTTTATTTCCGCAGTGATGACGGGTCGGTTCAAACCTACCTGCGAAAACTTCGCCAACGGTGCCGTAGTGTATTGGTGCCGTATTTGGCGACCGGCTGCATCGCCACCGTGTGTTGGCTGTTGGTGCGAACCTTCGATGGGAAATCGACGGAATGGTCGCTGCTGGATTTACTGGCGACGTGGCTGCTGCAGCCTCCGGCCGAGCAACTATGGTTCTTGCGTGATTTAATGGTGTTGGTCATCGCAGCCCCGGTGATCCGCCAAATCGTTCGTCTACCTTACGCTGCGGGATTATCGTTCGCTGGGGTGTTGTGGCTGAGTCACTATCAGCCATTTCCCATTGTAGGTGGATGGTACCTGTTACATACCGAGACCTTGTTCTTTTTCTGCGTCGGCTGTGCGGCAAACCAACACACCGAGGCACTGGATCGGATTGGACGTTTCAGCACCCCCACGGTGCTGGGCTTTGTCATCGTCTGGTTCGATTTGATCGTCGCTCGCATCATGTTGCGTCCCGATTTTGATTGTTGGTACACCAGTGATTACAGCGTCGAAAGTCTACTGATTCACAAAGCATCGATCATTTGCGGATGTTTTGCGATTTGGATGGTTGCTTGGAAAGTTCGTCATCCTGCGATGATCCGGTTATCGGGAGCAGCATTTTTTGTGTATTTGATCCACGAGTTCCCGCTGCGTGCGGCGATGGAACGCGTGATGGGACCGATGTTGGACAAAGGTGCCTGGTTCTGGGTGTTGTTCCCCGTCGTGACGGTGGGTTGTTTTGCCGCCGCGATGCTAATGAATCGGCTCGCACCGCGTACGATCGCAATGTTGACGGGCGGCAGAACCCCCGACTCGGCGATCAAGCTTGCCGGGACCAGTGTGCGACACCCCGTCCATTGTGCGGATACTCACCCATCCGCCGCAACGACTCGCTAAAGCAGACTTTTATCATGATGTTTCTTGTTGTCTTGTTTGCACTCGCAGCAATCGTCTGGATGCTTCCCCTGATTCAAACGGGGCGGACGTTTCAGATTGCGACATTGGTACTGGTGACTGGAACCGTATTCGGCCCCTCGTTTTTTGCGATTGATGGTCCCATTCAGTTGAGCTTGGATCGAATGATGTGGGGAGCGATGTTTGCATTTGTTGCAATTCGCTGGCGGATGGGTGAACTTCGAATACCGCAGCTCAACCGTGTCGACGCCGTCGTGGCCGCAATCACCGGATGGTTGTTGGTTTCCGTGATGATCGGCGGCGCCGATCCGCCGAATGAACCGCCGCCGATTGCAAAGTGGTTGTTCTGCATCGCCATGCCAGCCGGGATGTATGTGATCGCCCGTGTTAGTGAGGTCACCGAGTCCGATTTGAAGTGGGCTTATCGCGTGTTCTTGGGACTCGGGCTGTATCTTGCGGTCATGGCGATCTTCGAGGTCTCGGGGATACATGCCCTTGTTTTTCCTCGCTACATCGTTGATCCCGCCGATTGGGAGTTCTTTGGCCGCGGACGAGGGCCGCTACTGAATCCGTCCGGCAACGGGATTGTGATGTGTGGGGCGCTCGCGATTGCTGTGCTGGGGGTCATTCGTTCGACGTTTCGAATGCGAGCGTTTTATGTCTTGCTCTGCATGCTGCTGATCGGCGGTGTCTACTGTACGCTGACGCGTAGTGCGTGGCTGGGGGCAATCGCCACGATCGGGGTCGTTGCGTTGGTCTATTCGCCACGCTGGGTTCGTGTACTCGGGCTTGCCACTGCGGTGTTGATTGGCGGTGCTGGGGCACTGGGGTTAAAAGACCAATTGCTGCGGATGAAACGCGATAAAAACCTGACGTCCGCTGACGCCGAAAAATCGATACAACTACGTCCTTTGTTGGCGGTGGTGGCGTGGGAAATGTTTAAGGATCGGCCGATCACGGGGCACGGTTTTGGCCATTACTTTGCCCACTCGAGCAAGTACCACAGCATTCGCAGTTATGACATGCCACTAAAGGACGCGCGGCCCTATGCTCAGCACAACGTGTTCTTAGCGATGCTGGTCGACGCGGGGTTGATCGGATTATCAATGCTGGTTGTGATGCTACTTACGATCACAAGTATGGCTTGGAATCTGGCACGTGACGAAGGCCATTCGGTCGCCATTCGCTGTGGGGGATTGGTGTGGCTGGGGGTTTTTGCCGCCTATTTCTGCAACGGGATGTTCCAAGATGTGACGATCATTCCGATGGTCAATATGTTTCTGTTTTTCGCGGCTGGGTTGGCCGTTTCACTTTACGATCGCGGCGTCGAAACGGTTCGTGTCGAACGACCGGGGCGGATCGAACCGTTTTCAGCGGTTTCAATGGCCCACTAGAACCAGTGCGACGTAAGAACCGTGGCGCTGTAACAACTCTCGTTAGCGTGTAGGATGCTGTCACTGGCGGCCACGTTCGTCTCCGGCGGCGTGGTAATCGTGCATCGACTCGGCCGAGTTTGATACGGCTAATATTGACATTGCCAGCCGCCAACAAGACGCGGCGATCGCCGACCGCCTGTCACCCACCTATCCACGCCCACCGCCAATTCTCATGGAATCGAATCTCCGTCAGCGCGTCCGCGGCACACTGGATCAATTACGCAGCGAGCTTTTGGCGCAGCGAACGGCCGAAGGACATTGGGTTGGTGAGCTTTCGGCTTCCGCGTTGAGCACGGCCACGGCCATCAGCGCGTTGTCGGCTACCTTGATCCACGCTCCCCGGTCCATTGACAACGAGGATGCCATCGAAGACCAGATCGTGTGTGGGATGCAATACCTTAGCCAGCAGCAAAACGCGGACGGCGGGTTTGGCGACACCGATCGCAGCCACTCCAACATCGCGACCAGCTATCTTGTTTTGGCGGCGTCGTCGTTGGCGAAGCAAAGCAGATCGGTGGGGCTCGAATCCAATCAACTTGCGGCGCTTGAAGCCTACATCAAATCCGAAGGGAAAATCGATGGACTTCGGCGACGCTACGGCAAAGACAAGACCTTTGTCGTTCCGATATTGGCAAACATGGCGATCGCGGGACTCGTTTCCTGGGACGACGTTCCACGGTTGCCATTTGAGGCGTCGGTTTTTCCCCAGTCGATGTACCGTGTTCTGCAAATGCCGGTCGTCAGCTATGCCATTCCCGCACTCGTCGCGATCGGCCAAGCACGCCATTTCCATGGTTCGAAAACATGGTTGCCGATTCGGTTGATTCGTGCGGCAGCAGTGAATCGATCGATGCGGGTGCTCCGACGCATGCAACCCGACAGCGGTGGCTATTTAGAAGCGACGCCGCTGACATCCTTTGTTCTGATGAGTCTGGCCGCCACAGGACGCGGCGATTGCGAAGTCAGCCGAGATGCGATTCGTTTCCTAACGGATTCGATGAACACCGACGGCAGTTGGCCGATTGATACAAATTTGGCGACCTGGATCACGTCGCTTTCCATCTCGGCATTAGCCAGCGACCCAGATGACGACGGATCGTGGTTCTCACCGTCGCTAGTCGATTGGCACCTTGGGTGTCAACATCGTCAACGTCACCCGTTTACCGGCGCTCAACCAGGCGGCTGGGGGTGGACCGATTTGTCGGGTGCGGTTCCTGATGGCGACGATACTCCAGGGGCCGTGTTGGCAGTAAAACGGATGCAGCGTCATGCTTCGGGCTCGCAAGTCGCACGGATGGACACCGCGATTAGCGAGGCTCGGCAGTGGCTGATTGATCTACAGAACCGGGATGGCGGTTGGCCGACGTTTTGTCGAGGCTGGGGCAAACTGCCGTTTGATCGCAGCAGCACCGATTTGACCGCTCACGCCTTGCGAGCGTTTGGTGAAAATGGCTTGAACCACGCGAGCAAACAGAAAGCCGAACGATTTTTGACGCGCCACCAAGCCGACGACGGCAGCTGGCTGCCACTTTGGTTTGGCAATCAAGATCACCCGGCCGAAGACAACCCGGTCTACGGGACGTCGCGAGTGTTATTGGCGGGAGCGGCCGGTTTTTTGAGTGACGAAGCAATCCGCCGGGGGGCAAGCTACCTCTGCAGTAACCAGAACGCTGATGGCGGATGGGGCGGCGGGGCGTCCATTTTACCCTGGATGAAACGCGATCGTCTCCGCGACGCTGGCGTTCAGGCTGCGGAGGATTTGACCAGCAGTGTCGAAGAAACCGCGGTCGCGATCGAAGCGTTAACGGCAATTTACAGTAAAAATGGACGTCTTAGTACGAATGATCATGGAAAAATGCCAAAGGATTCCATCGAGTTCGCTCAAACCGGCCCGACTGCTGGGAAGAACGACCCGAAACAAGTTATAATCCGTGGCGTTGAATTCCTACTGCAAAGTGTCCACGATGGACGTCATCGTGTGCCTTGGCCGATTGGATTTTATTTTGCCAAACTTTGGTACCACGAAAAACTTTATCCCCTCGTATTCACGGTCGCTGCGTTATCGAGCTTCCTGAGATCCGATTTGGATTAAAGTTGGCAAGAGATCCCATCGGCTCCATCCCTTGATGATCCCACCTAAGGAATCTGGTTTGTCGACCGCAACCACTGCAAATAATACGTCCAGCTCGGCGAATAACGGCGCCGAATCGGCGGCGCGACCGACGCGCCGGAAAACAAGCCACCTCAAAGACGTACCGCCGACGCTCGAACTTCGCGAAAGTTTACGATCACGCTGCGCCGAAGTCGCCAAGCGAATCGATCGCTCAGTCCCTCTGACCAAAGACCAGATGGAACAGATCGCTCGGCGGTTCCTCGAAGAAGCCGACCTGCCCGAAGGCTACTTGGGGTGGATGATGGTGATGATCAGTAGCGAATTTTGGAAGGACCAATTGGCGTCGGTGCCACCGGAGCGACGGTTGTTCCTGCTGCCGCATTGCTTGAAACATGCCGAAGGGTGTCCGGCGGAATACGACCAATTCGGCATGAACTGCAAAGAGTGCGGGGCCTGCAGCATCGCCGATTTCCGTTCGATCGCCGAAGAGATGGGGTATCGCGTTTTGGTCGCCGAGGGTTCGCCCGTCGTGCTGAAAATCATTATCGGTGGCTATGTCGATGCCGTCGTCGGTGTTGCCTGTTTGAACGTGTTAGAAAAAGCGATCGACAAAGTTCTGCTGGCGGGTATCCCCTGCATGGCGGTGCCTTTGTTAAGCAGCGATTGCCGCAACACCAAAGTCGACGAGTCTTGGGTCGAGCAGATGATCCGGACTCCCTACGTTCCGGCAACCCAGCAAACGAAAAGCTATGTTCATTTAATGCGGGCGGCAAGCGAGCTGTTTGCTGCCGATGCCATGAACGAATTAGCACCACGCGTCCGCGACCAGTCGCCGCTAGGTGGCGACGCAGTGACCGTCGATTCGATTGCAAAACTTGATACGATTGCCGCCACCGAACATATCGCCTACGACTTTTTGGCTCGCGGAGGGAAACATTCCCGTCCGTTCATCACGTTGGCGGCGTACGACGCGATGATGGGTGGCGATTGCACCAGTGAAAAGGGTGCCGAGGCAGTGGGCGCGTTGCCGGTGACCGTCCGCCGGGCCGCGATGAGTATCGAAACGTTCCATAAAGCCAGTTTGGTACACGACGATATCGAAGACGATGATGCATTTCGATATGGACAACCGGCGGTGCATCACCGCTTTGGTTTACCCACGGCTATCAACGTAGGCGATTATCTGATCGGGCTGGGTTATCGATTGCTCAGCCGGCGTGATGCCGACGACTCGATCTCATCCGAAGCCCGCGTCGATGTACTCGATGCATTGGCCACGGCCCACACGCGATTGGCCGAAGGCCAAGGGGCGGAACTGCTTTGGCGTGATTCCAAGAGCCGACAATTGTCGCCGCTGGATGCATTAAAAGTCTATGCACTAAAAACATCGCCGGCATTCGAGGCGGCCTTGTTCAGTGGAATTCGTTTGGCCGGTGACGCCGAAGCGTATCGCAAACCGATTCGCGATTTCTCGCGTAACCTTGGCGTGGCCTTCCAAATCTTGAACGATATCGGCGATTGGACCGGCGATGAAAACAACAAACTTGCCGCCGGTGGCGATTTGTTTGGTGGGCGCCCCACGATTCTGTGGGCGCTCGCACTTGAATCGCTACAGGGCGACGAACGGGATTTGTTGATCAATTTGGTCGAAAACCCAGACGCCTACAGCGATACCGAACGACTGGCAATCGCAACGCGGCTTTATCATTCCGCGGGCGTGTTTGACACCGCAATGCAATTGGTCGACAAGCATCAAGCCCGAGCCGAAATGGTCGCCGACGAACTTCAGCCCGAATCGCTGCGACGATTGCTTTATTTCTTGGTGGATACCGTGCTGGAACGTCCCGAGGTTCCGACGCCCAACGTCATTTCGTTGAGTTCCGTCCCAGTGAACTCGCTGCCTGTTGTTTGACACGATGCGAACACACATCCATTGAAAACAGCATTGGACTAGCCCCGACCGCTCACCGAACGAACTGCTTGGCAACCGCACAGCAGCGAATTTGACAGAAAAACACGAATACATGAAGGGTTCGATGTCGCCTAAAAAACTTAGTATCGAAATCGAGCATCTTGTTGGTCAATTTTATTCGCTGACCGAAGAAGCGGATCGCGATGCGGCAATTCGCCTTTCTTCGGACTTGGCTTCGTTCGAGTCGATTGACACCGCGCCACCTCCGTTTGATCAATTGCTTGATCACAACAAGCATATGACCGTGACGGTTGAGGCGTTTCATGGACAAAAGGTCGATGTCGTCGTGCACCGCACCAAACGCGTTGCCAATTGGTATTCGCGGGAAATCACGTTGGTGACCCAAGAGGACAAGAAAATCGTTCAATACGGGATCGTGCGTTTGAACGTCGACCAATTGAGCGAACCGGTGTGGAGCCGGATTGAGAGTGAAACAACGCCGCTGGGCCGCGTGTTGATCGAGCACAATGTGCTTCGCCAGGTCCAATTGTGCGGATTGTGGCGAGTAAGTGCGGGCCCCTCGCTGGCTTCTATCATGCAAGTCGAAAAAGGGGACACGCTTTTCGGGAGGACTGCATTAATCTATTGCGATGGCGATCCGGCGATCGAACTTCTTGAAATCGTCGCACCGGTTTCCGCTGACTGATTCCACTCTCCCATCTGCTGAGGCCTTGGAAATGCAATTGCGTCTCGTCTCAAAAAGCCACTCGACTTTGTTTTTGCTTGGCGTTGCTGCGTCGCTCGCAATGCAAGTGACTTGTCTTTCGTTGGCCAGCCCCGCTCAAGATGCCAGTTCGATGACGATTTCGTCGCTGCGAGCGACGGGGCTGAAAGCGCTGCAGGAAGGCAATCGTGATCTCGCGATTGAATCGGCCGATGCCATCGTTCGCCAACACAGCAGCGACGCTCGTGCCATTCGCTTGGCCGCAGATATCTATCTGCGAAGTGGCAAAGTCGAATGGGCGACACGATTGTTTAACCGTTATGTCAATGTGACTCCTGACGATATGCCTGAGCTGTGGCAACGCGGCATCGCGTTGTATTTCTCCGGAAACTATGCCGAAGCGGCGAAACAGTTCGAGTCTCATCGCAGCGTCAATCCAAACGACGTCGAAAACGCCGCGTGGCACTTCTTGTGCGTCGCCAAGGTGAAGTCGTTTGAGGAAGCCAAAGAGTTGATTTTGCCAGCTCCAGGCGATCCGCGGATTCCCATGCAACAGATCTTAGAAATGTTGTCCAGCGGCGACACCGAAGCGGTCAACGCCCGCGTCAACGAAACGAAAGTCGGCACACCGCAGCGGGCCGACGCCGCCTTCTATGGCGATTTCTACCTGGGACTGTATGCCGACGCCGCTGGCGATCTCGATCTCGCACGTAAATTGTTAGACAGAGCTGCCAAAGATGCACCGCACCACTACATGGGCGACATCGCACGCGTCTACGCAACGTATTTGCACAGCGATGACGCTAAAGTAAACGCGGCGAAATAGACTCCGCTACTTACGAATCATGCTCGTTCGTAAGCTCCACTTGCTCGGACGAGTATTTTCGCCATAACGCGTCCAACCGATCCGCGATCGTTGCTTTGTCGCCTACGACGATCCAGTATCGGTAGCGGTACGTCGACTTGGGGCCGAGCAAGACTCGATCAATCGGCGCGACGTGCATACAGGGGCCCGCCGTCGGATTGTCGCTGATTCCGCTGCCATGCGGCCCAAAATTCCAGTGCTGGGTCGACGCGGGTGAAAACACGGCAACGCCTTGGCCAGACGATTCAAACATGGCCATCGCTTTGCGAGGCGGCGTGGCTTTTCCCCACGGTGGACCTGGCGGCTGCGTTTCAACTCGCCATTTCCCTTCGCCTAGATAGCTTTTGACGTTGGCGAAATTGCGTGTGAAATAGCAAGCAGGGATTTCTTGTGATCGCATTACCGCCGGTCCCCAACGATCATCTTCGCTTCGTTGGGCGGTAAACTCGCACGTGACCACAACAACATCGGGCATCAACGGTTCGAATTGAGTCCACTGGCGCATGCGTGCTTCGGCTTCTTCATCGGGCATATCCCACAGCTTGGGAATCGTTTCCGCATACAGCGAATTTGCTTCGCGGCGTGCTTCGCGGACGCGAGCCCATGATCCCACACCGCCTCCTTGGATTGGGTTCCACGCCCAGGGACTCCACGCTTGGTGCTGGCCATCGCGAGTCCGGTCCAATACGCGACCAGCGTAATAAGATTGCTGAATCAGCCGACCAGGATCGGCGATATTGATGATGTTTTTGGGATAGCTTTGCCAGGACAGCCAAGTAATAGCACCTCCCTTATGACGATCAATTCCGATCGTGACGACCTCGTTCTCTATCGAAATTAGATCTTCCGCAATCGCCAATGCGGAGCCTGAAAAACAAGCCAACCCGATAGCAGCTGCGCGTAGCGCTGATAACATCAATCCATTGTCCTTCGTCTAAGAATATTGTTTCGCCGCTGCATCAATACACTCGCAGCGATCAGGTGCAATCAAACGTTTTCGATGCTGATTGACTTCGAAATACACTCGATCAACGTTGCTCGCAATCGCTGGATTACTTTGTAAAATGCTTGTTCTCGTTTGCCGCTTTGAATCGCGATGTCTCGCATGACGACGCCAGCCGAATGTACTTTGAGCAAGAGGTCGCGTTTATCAGCGGGCATTTTGGCCAAGCATTTTTCCAGGTGTTGACGATACATCGGCTGCGTCTCGGCCTCGCTTGCCTCGACGGCCAATAAATCCCAGACGTCATCTGCGAACACCAACGGCGTTCTCGCGATGCGTCGCCGGTACTTCAGTGCCTCGAAGCGAGCGATCGTTAAAAACCAGCCACCGAAAGCCGTCCCCTGTTGAAATTCGGGAAATTTACGCCACGCGACCAAACTCGCTTCCTGAAGCACCTCGTCGACATCGTTCCAAGACGGCAATAGACCTCGCAGAAATGCCCGAACCTGGGGTTCATGTTCGAGCAACGAACGCACGAACGTTTCCCCCTGGTCTACACCCGCCGGCGGGGCGTTTCGATGTTCAGGGGAGTCGTTCATTTCCAGAGATCTTGGTTCTAGTTTGTCTCGCGGACTGAATGTCAAATCGCCAGCAGCGGCTCGTCTCTTTCACCGTAGGAACCGCGATCAAGCCACATTTTTCGATGCGATTATACCATCCCCAGCGGCAAATCGCGATCGACCACGTTGTCCAATACACGACGGGAGATCGATCTTTCCGCTTTGGTCTGAAATTCGCACTGCGGACGGTTTTGGTATGGGCGTCGCCGGGTCCATTTTTTGCGGTAAATCGGGGTGGCAGCGGCAGGCAGCTGGATTACTCGATCAATATGTTTCGGAGAGTTTAACTGTGGTTTCAAAGATCGAAGACTATGCGTTGTTGGGTGATTGCCGCGGAGCCGCGTTGGTCGACAAAACCGGGGCGCTGGATTGGTTGTGTCTTCCTCGCTTCGATTCGGCCGCGTGCTGCGCGGCGCTACTAGGGGATGAAAGCCACGGGTTTTGGAAGATCTCGCCGACCGAACCGATTCGTCGAGTGCAACGCCGCTATCGTCCGGGGACGCTGATTTTGGAAACGGAAATCACCACCGATTCGGGTACGATCCGGCTGACTGATTTTATGGCACCGCAAACCCGAGAATCAGATATCTTTCGGTTGGTCGAAGGGGTGGAAGGCGAGGTTGAACTCGAGAGTCGTTTGGCGTTGCGGTTCGACTACGGATCGATCTTGCCGTGGGTCCAGCCAATTGATCGAGGGATCCGAGCGATCGCAGGCCCCGAGTGTGTTTACTGCACCTGTGATCTACACGCCGAAGTCAAAGATCAAATGATGGTGTCGAGTTTTCATCTGGGGCCTCACGAACAGGCCGCATTTCAATTGACGTGGACTCGGACGCAGGACCCGCGGCCGCTCGAGAAAAATGTGTTACAAACTCTTGACGATGCCACTGCTTGGTGGCAGGAGTGGTCCGGCCGGTGCACGTTCAAAGGGCGATGGAGCAACGAGGTCCAGCAGTCGCTGATTACGCTGAAAGCGTTGACGTACGCACCCACCGGCGGCATTGTCGCCGCCGCCACCACCTCGCTGCCCGAACATATCGGGGGCGTCCGCAATTGGGACTATCGCTATTGTTGGATACGCGATTC
>NZ_ANOG01000853.1 GCF_000346295.1 Rhodopirellula maiorica SM1 | reverse complement strand
CAAGCCAGCTGAAAACGCTGGGAAACCGGCCGATACACCCACCTCGCCATCATCCGCCCCATTGGCAGGAGTCGCTCGTGGTGCTGGCCCGTTGGCGTCTCGAGGTCTTGGGGTTGCCAAGCCCGCATCCCCTTCGGTATCGCCAGAAAAGCTTGCCGCAGCGACATCGGACACTGCCAAGAAAGCGAAGAAGAAGCCCAAGAATCGCACCCCACGATTGCCGGGCGACGATCCGTCCAAGCCGAAATCGTCAGCTCCGGTCGCCGCCAAGAAGGTCGCCGTCCCCAATCGACGCGAATCACTGTCGGCGGATCTGCAAGCCGAATTGGATGCTGAACTTGGTCTGGCCGATGTCGAATCGATGCTGGGCGGTAACGCCGGCATGCCCGACCGCCGCGAACCGCTTGCCGAAGGCGCTCGTGTCCATGGCCGCGTGTTGAAGATCAACGACGACACCGTGTTTGTTGCCCTCGGCGGTCCTGACGAAGGCGTCGTGCCGTTTGAACAATTTACTGGCGAAGAACCCAAACCCAACGACAATATCGAAGTCATCGTGCGAGGTTTCAATCGCGAAGATGGCTTGTACGTGCTGACGCTTCCTGGTTCGGCGGTCGAAGTCAGCGATTGGGAAGACATCGAAGAGGGGACTGTCGTCGAAGCAGTGGTGACCGGCCACAACACCGGCGGGCTCGAGTGCAAAGTCGGCAACATGCGTGGCTTTATGCCGATCAGCCAAGTGACCGAGTACCGTGTCGAAGACCTCTCGGAATTCGTCGACCAGAAACTGGTTTGTATCGTCACCGAATCGAACGAACGTCGTGGCAATCTTGTGCTCAGCCGACGCGCGGTGCTGGAGCGTGAGCGCGAGGAAAAACGCAAAGAGCAACTCGAAAAAATCGAAGTCGGCGACACCTTGGAAGGGGTCGTCCGCAGCGTCAAAGATTTTGGTGCCTTCGTCGACCTCGGTGGTCTCGAAGGCCTGATTCACGTCAGCAAGCTGAGCTGGGAACGAATCAAACATCCAAGCGAAGTGATCGAAGAAGGCCAGATGGTGAAGGTCACCGTCGACAAGATCGACAAAGAAACCGGCAAGATCGGTTTGTCGTATCGCGACTTGTTGGAAAACCCGTGGGACACGGCCGAAGCCACCTTCGCCGTCGGTACGATCCATAAGGGAACCGTGACACGGACGGCGCCGTTTGGATGCTTCGTCCGTTTGACCGCAGGTGTCGAAGGCTTGGTTCACATCAGCGAACTGGCCCATCATCGCGTTTCGAAGGTCGACGCTTTCGTCAGCGAAGGACAAGAGGTCGAGGTCAAGATCCTGAGCTTTGATCGCGATTCGCAAAAAGTCGCTCTTTCGATCAAGGCAGCTCAAGCCGTTGCGGCGGATGCCGATGCTAAACCCGAAGTCGAAGAGGAAGAACCGCAGCGTGAAGTCGCTGTCAAACCGACTCACCAAGGCCCGCTTCGCGGCGGCAACAACACCGAATCCGGCGGCGAACGATTTGGTTTGCGTTGGTAGCGGCGAGTTTCGTTCTTCATCCGGTCCCGATTGAACGCCCGGGCGATGCCCCAACGTTTTTTTAGCGGAGCGGCGCAAGCCGCCCGGTCTAAACCGAACGTTTTACTCGCCGCAACCGGACGGATTACGCCGCGAGCGTTAATCTAAAGCCACAGTGGAACCGCGTCCCGACGCGGCAGCTACTCCATCACGCCTTCGATCACGCCGCAGTGCACCAGCGTCGGCACTTTGGATTGGGTCCTCAGCCCAGCTTCGGTCATCCAGGACCGATATTCCGCTTCGCTGTACGCACGACCTTCGGTCAATGAAAACAAGGCTGCGGAATAGAGTGCGATCGGCAGCGGTCCATCCAATGCATCATTCAAGAAGACGTCGTGGATGAACAACCGGCCGCCGGGCTTTAGCGTCTCGACACAGCGACGGATCAACTGTTTACACTCAGGAACGTCCCAGTCGTGAAGGATATTCGACAGCAAGATCGCATCGACGTGTTCTGGCAACGGATCGGCGAACATATTGCCGGGATGTAATTCCGCACGATCGCTGACCCCGTAGGTCTCAGCGAACTCTTTGGCGACCTTCAGCACATCCGGTCGATCAAAAACGACCGCTCGCAGCTGCGGATGTTTCTGTAGCAACGCGTAGCTATAAATTCCCGTGCCGCCACCGAGATCCAATAGGGTTTGGGCATTGTCGATCGGCAGCACGTCGGCGAGCGCCGGAGCCACATTCTTGGCTCGCCCCGCAAGCGCCAAAGTGAAATGACGCGCCGTCGCCTCGGCATCCATCGCGGACTTTGCGCCATCGCGATAGATGAACGCTGTCCCTGAATCGTCATCCGACCCGAGTGGCTTATTGCTTTTCAACAGATGGACCATCGACATCACGCCGGGCGATTGAGCGGCAAGAGACAAATAGTCACCGCAATCCAAACGCGATCCGGGTACGAGATGCTCCGACGCCATCGCGGTCAAGCAAAGCTTGCCATCACGCTGGTCAAGCAACCCCATCGCTCGCAGCGCTGTAACTAACACGTTGGCCGGACGCGGCTGAAGCCCCAGCTCATCGCCAAGCTGCTCGAGCGTCATCGGCTGCTTCGACAACCGCCCAAACAGATCGAAATGAGCCACCGCAGCGGTTAACAACTCGGAACCATAACTACCACGAAACAGTTCAAAGATCGGTGTGGGGTCAACTAGAGGCGGTTGGATCGCGGATTCATACATAGTTGGCGTTAGGGCGAAAGGAAAAGAAGGTGACTACGAGGGCGAGGACGCTGGCGTCCCAAAGTAGCTATCAAGCATCGGCTTGGCCAAATAACGACGGCCCCAAATCATCAGAAACAGTTTTAGCAAAAACCATCCGACGACAAAAAGCATGCTGATGACGACGCCAATGGTCGAAAACCATGCCATCGTATCCCCTCCCATCGCCCCGTTTTGCTGACCAGCAATCTTCTGCATGTATTCTTGCGTCACGGGGAACATTTCGAATTGAGTGAGCGAATAGACAACGACTCGCACGACTTCGAAAAAGATCGCGACGAGCAACGTTCGACGAATCAAAAATCGACTCCACAACTTGCCCTGAATCGCCCCAATGCCGCCCACAAACAGAGCGACCCCGATGGCGATCCCCGCAACACTCATGGCGAGATTGACAAAGTAGTACTTGCCAAGCACCGCCATCATTTCTCGCTGCATCTCGGCCTGGATCTCCCCGGCGGCTCCCGGGGGTGTAAACATGGACGCAAACCGTTCTGCGAACAGCGTATTCGCCAAACTGCCAAGCGAACTCAAGCCACCTAAAATTCCCGCAACAAGACAAACCACGGCCACCACCGTAATCCCGGTCGGCCGAACGACCGCGACATCGTCGGCCAATTGGGCCCGAACATACGGATTAGCTTCTGTCGGAATGCCCGAAACTTCATTGCCCGGACTTTCATTGCCCGAATGTCCCGAGCCCGCAGGTCCTGAGCTTTTAGGATCCGAGTCCGCATGCCCGAAAGAAGATTCACTCATGATGGGTCGATTCCGTTACGGGGGGACAAACGGTGTGATAAACGCGGATGACGAAGCGGGACAACCGTTACGGCAAAGACAAAAACGCTTGCTGAATCTCACGTGCGGTATGCCCTCGCTCGGCAAACCGAAACGCATCGGTCACCGGTCCATTGAGCAAGACGATCAAACCATAGATCGACAATGCAATTTGAGTCGGTGCACAGTAACAGGTTAAACACGTCAACATGCCCACACACAGCATGACGATCGCAAACGTGCGACCTTGGAACTTGATCACCCGCACGCCGGCCCAGATCGTGAATACAGCGATGGCCAAAACACAGGCCGCTGCGATACCGAGCCCGATCAACATGCCGAGTTCCATTTGTTGAGGCATCGGTGGCGGATTGGCTCCCTGTTTTATCGCATCTTCGCGAATGCTGCGAAATATCATCGGCATCGCAAACGCGTACCCGCCAAACACCAACCCCATCAACGTGATAAACACGCCTTGCACGATCATCAACACGCCCAGGATTGGGATCTGGCCAACCATCCCACGCGAATGGACCTCGGACAATTGAACCGCGCCCGCGCCGCCGATCGAATCGGAGGACGACGAAGGTGTGTAGGGATTCGATTCGCTCGAGGGGCGTGCGAACGGGTTGGGATCATCGCTCATGTCGGTCTCGCAAGGAAATATTTCTGCTTAAAAATTCGCCCGGTCCAAGGCACTAAAAGATATCAGGTTCTGCGCCAGGCGTGCGACCGACCAAAAAGTCGAAATCACATCCCTTGTCCGCCTGCATCACATGTTTGGCATACAGATGCAGATAACCGCGATTCGCTAGCGGCTTTGGTTCCGGGTGCAGTTGCAAACGACGAGCGATCTCGTCGTCCGAGACATGCCAATGAATACGTCGACCGGGGATG
Source organism: Rhodopirellula maiorica SM1 (assembly GCF_000346295.1). GTDB lineage: Bacteria > Planctomycetota > Planctomycetia > Pirellulales > Pirellulaceae > Novipirellula > Novipirellula maiorica. The sequence goes on along the minus strand of NZ_ANOG01000853.1, from coordinate 274 downwards.
TCGATTTCAATCTCGTCACCGGTTTGCACCAGCGCCAACGGTCCCCCGGCAGCACTCTCGGGTGCAATATGCAGAACACAAGTCCCATAACTGGTTCCACTCATCCGCGCATCGCTGATCCGCACCATATCGCGCACCCCTTGCTGCAACAATTTTTTCGGAATCGGCAACATGCCCCATTCGGGAAACCAGGCGCTCCTAGCGGGCCGGCACTCCGCAGAATCAGCACGCTGTCGGCGGTGACGTTCAGTTCGGGATCATGAATCCGCTGTTT
>NZ_ANOG01000852.1 GCF_000346295.1 Rhodopirellula maiorica SM1 | reverse complement strand
CAAACTTTTTCGGAGCACTACCTGTCAACTGCCACACCGCATCCAAAAACTGTTCGGCGGTCATGCGGCGGGCACGGGGGCCGCGATAAACATAGTCGCCCATCGCCGATTCGTCTTCACTGATCTCGGTTTTCGATTGATAGGCTGCCGAGGTCGCGATCAGCCGCAATGTCGCTTTCAAATCGTATTGATGCTCGGCGAAATGAACGGCCAAGTAGTCCAGCAGATCCTCGTTCCACGGTTCCGATTGCATTGCGTCAAGCGGTTGGACAATGCCTCGTCCCATCAAACGGTACCACAGCCGATTGACGATCGTGCGCGTGAAACGTCCATTTTCGGGATGGGTTAACAGCTGCGCTAGCTGCTGCAATCGTTCCTCGCGAGGCGCCGAGGCATCGATTTGACCCAGTTCAGGAAACAACCACGATGCTTGCTGCGTTTCCCCGGTTGGCTTGTCGCAGCGGTGCAGTTGCAGAGGTGTTTCTGCATAGATCGCTCCTAATCCATAAGCCTCTTTGAGTGTCCATCGATCAATGAAGCTGTCGTGGCACGAGGCGCATTTCATGTTGATGCCGAGAAAGGACTGCGACACGCTTTGTGCAAACTGGATTTCGAGCGTTTGCCCTGCGCTAACCGTGCCACGCCACTTGATGCCATCGATGTAACCGCGGCTTTCGTCCGAAGTGGGAGCAATCAGTTCGCGAGTCAATTGGTCAAAAGGCTTGTTCTGGAGAAGAGATTGGTACAACCAGCGGCTGATTTGCCGACGTCCTTTAGTAATGAATCCGGTGCCGCTGTAGTCATTGCGAAGCAAGTCGTTGAAGAACGTCAACCAGTGGTCGGCGTAGTCAAGATCGCGTGAGAGCAGCTCGTCCACCAGACGAGTTCGTTTATCAGCGGACGAATCGTTCCGAAAGGAGGTAAGTGCATCGGCAGTCGGCAACAGACCGACCAAGTCCAAGTGGACACGGCGAAAGAACGTCGCGTCGTCGATCGGCGGTGGCGTCGGCAAACCATGCTCGGATAAATAAGCATCGAGTATTCGATCAATCGGATTGACGCGTCCATCGATTGCCGGCGGCAGCTCGGGACGGCGCGGCCGCAGCGGCGGTTCGTAATTTTGAATTGCGAAGGTGAAGTCATCGTCCCACGGCATCCCCTGATCGATCCAGCGGCGTAGCCGAGTGGTTTCGTTGGCGCTCAAGCGAGGCCGATCCGGTGGCGGCATTTGTTCGTCGGGATCGTCCGAGGTGATCAAACGAATCAGTTCCGAAGTGGACGAGTCCTCCGGTTCGACCATCCCGGATTCAATCATCAAGCCGCGAGTATTGATCGAGAAGTCGCCTTCGGCTTCGCGACCGCCGTGACAGGTGACACAGTTTCGTTGCAGGATTGGCACAATGTCGTGAGCAAAATCGATCGGTTCCTCTGCCACGGTTGTCACAGTGCAAAAAACGAGT
>NZ_ANOG01000851.1 GCF_000346295.1 Rhodopirellula maiorica SM1 | reverse complement strand
GATTCGGATGGCTGATGCGATCCGTCTGGGCATCTCTCGAAACTCGCTCTATTCACTCAGAGACACGGGACAACTCGAGCAGCTCGCCCGCGGTCTTTACCGACTCGCAGACATGCCACCGCTGGGGTCGCCCGACCTTGTCACTGTCGCACAGAAGGTTCCGCACGGAGTCTTATACCTTCTATCAGCGCTCGCCTTTCACGAGCTGACCACGCAAATTCCACATGAAGTATGGATCGCCGTACCGAGGAATAGCGAACCGCCGCGGCTTGCTTATCCTCCGATTCGAGCAGCAAGGCTGCGAGATGTTGCCTATCGCATTGGAATCGAAGAGCACCGCGTTGACGACATCGATGTTCGAATCTATTGCCGCGAAAAGACGATTGTAGATTGCTTCTGTCGACGCAATGAAGTCGGTATCGACGTAGTGGTTGAATCAGTGAAAGCCTATCGATCGCAGCAAAATCGGAATGTTGATCTGATCATGGAGTACGCGAAACAACTACGCGCTGCTACAGCGATCCGCCCCTATCTGGAGGCACTTGCGTGACACGCGATATGGCTGCGTCTGTTCGCGGTCGCTTGATGAATCAGTCCAAACAAAGCGGACGTCCTTTTCAAGAATTGCTCACGTATTTTGCGATGGAGCGTTTCCTATTTCGGCTTTCACAATCCCCGTACGCAGATCGCTTTGTGCTAAAGGGCGCGTTGATGTTTGCTGTGTGGGGAGCACCGCAGTCAAGAGCGACTCGTGACATCGACTTGCTTGCACACGCTGAAAACTCGGTTGATGCAATGACTGAGATAATGCGATCGGTTTGTGAGCAATCAGTAGCAGAGGATGGAATTGTCTTTCTCCCCGAGACAGTCAAGGGCATCGTCATCAAAGAAGATTCAGACTACGAGGGCGTTCGTGTTACGTTCGTCGCGACGATTCAGAACGCGCGCGTACCAATGCAGATTGACATCGGGTTTGGCGATGTGATTCATCCGAGTGCGACTGCAATCGTTTACCCAGGCATGCTGGACTTTGAAACACCCGAGCTATCTGGCTATCCGCGGGAGACCGTGATCGCCGAGAAGTTTGAAGCAATGACCCAACTCGGCCAACTCAATAGTCGCATGAAAGACTTCTATGACATCTTGATTCTATCGAGGCAGTTTGATTTCGACGGAAAAACCCTATCCACAGCGATCAAAATGACGTTTGCGAACGCGAGACCAAGATTCAAACCGAGCCGATCGGGTTGACCGAGGTCTTCTTTGCAGACAGGAACAAACAAGCCCAGTGGTCGGGTTTTTTGCGAAAGTCAAAGCTGCCAATGCCGGTCACATCGCTCGCTGATGTTGTGGAAGAACTCAGAGGTTTTTTGCTTCCAATCGCAGACGCGATTGTCCGAAACAAAGACGCTGCGGGCGAGTGGCGGGCGCCTGGACCTTGGTCCAGCGAATAGGGTGCAATCATATGAAGGCGTCATCGAATCAATCAGCCACTGGTAGTCTGCAGCAACCTGCAGCTGCAGTCTACGCTCGGCAGTGTCGAACACGCGAAGGAGATATGAGTTCGTGTGATGCCCAAGTCGAAATGTGTCTGGACGCCGCGAGAACGCGGAATTGGGATGTGACCGGAATCTTCAAAGATGAGGGAGTTTCGAGCGAAACGCTTGAGCGACCT
>NZ_ANOG01000850.1 GCF_000346295.1 Rhodopirellula maiorica SM1 | reverse complement strand
CGATCCAGCAAATTGCCGAAAGCGGGGCTGACGATGCAAAAGCCGCGGCGTACACGCAATTTTGCTGTGACATCATCGATGTCGTCAAAGACAAAGTCGCGTGTGTGAAACCTCAAGCCGCCTTCTTTGAACAGCTCGGACCGGCCGGGATGGTGTCGCTCGGACAGGTGATCCGTTACGCGTCGGACGCTGGGCTATTGGTGATCACCGACGGAAAACGCAACGATATCGGCAGCACCGCGACGGCCTACGCTAAGGCCTACTTGGGGGCCGGGGACGCCAGTCCGTGGGGCAGCGACTCGTTGACCGTCAGTCCCTATTTGGGCCGCGATTCCCTTGAACCGTTTGTCGACGTGTGTGACGAACGGGCGGCGGGGGTTTTTGTGTTGGTCAAAACATCCAACCCAGGCGGGGGGCTGCTGCAGGATCGTGTGACGGACGGGCAAACCATCTACGCTCGCGTGGCCGAATTGGTCCAGGAATTGAATCAAGGGCGGATTGGCGAGAGTGGCTATGGACCAATCGGAGCGGTGGTTGGGGCGACTTATCCCGAGCAATTGGCCGAGATGCGGGCGGCGATGCCGACCAGTTGGATCTTGATTCCGGGCTTCGGTGCCCAGGGTGGGACGGCAAAAGACGTAATTGCGGGATTTGACGACGCTGGAATGGGGGCGATCGTCAACAACTCGCGAAACCTGATTTTTGCCCATCGTCGCGACGAATATTCGCAAAAATACGGTGAATCTCGGTGGCAGGATGCCGTTTCTGCGGCCACCGACGAGATGAATGCCGTGTTGGCGACACGAATTTCCTAGCAGGACTTTCGGAAATAAACGCGATTCGGTAAGCTTCGCGGTTCGATCAGGACCCTAATGGAAGTGTTCGATCGAACCGTTGTTTAACAAACCACCCACCCTATCACTTGCGGATCACAAATGGGTACCAAGATCAAGACCCACAAGGGCACCAAAAAGCGATTTCGCTTGTCAGCAACTGGCAAGGCAATGCATCGCTCCTCCGGCACAAGTCACTTGGCTAAAGGCCTGACCAAAAAGCGTCGTCGTAACCTGCGTGGCACCACTGCGTTGGACAGCGTGATGGAACCAACCATCCACGCCGCTCTGAACGGCTACAGCAACTAAGCACGAGAGCATTATTCGCTATCGCGTTTTAAATCAAACCTCACTCCATTTTTCCATTTTTTCAAAAACCCCAAAGTCGAACCGTATCCATCTGGCTAGGCAAAACACCCGCAGCATTAGAACTGACGGGGGCCTGAGGTCAGAAAGGCGACGAAAAGCTCGAACAACCCATATCGCAACGACGGTATTCTCGAGCATTCGATCCAACCATTAGGAAGTAAAAGCAATGCGTACCACCAAAGGTTCAGCACGTCGGCAATCTAAAAAGCGTCTGTTTAAACGAGCCAAAGGTTTCCGCGGCGGACGCGGTAAACTGACACGAAGCGTCAAGGAGACATTGCTTCGGGCTGGTGTGTATGCGTTCCGCGATCGTCGCGTCCGCAAGCGTGACTTTCGCCGCCTATGGATCGTTCGTATCAACGCTGCGGTTCGTCAACACGGGATTCGCTACAGCCAATTCATCTACGGTTTGAACAAGGCCGGTATCCAATTGGATCGTAAGATGCTTTCGGAAATGGCGATCCATGACAAAGCTGGCTTCAAAGAGGTCTGCGACAAGGTCAAAGAAGTTCTCGCGGCGTAGCCCCGAGTTTCTTTTCCTGTTTAGGCAGGTGGATAGAGACGATTGGGTGAAATCTTGTTAGCTGGTTGGGCAATTAGCCCCGGCTGACCGTTGGAACCGTGGCTAGCGCCAAAGCGGCTAACAAATCGTATGGAACTCTGTCTGCCTGTTTAGGGATATAACAATACGACCCAGAGTCGCGTTTAACGCGCTCTGGGTTTATTTTTTGCTGACTCCTTCCCACCTTCTGTCTTAGTGTCTTGGCATCATGTCTCTCGATAAATTCATCAGCACGCTTGACCAACTCGAAAAAGATGCTCTCGATTCGTTCGAGTCGGCCGCCGATGCTGACGCCGTCGAAGAAACCCGCGTGCGTTTTCTAGGTGCGAAAAAAGGGGCACTCAAAGACGTCCAAAAGATGATGGGCGGCATCGATCCGAGCGATCGCAAGGCCGCCGGGATGCGGTTGAACGCGTTCAAAACAAAGTTGCAAGAATCGTTCGAGGCATCGCAATCGCGTTTGGGTGGTGGCGAGGCATCGGGCATCGATCCGACATTCGATGCGACGTTGCCTGGAATCCGGCCCAACGTTGGGCACATCCACCCGATCACGCAAACCATCAACCACTTGATGGAGATCATGGGGCGAATGGGATTCGAGGCGGCCGAAGGGCCTGAGGTCGAAGACCCTTGGCACAATTTCGTCGCGTTAAACATTCCCGAAGATCATCCGGCTCGTGACCCGCTGGACAACTTTTATCTGGCGACCGCGTCGGCCACTCAAGCGGGCAGCGAAGGATCACAATTGCTGCGAAGCCAAACCAGCACCGTGCAAATTCGCGTGATGGAACAACACCAACCGCCGATTCGCGTGATCTCGCTGGGCCGTGTGTATCGTCCCGACGCGCCCGATGCGACGCACTATCCGATGTTCCATCAAATGGAAGGCTTATACGTTGACAAGCACGTCACGATGGCCAACTTGAAAACCGTGCTACGCGTGTTTGCCACCAACTATCTCGGCGGCGACGTTCAGATTCGTTTCCGGCCATCGTTCTTCCCGTTCACCGAGCCGAGTGTGGAAGTCGATTTCTTGTGGAACGATACCTGGATCGAATTCGGTGGCGCCGGAATGGTCGATCCCGCGGTCTTTGAAGCGGTCGGCTACGACCCGGAAAAGGTCAGCGGTTTCGCGTTCGGGTTGGGCGTCGAGCGGCTGTGCATGCGACGTCACGGGATCACCGATATCCGTGATCTGTACAGCGGCGATCTGCGATTTTTGAGGCAGTTTTAAGCAGGAATGATTGGGAGAATTCCCGTCAGCCGTTTGGGCAAACGCTGTGAAGCAATTTTTTCGTAGCGAAACTCGCAGGGAGTTTCGGTTTTACCCGTGTGGCCGAAAGTCTCTGCGACTTTCGCTACCGTTGATTCGCGAGTTTTCCTTATGGGGATAAATGCTGCTCAGCGTTGACCAAAGCCGCTAATCTCGTAACTGTGGCTAGCGGGCTGTTGATTCAACGAGCCGCGACGCGTCAAAGAACGTCCGGCTTAGGCCAGAGGCCGATACATCCTCTGCCGTGGCCGTAAGGCCACGGGATGTAGCGAATGAGCCGCAAAGGCCGGAGCCCGGCACAATGCACAATGACTGAGTAAATGTGTCGGCCTCCGGCCTTAAAAAAGAACGAATGCGAGTTGTTAGAGTCACCCTAAGCCGGACGTTCTCGTCCGCGGCCGGGGCCCACGCACTACCCGGTGCCTTACGGCCCACGGCTCACCCAGGGAAAGACTCCTGCCTAGCTGCTTAGACTTGCACTCGCTCGCGGTCGCGGACGCCTAGCAAGTACAACACGGCATCGAGTCCGAGATTGGAAACGGCGTGGCCGGCTTCTTGGCGGACGATCGGTTTGGCATGAAACGCAATCCCCAATCCAGCTCGATTCAGCATCGGCAAGTCGTTCGCTCCGTCGCCGACCGCGATGATTTGCCGACGGTTGATCCCTTCGCTCGATGCAATCTGTTCGAGTAACTCGGCTTTGCGTTGTCCGTTGACAATCGGATCGAGCACTTTGCCAGTCAGCTTGCCGTCAATGATCTCTAACTCGTTGGCATGCACGTAATTGAAACCGAGTCGATCGCGAAGCATGTTTCCAAAGTAGCTAAAGCCACCCGATAGGATCGCGGTGCGGTATCCCAGTTCGTGTAAGTTCAGCAACAACGCTTCGGCTCCCTCGGTCAATCGCAAACGCTCAGCAACTTTCTGTAGCGACGATTCGGGAAGCCCTTTTAAGGTTGCAACGCGGCGACGCAGCGAGGTGTCAAAGTCCAGCTCGCCTCGCATCGCACTTTCGGTGATCGCAGCAACCTCTTCGCCACAGCCCGCCTCTTTTGCTAATTCGTCAATCACTTCGGCTTGGATCAGCGTCGAATCCATGTCGAACGCGACCAGCCGTCGCGATCTGCGGTAGGCGTCATCTTTTTGCCAAGCGATGTCGATCGCCAGTTCACGACTCAGGTCCATATAGAGGGCCTGCATCCGTGGTTTGTCGTGTGGTTCGCCCCGCAGCCAAAATTCAACACAGGCGCGGCGCAGTGTATCGGGGTTCTCGATTCGCTGAGGCCGCCCGGACAAGCGGTGAATCACGTCGATATTGAGCCCTTCGTCCGTGATGATCTTGGTCACCGCCGCGATATGCGACGCTTCGATCGAACGTGCGAGCAGCGTCAGGATGTATCGCGGTTTTCCTTGGCGATCGACCCAGCTGTCGTAATCGGTGTCGTCAATGGCACGAATTTTGACACGCAGCTCAAGCGATTCGGCCATGGCGTTGATCGGCCGCTCGACTTCGACCCCGTTTTCGACGCGGATCATCATCCCCAGCAACAGCGATTGGTGGATCACCGCTTGGTTGATATCCAGCACTTCGGCACCGAGTTCCGCCAGCGTCCGTGTCAGCTCGGAGGTCAATCCGATGCGGTCTTCGCCGGTGAAACGCAGTAAAAAGATGTTGCCCATTGTTGGCTCTCCAATCGGCCATTTTTCGGTTGAGCGGTTCGCCGGGCTCTGCCCGAAAAGAAAGGGGGCCCGAAAAGAAAGACGAAAGCATAGACCGATCCGGCACCTCGATGAAGGGTGGGCATAACGAGGGGATGTGGGATCTGAAGCGGTGTGATCGGCGGTGGGTGCGGGAAACCGCATGGTCGGATTTGGTTTGTTCTTGCTCGCGGCACCTACGATTTGCAGGTGCTGAAAGTCTGGCTCCCCTCGCTTCCGCCGGGCTTGCCCCGGTCGGTGCGACAGCTGGCTGCTACCTGGCAAGCCGGCCGAAACGCTCTTCCTTTTCCCCGCGAATCGCCGGAAGGCGATTCGCGGGGAAAAGGAAGGGAAATTCGGATAGGACACTGGTACTAGCCGGATGTTTTTTGTAGCGCTGCGGCGCAAGCCGCCCGGTCTAAACCGAACGTTTTACTCGCTGCAACCGGGCTGCTTGCGCCGCACCGCTACCCCAAAAGTAGATGGCATTGGGGGCAAGCCCGGCGGAATTGCGTGACTTCCGCAACTTAATTACCGCACCTTCCTCGCGGGGCAACAATACACGCGGTTGTTCGACCCCGTTGGGGTCGGGTGTGCGTTGGTGTCAGGGACCCAGGGTGCGCTTCGCGACCCTGGGCTTTGTTGTTGAACGCCATCGGCGTCGGTGGGTAAATTTGGCGATCTTTTATTGATGGCAACGCAGTCGAGCAACATAGCTCGAGGTTGCACAGCGGAACGTCGGGGACGGTGAGGACTTCTCTCGTTTCCGCCGGGCTTGTCCCGGTCGGATCGACAACTGGCAGCTACCCAGAAAGCCCCCGACGCCTCTGACTTGCCCCGCGATACGCTTCCGGCGTTTCGCGGGGCATGTCAGAAAAATTTGGACAGGATGAAGGGTAGTTGCCAGTTGTTATCCCGCCGGGGCAAGCCCAATGCCATCTACTTTGGTACTAGCCGGATGTTTTTTATAGCGGCGCGGCGCGAGCCGCCCGGTCTAAACCGAACGTTTTACTCGCCTCAACCGGGCGGCTTGCGCCGCACCGCTACCCCCAAAGTAGATGGCATTGGGCGCGAGCCGCCCGGTCGCAGCGGAAAAACGTCCTGTGAAGCATTTTGCGCTATTGGGGCAACGCGAATTCACTGTAGCGAAAGTTGTAGA
>NZ_ANOG01000849.1 GCF_000346295.1 Rhodopirellula maiorica SM1 | reverse complement strand
GATCATGGAAGACTTTTGCGATCTGCACGAGAACGCCAAATATCGCTACCAATTGCTCGAGTCGATCGACGATGGTGGTCAACTACAATCGTTTCGAGAACTGGTCGATCATTTTGGAATCACAGACGACTGGCAACGTTTCCGAGACGACGCGATTGAAAAAGCCGTAACCGATTTTTTCGATACAAATTCGATTCCGTGGACACGCGATTAGGTGAGTGATGGAGTTTATCTGGAACGACGGCGGGCGAGCCGCATCAGGCTTTGTGGGACTGACCGGCGACTGCGTCACGCGATCGATCGCGATCGCGACCGGCACAAGTTATCGTGATGTCTATCGCGACCTCGGTGAAGTCTCCAACAAGTCGCCTCGCAACGGGGTTAGCACTCACCACAGCGACGCGTATTTGAAACAACTTCGTTGGCAATACACACCGGGACGAGGACAAAAATTTGCTGCTAGCGTGATTCCCAAGGGAATCGTGGTGGTGCATTTGGAGATGCCGGATCGCTGGCGTCACGGCCATTTCTGTACCGTGATCGATCACGTGATCCACGATACGTGGAACCCCAGCGATGAGCCGGATTATCAAATCGCAGGTTACTGGACGTGTGAGGCGGTTGCGAGCGAAACCACCCTGCCCCGCCCTGCCCCGGGATCGTCACAAAATGCCGAGCAGGTGACAACGCAAAAGGAATTCGACAAGATCCTGCACCGACTTCGCGCGCTCGATAGCACGGCGAACAATCACGCCAGCACCGAAGGCGAGAAACGCAACGCGCTGCGGATGATGCAGAATTTGATGTTGCGACACAACTTGTCGCGAGAGGACATCCACGACGATGACAACGTCGAAAGCGTCTGTTTCACCCGCCGAGCATGCCCGGTGAACGGACGCCGTGCGTGTGCCTGGGAAAAATGGTTGGCGGCTTACCTCGTCAAAGAAATCTTTCCGATGACCGGTTGGTACTTCGGCGTCAAAGGCAACCGGACGTTGTTCTGGTTCTACGGGCCGGTCGAAGACGTCGAGAACTGTATCACGTTGTTTCGCGAACTGCTGCTCACCATTGCAACGGCCGCCCAACTGCAATACCGCGGCCATTCGCGTGGCAGTGGTGCATCGTATGCCGAAGGTTACGTTCGCGGTCTGCCACGCCATAATTCGCCCGATGATAGTAACACCACCCAGCCGAGCGATGTGGTTAGCGAAACCGCCTTGGTACATGCACGCACCATGGCGGTCCAGGATGCCGCCCGAAAATGGCTCCGACTCGAATGCGGTGTATCGATCGTGACAACACACGGCAGCGGTCGAAACCAACACGATCCCGCTGCGGCGGATCGTGGCAAACGACACGGCGCCAAACACGACGTTACCGCTGAGAATGGTCGCAAACGGATCGGTTTCTCGTAGCGGATGCTACCTCACCTTAGTTCGAATGGGGGATTCCACCCTGGCAAATCGGTAGATACGCTTGATAATAAGCAGGTCGACAGGAATGATTAGGTGAAATCCCGTTAGCCGTTTGGGCGCTAGCCCCGGTTGAGCATGGGAACCGTGGCTAGCAGCAAAAACGGCTAACCTACCGAAAAACTCCTGCCTAGCTGCTCAAGACAAAC
>NZ_ANOG01000848.1 GCF_000346295.1 Rhodopirellula maiorica SM1 | reverse complement strand
CCCGATGGCGTTGCCGCTTCGTCGATCATCGGGCCGGTGAGATCAAACTCCATCCGAAATCGCTTGAAGTACGTTAATCCCATCGTGTTTTATCCAGCAACCTTGGCCGATCGAACGCCCTGATCCGGGGACGCTCTATTTGACTTGCAAGCCCGAGTTTGACAGCCGCATCGTCCCTCTTTTTAGCCTAACAACTTTGATAAAGCCTAGCACGCAGGAAGCTTGATGTTTTCCGAGTCGGTTGGCAAATTGTCGTCTGCGGCCACAAAGCCTGCGTTCGCTTCGCTCTTTGCGGTTGGCGCGGTTCGTACCCGTCGTAGCGAACGCCACCGAAAGTGCCAGATTTTTCCGTGTGATACCAAGCTGCTTGCGGCGACCAAGTCGCCCGCGTGTCTCGATGCAAAGGCCGGCGGATGAAGGCTGGTGAGATGGGGGCAGCGAGTTGGGGGCAGCGAGATGGGGGGCGGAAGAAAATTTCGTGACTTTCGCTTCGTAGCAATTCGGCCAGCACCACTTCTCTAGTCGACGACTTCAAACACGCCAGGAGCAAGTACTTCGGGTTGCCGTTTCGATCGTGCCACCAAGACTACGATGAGGGCAACGGCCACGGCGATTAAACCGATCCCCAGCAGCGGTCGATAGACGATCCACGCGGTTGCGATCGTGATCAATGATAGACTGATCGCGATGGCCGCGGCCACCAATGCAGTTCCAAACGCCACGATGCTGCCGAACAGCGGGATCACGTCGCCCAAGACCGCCAGTGGTTTCAGCCCCATCAAAACGCCAAAGAACATCAAAATCACACCGGCAGCACGCAGAATCCAGGTTAGATTCGCATTGTCTGCCTCGGCGCGGGCGATCATCGCTTCGGGGCTGACCACGCCCAGCGTCAACATGTTCAGTTCGGTGCCCGAGTGCGTCGCATACGGTTCGAATGTTTCACCAAACTGTTTCGCCATCACGCTAACGTCCGTGTTCGGTGTGGTGCTAAACCAAATTCGCAAATCGCCGATCGCGGGGGAGTCGGGATCGTCGAATTTTCGACGTTTTGACATCTCTCGCTTACGCTTTTTGAAGTTTACCAAGCTCAGCCCAAGGAACATGCGGTAATTAATTTGCGGAAGCGAGTGGAGCCAACTCAGAGCCAACTCAGGGACAGAGAGCCAACTCAGGGACAGAGCATGTATCCTCTGGTGCTCTGTCCCTGTGATGCTGTCCCTTTAATGCTTTGTCAGCTCGACAATTGGGGGCTCAGAAAACGCCCGCGCGACTCAGTCGGAACCGTCGATCGGCGAGTCGCTTCCTTCTTCGCTGGCAGATGGATTATCCGCCACGTATTGCTCGAGTTCATCGAGTTCGGTCACCTCGGTCGGTGCTCCTGAATTAGCACTGCACCCCGTGTTGATGACCAATGCAAATGCAAACAGTGATAGTAGAATCCAAGATTTTGACATACGAATCATTTCCTAAAACGGTTTAGAGTTTACGAACCCTCCTTCCCAGGCGATCTCGTCTGGGAAGGAGGAGAATAGGATCAAAAGAGCGAGCAACTTAGAAATCTTCGTCGATGATTTCTTTGCTGGCGCGAGTGCCGAGGCTTCCCCACAGCCCAAACGGGCTCTTCGATCCGGCGGGCAAGCGGTTGCTGTCGTTGCTAACGTGGGCACTCGTTTGGTCACCCGATTCAATCGAGTCGGTGATGAATTTAACAGCACCATCTCCCATCAACACATGCACGCCGCCTTGATGGCGACTGCTGGGCGGATAGATCCCGTCGTTGAAATTATTGCTGTCGCCACAGAGGTACGAATTTGGGGGTTTGACAGTGTTTAGCATTCCCCAAATTCCGCGACTCATCGACCACTCGTATCCCCGTCGTTGCTCTGCACGCGGAATTCCGCCTGCCGTTTCATAGCCAGCCGACGGCGGTGTTTTCCAGAATCCAGGACGTTCTGGATCAACCTTGCCATCGCATCGCGTGTTGCCATTGGCAAGCGACACGCTGCCTCCGCTCTGTTGATTGCCGCGCGTACGAACGTCGTTGTCGCCTAAGTCGGTCGCAACTTCACCCGCACAGATCGTGTTGGAAAGACCATCGAGGACGTCACGAAAGCGACTCTTTCTTCGATGTTGGAAAAATCCACGGCAGGCTGCTCGAGCTGCACTGGGATTTGTGTCCACGCCGCGGTCGTTGACGCCACCATTGATATGACGCGCCGAATCGCCCACACAGGCGAGGTAATTAGTGCGGCCTTTCGCAGGTAGACCAACACCGGGATCGCTGGGGCATCGCAATCCCGGAATCTCGGTCATCCAAGGTGCATAGTAGGAAGCATTGAAATTCGCATTATCCATTCGTGGGTTAGGACCCATCGGTGGCCACAGTGCTCCCGTCTTCGGGTCTTTTAGTGGATTAGAAATCTGCTCCCAAAGTGCTTGTTGCTCCATGAACGGAGTCAAACCGACGAGCCAGCTGAGTTCCAGAAAGTTGGACACTTTCGGAACCGCAGCGGCGCTTCCCCCGACACGATTGCCGCCGGTCGCGACAGTGGTGCCTCCGCCATGGGTAGGCAGTTGCTTGTAGGCGGAATGATAGTTGTGCACCGCCAAGCCAATCTGTTTGAAATTGTTGCTGCAACTCATGCGGCGTGCGGCTTCACGAGCGGCTTGGACCGCGGGGAGCAATAACCCAACAAGCACGCCAATAATTGCGATCACGACTAATAGCTCCACGAGCGTGAAGCCTTTCTTTCGAGAGTCGACGCACATATGCATCTCCTTTTGAAAAGAGTTTGTTCCTATAAGTGGAACGCGAATAGATTTGCCTTGGCAGATAACGTTAAAGCACAAGGCATGTCAGAAATCGGCAGTTGCACCTTGGACGCCACTGTGCGCAATCACCGAAACCGCCCTAGCGAGCATTTTTGGTCTTCGCCGGCTGCGTCTGCAATTTGGCCTTAAGGTGGGCTTATACGCCGATGAACTGACTTGTCCGGCCAACTCTACCCCCGAGCAAGGAGGGGAACCTTAACATTAGTGCCAAAACAAGCACAAAAGTGCCAGATGCTGAGTTTTTTCGCGACCATTGAATGAACGCTGCTGTTTCAGTGCGACCAATCCCTCACGGTGGCAGGCATTTATAGCGAGCTTTCACAGCGTTGGCCCAAACGGCTAACGGGATTTCCCCCAATGATTCCTGCCTACATGCTTAGCAGTTTATTCCACGCGTTGAAGAATGCAGTGATCTAAGTATCACGCATCAAAACATCGCGAATTAGGGCGCCGCGAATCAGGGCATCGCGTAGGGCAGTTCATAAACCGCATAGGTGTCATTTTCGTGCTCTTCGAGCGGATAGATGCGGACCAGCGGCATGTGTTTGCCTGTGATTCGGCGATCGACGACGATGTAGTTTACGCCGTATTTTTTGCGGTACTCAATCAATGATGCATAGTGAATTGTGACGCGAATCGTACTGAGACGGGGTGGAAAGATTTCACGGAACCGCTTGTACCATTGGTCCAAACTTTTGGAGTCCTGAGGGACATCTTTCCAATTCACCACCTCTGCACGCTCGGCGTACCACTTGAAACTTTGTTGATGTCGCGGCGTCAAAAAAACTTCGTCACGATCGGTCGCCAAGCGAACCCAATCACAAACCTTCAACCAATCCTCAAACACTTGCTGTTGTTTGGCGGGCGACGCATCGACGTCCCAACCCAGCATCGCGTTGCTGGCCGAAGGTGGGACTGCCAATCGGATTCGATCGAAACTGCTGATTCCCACCAGAACCAGGCAAATCGCCAGTCCCGCAAAACCTGAAATCTGCATCGCTTTTGACTGGCGTCTTTGAGCGACACAGCGTACCAGCAACAGGGCAAACCACAGAGCGACAACGGCATCGGAGAGCCGGAACCAGTAGTACCGCAGCAGTTTTGCTGCCATATCGGGCGCGTACACTTTCAGTCCACCTAGGATCAAGCCAATCACGGCAATCAAAATCGCTCCGACTGCAAACGCACGAAAGCGATTCCAGCCATCGCGATTGCTCGCTTCAGAATGACCTTGATGACGAGTGATCCAGGCAAGCGTGATGCAACCGGCGAGCAGCACGGCGTGCCGCACGTACCAGTGAAATTGAAAGTTCGATGGCAGCAAATGATGTGGCAAGCGATAGAATGTATAGATCCTCGCGACTCGCACCGAGTCCACCGTCTCGCCGGCCATCGTCAACCACAATGCCGGTACCACTCCGATCAATGCGATCGCTCCGCCAAGAAACAATGCAGGCGTAAAAAACGGTTTGCGATCCTCTCGAGGACGCGGCCATTCGCAGAACAGCCAAGCGATTGCTACCGCGACGACGGACCAACCGCCCGAGAGCACATGAAACGCTGAGGCGATTCCCAGCAGAATCCAAACGCGGTTCCAACGGCGGTGTACCAGTTCGGCGAGCGCCATCAGGACCAGACCATAGGCGGGCACTTTGGCTTCGATTCCGCCGATCACCCATTCGCCAGCGAGATTTCCGTACTCGATTGCCGCGATCCAAGCGACCGCGACGCCCAGAGTCGCAAAACGCCTCGAGATCAGCGCGGTGGTCAATCGATACAGCCCGATGGCGATCAACGTCCAACCGACGAAGCGGCCGATCCATGCGGTTGCTTCGAGCGACAGGAAGAGCGTCGGCCAACCAAACACAAAATAGAATGTGGTGTGAGCTTTGCCCGACGCCGTGAACAAATCGTTCGCGCACCAATCAGGTTGCCAGAAGTTTTTTGCTTTCACCAAATAGTGAGCTTCGTTCACCATCGGCGGCGCGTCGGCGGCATAGATAAAGAACAACGCGACGACCGCGATCACTTCCAATACCGGCCACCATCTCGACCGTGAAGCATCGATCGTTTGTCCCGCAACCGCAGTCTCCTGACTCGCCGACTCGTCATCGTCTGGCATTAAATCCGCTACCTCAAAAACAGCTGACACAAAGTTAGATTGCCTCGTTCTTTCTAGCCGCTACAAAGATCGGCCGCCATGCGGATCGCCGACATCATACTGGCGTGATTCGCGACGCCCTTCCAGGCCAAGTTCATCGCAGTGCCATGATCGACACTGGTTCGAACGATGGGAAGCCCCAGTGTAACGTTGACCGCATCGTCAAAGGCAAGCGCCTTCAGTGGTATCAAGCCTTGGTCGTGATACATACAGACATAGACATCGATTTTGCTTCGCATTGCCGGGGTGAATGCGGTGTCGGGCGGTAACGGGCCGATCACATCGTGGCCTTCCTGCCGAGCTTGTTCGATTGCCGGTTCGATGATGCGTGCTTCTTCGCCATGGCTGAACAAGCCATTTTCGCCCGCGTGCGGATTCAATCCACAGACTGCAATCCGCGGCGGTCGCTTCAACCGTCGCCGAAGAGCGTCAGCCCCCATGCGGATCGCTCGCAAAATTCCTTCGCTCGTTAGCGCCGCGGGCACGTCGGCCAGCGGGATATGGATTGTGGCTAACACACACGAGATCGCTTCACTGGTCAACATCATCGAAAAATCATCGGTTCCGGTTCGTGCCGCCAGCAATTCGGTATGTCCAGGAAATTCGATCCCGGCGTCGTGCCATGCTTCCTTTTGGATCGGGCCTGTGACGATCGCTGCGGTTTGTTGATCCTGCGTCGCGTCGATCGCCGTACACACCGCTGCAAACGATGCTCGTCCGGTATCGGCACTGAATTGTCCAGGGATCAGGGCGTTGATGTTGTCGAGCGGCAGGTCCACCACGGTGGGCATCGGTAAATCAAATTGGCTCGCCACTCGCTCGAGCACCGCCTTGGGGCCAAAGAGAATCGGGGTGCAAAATGCCGTGATTTCGGCCGACGAGGCGCATTTTAAGGCGATTTCGGGGCCAATTCCGGCAACGTCGCCGACAGTGATGGCGATTTTTTTGGGGGGCATCGTAGCGTCGTCGGACATTGATCTAGCGTAAAAAACTTGGATTCGTTGAGATAGGAGCGACTGTCGCACTTTACAATTGAGCCGTACGCCTCGAAACGCAGCTTAGCTGATTTCGATCCCTTTCTAAAATGGCCGGTATGTTCTCTCGCAAAACCCTTGTTTCACTTTCTGTCGTGCTGCTGGCCATCGGCGGTGGAATTGTGGAACGTCGTGCGGCGGCCGCCGATATCTTGGCCGTCTGTCCCCCCACCTATCGTGCCCAGCTAAGTCATTGGATCGATCATCGCCAACGCGACGGATTGAGTGTTTCGATCATCGACAATCAACCCGATGCCAAGTCGTTGCAGGCAGCGATCCAATCCTCGGCGGATCCTACGACCCGGTATGTGTTGCTAGTGGGGGATGCTCCGTCGATTGGAACCACTTGCAACCCTCTGCTTGAGATTCCGACCACGTATTTCGCGACCACCGTGACTGCAAAATACGGCTCTACCCCGACGTTATCGAGTGATATGCCGTTTGGCGATTTCGATGGCGATGGCATTCCGGATGCGGTGGTGGGCCGATTTCCGGTCAAGGCGGAAACGGAATTGCAATCGCTGGTCCAGCGAATCATCCGCTACGAGCAAAATTCGGACTTCGGGTTATGGCGTGGCGATCTGCAATTGGTCGGTGGCATCGGCGGATTTGGCGGAATGATCGACACCGCGATCGAATCGGTCACGCGAACGATCCTGACCGGAGTCCTGCCCGCCGAAACTCGCACCACGGTTGCTTACGCCAGTCCGAATCATCGATTCTTTCCGAAAGCAAAATCGTTTACCGAAGCGGTGATCGAAAATTACAATCGGGGAGCCCGGTTCTGGGTCTACGCAGGCCACGGCCAAGTCACTCATTTAGATCGAGTTCCCTCCAGTGCTGAAGGGCAACCGGTCCTCGATTGCGACAGTGTCGGGCAACTGAACTGTGGAGGTGCTGCTTCGCCGATCGCATTGTTGTTGGCATGTTACACCGGAGCGATCGATGCGCCCCAGGACTGTTTTGCCGAACGAATGCTGTTGGCCGATGGAGGCCCGATTGCGGTGATTGCGGGGACTCGAGTGACGATGCCGTACGGCAACGCAACGGCCGCTCTAGGACTGATCGACGGCGTCTATCACCAGAAAGAAGCTCGGCTGGGCGATGCGTGGCTGAGAACCTTGGTCCAAATGCAGCGTGAATCGTCGACCGATCGATCGACCACGCAAATGATGATTGACTCGCTCGCCACATTGATTAGCCCGGCGGGAACCCAATTGGTCGATGAACGTCGCGAGCACGTCCGTCTATACAATTTGCTTGGCGATCCGACACTGCGTCTGCATCCCCCCGAACCAGTCGCTATCAAGGTCGCCCCGGGCTAC
The DNA here is from genome assembly GCF_000346295.1 of Rhodopirellula maiorica SM1. Lineage (GTDB taxonomy): Bacteria > Planctomycetota > Planctomycetia > Pirellulales > Pirellulaceae > Novipirellula > Novipirellula maiorica. The sequence goes on along the minus strand of NZ_ANOG01000848.1, from coordinate 15,329 downwards.
AACCCTGGTGAAACGATTACGATCGAGTCGACTTGTTCGATTGATGGCGAATTAACGATGACACTCGATCGACCGCTTGGATCTTCTACGGACGACGACGATCCGAATAAAACGTCCATCGCATCAGTGACGCAACCGGTCACGGCCAATCAAACGCATCAGTGCGTATTTGTGCTGCCGACCGACATCAGCGGTCGGTTGACCGTCCGTTGCTTGGTCGCGGGCGAGCAGACGTGGGCAACCGCGTCAGCATCCACCATCGTTCGCCAGCCGAATGAGCGTTAATCCGCTTGCCGAATCGCCATGGTTTGGATCAGAGAGAACGGAATTCACCTCCCCTCTGGGTGGAGCTCGCTGTGTTAGCGGGTGGACGGTGCAAGAAAGAGACGACCACCCTCCCCGGAGAACTCGCTGAAGGCTCGTTCTCCGACCCTCCCGACGCAAGCTGGGAGGGTGAATCGTGAGGTTGGCTGCGTTATCGACACACTCTTGCCGATCTTCTAAAGTTCAGGACGAATGATCGCCCGATTCGATGGACCGCCTGTTCCCCCATCGAAGACTTGCCCCCCACCGAAGACTTGCCCTGTATGTCTGATACACCGCTGCCGTACGACTCGTTCTTGCTCGTCTCCTTTGGGGGTCCCGAAGGTCCTGATGACGTCATTCCATTTTTAGAAAATGTGTTGCGAGGCAAGAATGTGCCGCGTGAAAGAATGATGGAAGTCGTCGAGCACTACCAACATTTCGGCGGCGTCAGCCCCATCAACGAGCAAAATCGTCAGCTGCTCGCTGCCATTAAAAGCGAATTTGCCGATAGCGGCATCGAGCTTCCGGTTTACTGGGGCAATCGCAATTGGGCGCCGTATTTCGAAGACACGTTGCGGCAGATGCGAGACGATGGCTGCAAACGCTCGCTCGCTTTCTTTACCAGCATGTTTAGTTCCTATAGTGGTTGTCGACAATATCGCGAAAACATCATCGCGGCACAGACGGCGGTCGGCGACGATGCACCCGCAGTCGAAAAGGTGCGAATGGGATTCAACCATCCGCTGTTCATCGAAACGTTGGCTGAAAACCTACGAACGGCTGCCAAGTCCATTGATGCCGATGTGACGAAGACGCAAGTGTTGTTTACGGCTCACAGCATCCCGTATTCGATGTCCGATCACTGCGATTATGAGCGGCAGCTGAACGAGGCTTGTCGTTTGGTCGCCGATATGGCGGGCGCCGACCATTGGAAATTGGTCTACCAAAGCCGCAGCGGGCCACCTCAGCAACCTTGGCTCGAACCCGACGTGTGCGACGCAATTGCGGAACTGGACGAATCGTCGCCGCTAGGTTCGTTAATTGTGATGCCGATCGGATTTGTGAGCGATCACATGGAGGTGCTGTTTGATTTGGACGAAGAAGCCGCGGAACTTTGCAAATCGCGTGGGATCAAGATGGCACGAGCGGCCACGGCGGGAGTGTCGCCTAAGTTTGTCAGCATGATTCGCGAGCTCGTTCAGGAACGGTTGTCCGACGACCCGATGCGGCGTGCCCTCGGCGACCTCGGTCCTTGGCACGATGTATGCCCCGCCGATTGCTGTCTGTACACACCCCAGCGCCGTCCCCCAAGTCGAAATGAGGGATGACAATCGTCGCCCGACGTCTCCGACGTCGGATTGATCGCCAGGATTGATCGGCGGATTGATTTCCGAATGTAAATTTGGCCTCCCGTCTGTCGAGAGTGGACAGACATCACTTTTCGTAGCGAAACTCATCCGAAATTGCGAGCCAAGCGTGGACGAAACTCGTCACGAGTTTCGCTATGGGATTCGTAATTTTCGATACAGGAGATGAGAGGGGAGACTGTCCAGCGGCAATCGCGTTCACTGAGCCGAAATTGGGGGCAAACGTGAGAAAATTCTACTAAGTCGTTGCAAGGCTTATATAAGAGAAGCAAACTCTAGTATGCTAATGGGGGGATACGTTGGACTCCTGAGTTACGCTTGCATCACTGATACACATGACCCAACCGCATTCGGCATTTCTATTGGGAGATCGACTTCTTGTCGTCCAGTGTGCCGAAACGCTTCTGGCCCGTGGATTCCGGATTGCTGCGGTCGCGTCATCACATCCCGAAGTGTTGCAATGGGCGCGAGACCAGGGGATCGCCTGCGTTGACCCTCGATCGAGTTCCCACGCCCTCGCCGATGCTGCTGCGGCTGCGGCTCCGTTCGATTTTCTGCTCAGCATCACTTACCTGCAGATGATCCCCCGAGATGTGATTGCATTGGCCTCACGAATGGCCATCAATTTTCATGATTCGTATCTGCCCCAATACGCCGGACTAAATTCGACCGCTTGGGCCATTGCGGCAAACGAACCACGTCACGGGATCACGTGGCATGTGTTGACCGACCAGCCCGACACGGGCGACATCGTGCTGCAAGTTCCGATTGAGCTTGCCAGCGACGAGACCTCGCTGACGCTGAATACGAAATGTTTCGAAGCGGCCACCGATTCGTTTGACACGCTGGTCGATCGGATGTTGGATCGATCATTTTGTCCCACGCCACAAGACCTGGGACAGCGGAGCTATTTTTCGCGAGACCAGCGATTTCACTGCGAAGGCTGGATTGACACCTCGGCTTCCGCGATCGCTTGTGACGCCGTCGTTCGCGCATTGGACTTTGGCGACCGCTTCGAGAACCCACTCGCTCTACCTAAAATTCGCTATCGCAACCAATGGTGGATTACACGTTCGGCGGATGTGATGAAGACGCCATCGACGGCTGCACCCGGTACGATCATCGCAGTGGAATCCGACGCGATTGTCGTGGCAACTCAAACCAGGAACCTGCGGCTTGGAAGCCTCCGTCTGCTAAATGGGGAACGCTCGACTGATACACATCTGGCCGATGCGTTTGTTGTCGGCGAGTTGCTTGATGCTTTGAGCACGAATCAGCAAGACGCCATCAACGATGCCGCTGGATCCGCCGCCAAACACCAATCCTTTTGGATCGAGCGTCTTGCCAAGGTGCAACCGTTAAGCGTTTCGCGAGACGCGAGCACAACCGAACCAGGCTCGCCCGAACCAAGCTCAATCGAACCAAGCTCAACCGAACCAGCCTCAACCGCGGAAACATGTCTTCCGATTTCCGTTCCCGCGGGTTGGGGCGTCGACGACATGATTGCTGCGTTCGGATTATTTCTAAGTCGTATCAGCGGCAACAAAAACTTTGACGTCGCGTTCTACGATTCGTCTCCCATTGATTCGTCGCGCATTGCTACGGAGATTTTTGCGGCTCATCGGCCTTTGAAAATTGACGTGGTTCCGGAGGAATCGTTTGCGAATCATCGAGACAACGTCCGAACGGAACGCGACGCGATGGAGCGACATGGAGGTTTCGCAGCGGATCTGCCGCTACGTTATCCTGCGATCAACCATGCCCTGCTCAGCAATACGGCCAGCATTCATGTGATTGATTCGGTGGCTGAATCCTCATGCTGCAATTTCCCACTGTCATTGAGGGTGACACCGGATGGCTCCGACGCTGTGCTTCGCTATCGACTATCAGAACTTGACGATCGATGGGCCTGGGCGATCTCTCGCTTGCCGCGTTTCATCGCGGGTTGCGAAATCAGCAACTCGCAGCCTGTTCAATCCATTTCGCTGCTGAGCAAGGCTGAAGAGCAACAAATCTTAGTCGAGCGTAATCACACCGATCGTGACTACAATCACAGCGAAACAATCGACCGAGCGATAGTCGCTCAATCGCGACGCACGCCTCAGGCAACGGCATTGGTTGATGGGACACAGCAATGGACGTATCAGCAGCTTGCCGCGGAAATCGACCGACTTGCCGCGTATTTTCAATCCAAGCAGATCGGCGAGGGCGATCTGGTCGGAATTGCCACCACACGAAGCCTTGGCATGGTCGCGGCGATTGTTGCGGTGATGAAGACCGGCGCTGCTTACGTGCCGCTGGACCTCGAGTTTCCTTCGCATCGTATCGAGCTGATGATCCGCGATGCCGGCTTACGCTGCATTTTGGTCGATCAGCTCAGTCGTGCTCGTGTTCCGAAGAGTGAAACTGAGACCATTGACATTGGTGATGTCGTTGCACCACAAAACGAGACGAAAAACCCGGGAACGCAAGATTCCGCCAGCAAACCATCGAATCGGGCCTACGTCATTTACACCTCAGGTTCAACCGGCCGTCCCAAAGGCGTGATGGTCACACACCAGAACGTGATTAATTTTTTTGCCGGGATGGATGATCTGATTCCGCATGATCCTGCGGGCACTTGGCTTGCCGTGACCAGTTTGTCGTTCGACATTTCGGTGCTGGAATTGCTGTGGACCTTGGCACGTGGGTTCAAAGTCGTCCTGCATGACACGCCCTCGCGAATCGCATCGACGGCCAAGTTGCATCGCGACACGAAACCGATTGATTTTGGTTTGTTCTATTTTTCCAGCAGTGCGAATCAGAGCGAGTCGCCGTATCAGTTGTTGATGGAAGGGGCCCGATTCGCCGATGCTCATGATTTTTCGTCGGTTTGGACTCCCGAGCGTCATTTTCACGATTTCGGCGGTCTGTATCCCAACCCGTCGGTGACCAGTGCCGCGGTGGCCGCGGTCACCCGCCGCATCGCCATCCGGTCGGGCAGTGTCGTGTTGCCGCTTCATCATCCGGCTCGTGTCACCGAAGAATGGTCGGTGGTGGACCAGATATCACAGGGCCGCGTCGGTATTTCGTTTGCATCGGGGTGGCAGCCTAACGATTTTATTTTTGCTCCGGAAAACTATGCAAACGCCAAGACCGTGATGCTGGAAAACATCGACCTAGTGCGTCGGCTGTGGCGTGGCGAGACCGTGGAATTTGCAGGTCATGATGGCAAACCGGTGACCATTCAAACGTATCCGCGGCCGCTGCAACAAGAGTTGCCGGTTTGGGTCACCACCGCTGGCAACGAAGCCACGTTCCAGATGGCTGGATCCATCGGGGCCAATATTCTGACGCATCTGTTGGGACAAACGATCGAAGAATTGACCGCGCGAATCGAGGCGTATCGTGACGCCCGAGCCAAAGCGGGGCACGAAGGGCCGGGCGAAGTCACCGTGATGGTGCATACGTTTGTTGGCGATTCGAATGACGAAGTCCGCGAGCTTGTTCGTAAACCGTTGACCGAATACCTGCGAACGTCGGCAAGTTTGCTGAAAGGATTCTCGCACACTTGGGCTGCGTTCAAAAAACGGACCGATGGAACAACGGTGGCCGAATTGGATCTCGATAAGATCAGCGATGCTGAAATGGACGATCTATTGGCATTTTCCTTTGAGCGTTATTTTCAGTCGAGTGGCTTGTTTGGAACGCCCGATAAATGTCTCGACCTAGTGAGAAAGCTTCACGGGGCGGGCGTTACCGAGATTGCCTGCTTGATCGACTTCGGCGTCGCGGCGGATGTCGCCTACACTCATCTGAAAGACCTCGATTCGCTTCGTTTGCGGGCGCAAAGCGAGATCGCGCCCCCGCCGGTCGCAAACCAATCGATTAGCGAACTTGTCCGTCAGCACGGTGTCACGCATTTGCAATGCACGCCTTCGATGGCCCAAATGTTGTTCGAAGACGACGATACGCGAACTGCAATCACGTCGATTCCCCACTTGATGCTAGGCGGCGAAGCACTGCCTGGGCAACTTGCTGAGCAAATCTTGGCGACCAGCTCGGCACGTTTAGTGAACGTCTACGGACCCACCGAAACCACCGTCTGGTCGACCAGCAAAGTGATTGATCAGGATTTCAACTTCAGCGGTTCGATCGGTAAACCGATTGCCAATACCCGGATCTATATTCTTGATGATTTTCTGCAACCGCTACCCGATGGAGTTGCGGGAAATCTATGGATTGGCGGTGACGGTGTTGCGGCAGGGTATCTGCGGCAAGACGATTTGACCGCCGATCGTTTTCGGCCGGACCCTTTTTCAAGTGGCGATGGCGGTCGCATGTACAACACCGGCGATTTGGCTCGCTGGAACGCCGACGGCGAAATTGAATTCCTCGGTCGATCCGATTTCCAGCTGAAAATCCGAGGACACCGGATCGAATTGCAAGAGATCGAAAACGCCATCGATACTCACCCAATGGTTCGTCAAAGTGTCGTCGTCGCTGATCCGAATGCGACCGCGTCAGTCGAATTGGTGGCCTACGTGGTGCTCAAAAATACCGAATTAAGCAATGCCGTACTAAGCAATACCGGGGCAAAGTCGATAGTGCCAAGCGAAGATTTGAAATCGACGTTGCGAGACTCGCTTCGCAAAACGCTGCCGTCGCACATGATCCCGTCTCGTTGGGTTTGTTTGAACGAGTTTCCGCTCACGCCCAATGGTAAAATTGATCGCAAGGCGCTGCCCCGGTGGAATCGCGACGAAGTGATCTCGTCGGCAACGAAGTTGGCTGCGGCAGTCAACCTGGATGCGACACAGCAGAAACTCGAAACCATTTGGTGTCAAACCTTGCAACTTGATTCAATTCAACTGGATGATAATTTTTTCGATCTTGGCGGACATTCGCTACTGGCCGTGCGGGCCCACCGGATGCTCAAAGACCAATTGAGTGCATCGATTGTGATCACCGATTTGTTTCGATTTCCTACGATTCGCACGCTATCACAACACATTGATGCGATGACCACAAACCAAGGCAGTGATTCGCCGTCACCGCCGCGTGTGTCGGCCGGGCAATCACGAGCGTCACGCCGCAAAGCGTTGCTGGGTAAACGCCGTGAGGAGCGATCCACATGACGTTACCCGAGAATGCAATTGCCGTGGTCGGAATCGGTCTACGTTTTCCAGACGCAAAATCGGCTCCCGATTTTTGGAAGAATCTGCGAGACGGCGTTCGATCGATTCGCGACTACAGCGATGAGGATTTGCTGCAAGCTGGTGTCTCGCAGATCGACTTGGATGATCCCCATTACGTTCGCTCGGGCGCACCACTTGAGGATATGGATCGGTTTGATGCCGAGTTTTTTGGGTTTTCTCCCAAAGAGGCGGCGATCATGGATCCGCAACATCGCAAATTCTTGCAGTGTTGTTGGGAGGCGATCGAAGACAGTACGCATCCGCCTAGCCAATTTGATGGATCGATCGGTGTGTTTGCCGGTTGTGGCATGAACAGCTATTTCATGTTCAACTTGCTGCGAAATTCGGCGATTCGAGATTCCGTTGGTATGTTTTTGCTTCGCCATACCGGCAACGACAAAGACTTTCTAACCACAAGAGTTTCTTACTGTTTGAACTTAACCGGCCCGAGTGTCAACATTCAAACGGCTTGCTCGACATCGTTGGTGGCCATTCACAACGCGGTGCAAAGTTTGTTGGCGGGCGAATGTGAGTTAGCGATTGCGGGCGGTTCGACGATCGAATTGCCGCATCGCGTGGGGTATCACTATCGTAGCGGCGAAGTGTTATCACCCGATGGTCATTGCCGAGCGTTTGACGAAAACGCGATGGGCACCGTATTCGGTAGCGGTGCCGCTGCGGTTGTACTGCGGCGACTCGAAGATGCGGTCGACGACGGCGACCGAATCTATGCGGTGATCCGCGGTTCGGCGATCAACAACGATGGCGCGAACAAGGCAGGTTATCTCGCCCCGAGTGTGGATCAACAAGCCGCTGCGGCGTCGGAAGCTCTGGCGATTGCCGACGTCGACGCAGGATCGATCGGTTACGTTGCCGCGCACGGCACGGGGACTCCGATTGGGGATCCCATTGAAATCGCTGCGCTCTCAACGGCGTTTCGTGAAACCACCGAGCGCCGCGGATTTTGTGCGATCAGTTCGGTCAAACCGAATATCGGACATCTCGATACCGCTTCGGGCGTCGCCAGTTTTATTGCTGCGGTCATGGCAATCTATCGTGGCGAGATTCCTCCGAGTGTCGATTTCCACGCCGCCAACTCGGCCATCGATTTCGCCAACAGCCCCTTCCGCGTTTCCAAAGCACTCGCGTCTTGGGAAACAACCGCTTCGCCGCGTCGTGCGATGGTCAATTCGCTTGGCGTCGGAGGGACTAACGCCAACGTCATCCTTGAACAAGCTCCGCCACCGATCCAAACGACCTCGCCGACACGTCGCGAGCAGATCATCACACTATCGGCTCGCAACCCTCATTCGCTTGATGAGCAATGCGACCGACTTGCGGATCATCTCGAGCAGAATCCCGAAGTCGATCTTGCCGATGTCGGCTATACGCTGCACGTCGGACGCGAAGCGTTTGAACATCGACGCGTCTTGGTCAGCAGCGACCGTCAGCAGGCCATTGCCGCACTGCGTACGCGAGACTCGCGGCGTGTTTTCACTCACTACGCCGATGCAAAGCAGAATTCGTTCACCTTTATGTTTCCGGGTGGCGGGGCCCAGTATGCACAGATGGGCTGCGGGCTGTACGATCACGAACCGATTTTTCGGAAATGGATTGATCGCGGATTCGAAACGCTCGCCCCGTTGATCGATGTCGACCTGCGGCAGCTGGTTTTCAACCGCGACGTCTCCGACGCGGATGCCAAGCAACAGTTCGAACGTCCTGGCATCCAATTGCCTGCCATTTTCCTTTGGGAAATCGCAACCGCACAGTTGTGGATGTCTTACGGCATCAAGCCGACGGCGTTGATCGGCCACAGCATGGGCGAAAACACCGCAGCCTGCCTCGCCGGAGTAATCGATTTCGAGGATGCGTTGCGTTGGGTCGTGCTGCGTGGCCAACTGCTCCAGCGGGTGCCCGCCGGCGGCATGATGACGGTGGCATTGCCGGCATCCGAAGTGGCGGTGCTGGCGGGCGAGTCTCTCGATTTGGCGGTGGAAAATGGGCCGTCGATGTGCGTCGTGTCGGGCACCGATGGTGCCCTCGCTGAGTTCGCCGAACGGATCAAAACACAGGATGTGGAAAGCAAGCGGATTCCTATACGCATCGCCGCGCATTCGCGGCTGCTCGACCCGGTGCTGCCTGAATTTCGAGCGTTTCTAGAGGCGGTTCGGCTCAGCCCACCGAAGATACCGTTTGTTTCGAATCGAACGGGCACCTGGATCACCGACGCCGAAGCCACCTCGGCGGATTATTGGTGCGAACAACTTCGTCATACCGTCCAGTTTTCTAAGTGCCTGGAAACCGTCGCCTGTGATGAATCGAGCGTGTTCGTTGAGGTTGGCCCCGGAAAAATCTTGAGTGCATTAGCGAGACAGCACCCATCGATCGCGCCGAAGCGGACGGTGTTGTCGTCGCTCCGACACGCCAATGAAGCGATCGACGACACCACTTTCTTTCTGTCGACCTACGCTCGCATGTGGGCTGCGGGATTACCAATCGATCTGAAAAGCCAATGGGCGGGCGAAACTCGCAAACGAATCAGTTTGCCTACTTATGCGTTTCAGCAAGATCGATATTGGATCGATGCAACGGACGAATCGGTTAAAACAGACAAACGCGTGCGAAAACCGCTGCAGAAAAACGAGGATTTTCAGCAGTGGTTCTACCAATCGAAGTGGCGCGAACGCACTGAATCGACGCAGCCCGATCCCGACGGTTCGGGAAAGTCGTGGTTGATGTTTATCGACGATGCGGGTATCGGTCAAACAATGGCGAACCAGCTTCGAGAACGTGGTGACAAGGTTGTCGTCGTTCGTCGCGGAGACATCTTTCATCCGGTGTCACCATCCGAGTTTGTGATTGTTCCTGAATTGGGACGTGACCAGTACGTTCAGCTTGCTCAGCAGCTTTCGCAAAACGATTTTGTTCCCGATCGAATCGTCTACTTGTGGCCGATCACCAAGGATTGCAGTTATCGTCCGGGATCGACGTTCGCCATGCGAATTCAGGAAGAGGGAATCATCGGATTGACGCTGACGATCCAAGCGATGGCAGGCATCATTGAGGACACCCCGTGCTCGGTCGTGATGGTCGCTAATGGGATGCAATCGGTCAATGGAGACCCGATCCCATTTCCCGAGAAAGCGACTGCGCTCGGTCCGGTCCGCGTTGCACCTCGCGAATACACGAATTTGCAGACACTGGCTGTCGATATCCCGCTGCCGTCATCGGACCAACAGCGAGCTGCGATTGCTGAATTGTTGATCCGCGAGTCGGCAATGCCATCGTCGGGCGAGGTGCGTGCGATCCGCGGAAGCAAAGTATTCGAAAAGTCGCTTGAACCGGTTTGTCTAGATCAACCCTCGCCGAATTCGTTGCTGCGGACCGGCGGCACGTATTTGATCACGGGCGGTTTTGGTGGGATGGGACGCAGTCTAGCGACGTTGCTTGCTTCGAAATACCAAGCAAACTTAGTCCTGTTGGCGCGGAGGCCACTGTCGTCGAGTACGACGAATACCCGTTCTGATTCAATCCAACACGATTTGCGGCAACGGTTTGTCAAGCAACTTGAATCCTCGGGTTCCAAGGTATTGGTGGCGACGGCCGATGTGGCTCATCCGGCTGAGATGCAAAAAGTATTGACCGAAGTGAAAAAGCAGTTTCCAAAAATCTCTGGCATCTTTCACACCGCTGGCGAATTGGATGACGACTTGATTGCCACGGCAACCGTGGATTCGATCCAAAATGCATTGGCGGCAAAAGTGCACGGCACGCAGTTGCTCGAAGCATTTCTGGATCATGAGTCGCTGGATTTTCTCGTGCTGTGTTCTTCGACCAGCACGTATCTCGGACCCGCTGGACAATCAGCGTACGTCGGGGCCAACGAATTTTTGAATGCGTTCGCGGATGCCAAATCCGCTGCGTCGACGGCGCCTCGAATTGTCTCGATCAATTGGGGGGTGTGGCGAGACGTCGGAATGGGCGCGGCGGCATACAACCGTATGCACGGCAATCGTAATGACCACGACAACAATGACCACGACAACGATTGCAGCGAAGACCATGCGGCCCCTGCGAATCATCCTCTGTTTGATACATGTCGAGTCGATGAGTCCAGCGGACAGAACGTATTTACAGCTACTCGCTCGGTGGCGAAACACTGGGAACTTGACGAACATCGGACTGCCAACGGAAAAGCGGTTTTGCCAGGCACCGCGTATCTAGAGTTGGTCGTCACGGCCGCACGCGAGATAACGAATGCCGCGTCGGTGCACGTCGACAAAATGAGTTTCTTGAAACCCTGCGTGGTCGATGACGACGCCGAAGTCGAGATTCGAGTCCGGTTGTCCAGGACCGGTTCGGCAAACTCGTTTACCATCGAAAGTCGTGTTTCTCGAATGAGTCAGTGGGATTTAAACGCGGTGGGCAATTGGAGCGTTGGCAACACGGTGTCGCCGAAAGCCGATCTGGAAATGCCTCCGCTACCCTGTTGTAGCTGCGACCCGGCGACCCAGAAACGCGATCCGCAGTCGTCACCGATCACGCGGCAATCTCAAATGCTTCGCTTTGGTCCGCGCTGGGATTGTTATGACTGCCTGCACTACTCGGATGGACAAGCTTTTGCGTCGCTGTCGATACCGGGCGAATTTCAAAACGATTTGAAAACGCATCCGCTCCATCCGGCGCTATTGGATATGGCCACAGGATTCGGATTGCCGCTTTCGAGTAACTATCATTCCGAATCCGGTCTGTACGTTCCGATTGGCTACGCGGCAGCGGATGTGTATGGTTCGCTTACCGAAACCGTTCGCAGCTACATTACGCTATCCGAATCGCCAACCGCAGGCACCGATGTCATCTCGCTTGATATTCGTGTGACCGATCAATCCGGCAATCTGATCGTACAAATTGAACGATTACAGATGCAGCCAGTGGATTCGCTTCGATTTGGAAACGTCGAGCCGGCTGAATCAGCGACAACAAGTCAAACCTCTTTAAGTGATTCCGAGGCGATCTTCGACGAGTCGTACCAATTGGGGATTCGGCCCGACGAAGGTCAACAGGTCTGTGAATGGTTGCTGCAGAACAGCAGCGTGTCGCAGGTGTGTGTATCGCCCGTGGACTTGAACGAGCTCCGTCTTCGCATGAACGAATTGGGCGAATCCTCGCCCGAATCCGACATCAAGTTTTCTCGTCCCAAGCTCGAGACCGGTTACACGCCGCCGCAGACGCGTACTGAAAAATCGCTGGCCGGACTATGGGCGGATCTATTGGGCATTGACCAAATCGGTTGCGATGACAACTTTTTTGATCTCGGGGGACACTCGTTGTTGGCCGTGCGGCTGTTCAGCAAGATTCGCAAAACGCACGGTGTCGAATTGCCGCTGAGCAGTCTGTTCGAGGCTCCGACGATCACGACTCTTGCTGCGATGATTGACCAAGCAAGCGGTCGCTCGGAAACGTCCGAAGCGAAAACGTGTCAACCGACTTCCTCTCGCTTTCTTGTCCCATTGCATCTTCCGGACAATACCGTCAAACCGCCGTTGTTTGTGGTTGCAGGGATGTTCGGTAACGTGCTGAACCTTCGCTATCTAGCGAACCGGTTGGGGGACGATCAACGCGTTTATGGGATTCAATCCAAAGGGTTGATTGGTGACGATTCGCCTCATGAAACATTCGAAGCCATGGCACGTGATTACCTGAGCGAGGTTCGGCAAGTGCAACCCAGCGGGCCTTACTTTTTAAGTGGATTTTCCGGTGGTGGAGTCTCTGCCTATGAGATGGCTCAGCAGTTGGTCGCGGTGGGCGAACAGGTCGCCTTTCTCGGATTACTCGACACGCCAGCGGTGGAACGTCCGTCGCTTACGCGTCTGGATAAACTGAAAATCCACCTCGATTTGATCCGGCGACATCGGTGGCGTTATTTCGCTTACCATGCTCAGCAACGTTCGCAGTGGCAAGAAAGTCTGTTGCGGCAAGAAGAAGAGCGTGTGGCGTTGCTAAACAATCCCAGCGATGCTCAGTTCCGATCTGCACTCGTGGGTGACGCGTTTTTAAAGGCGAACGATAAATACACGACACGGCCCTATGACGGCGACGTGTGTCTGTTCCGGCCTCCGCTGGAAGTCGCACATCGATTATGGGGAGGCCGGTTGCTGACTCATGATCGTCAATTCCGAGATCCGCTGAATCACTGGGGACCCCATATTCAAGGCAAGATCGAAGTTTACGAGGTCACGGGGGATCACGATTCGATGATGCTCGAACCGCATGTCCGAAATTTGGCTACCAAATTCAAAAGTTGTCTTGATCAAGCGAATGAGCGTGTTGCCGCCGCAGCATCGCCGCTTCCATCTGCCGTGTTAGCGGCTTGGCGCGAGCCGTCTGGTTGCAGCGAGTAAAACGTCCGGTTGAGGCGAATGAAACGTTCGGTTTCGACCGGGCGGCCCCGCGCCGCGCCGCTACAAACGCCACCCGTTTAGTGCCAAAGTTACTTAAGTCTTATGCAGCACGTTGTTGGGCCAGTTCCTCTCGGACCGCCAGGAATTTGGCTTCACTTGGATCATACTTGTGTTCTAACCGATGCAGCTCGCGTTCGATTCGCAGCGTAAACGCTTCGACGGTTTCGCCCGCCAAAGGACGCATCGGATCGCCAAAATAGGCATCAACGCGAGTGAAAGGCATCGGAAATTGCAGCCGATCCCAGGTGCTTTTTAGAATAAATCGATGGCGGGGAATCACGATCGAAGGCAACACGGCGGCAGTGGTCTTTAATCCCAACATCGCCGCACCGCCATGCACGCGGCCGCGAGGCCCATTGGGGCCGTCGATCGCCAGCGTTGCGACGCGGCCGTTGCTGACCAAACGGATCATTTGGTTTAACGCCGTCATGCCTCCTTTGCGAGCCCCACCGCTGCTGCCACGCACTGGTTCGTGACCACAAAAACGAAGCAGCGGAACGACAATTTCACCATCCGTCGATCGCGAAACCATTGCGACCGTACCACGTTCGGCTGCCATCGAACCGGCAATCTGATGAGCATGTAGGGATGCGTAAACATGCCCCACACCCTGAGACGTCAATTCATCGCGTTGGTCGTTGTGGTAATGAAACCGCAGTGTAAAACGGGTGATCGTGAATAGCAGGCCGATGGCACTGCCAAGCAACCAAGCGATTTTTTTATTCATTGCTATCGTCAAGAACGAGAATCTTGGATCTGTCTTCGTTAGATATACGAAAACGAGGCCCTCGGCGTGAAGAGTCATTTCGTCGAGAAATGATGCTAGCATTGCAGCCAACGGCGAATTGGAAAACGTTGTTCCCGAGGTTGCGCTGCGCGACCTCGGGCTATGTTGTCAGACCGCGTTGCGGTCAATAGCAGATCGCCACATTCGCGTACACGACATGAATTCTGTCTAGCGGTTTCCCATTACCAACAATGCTTGTGCGCACGTATTGGTCAATCGCGAAGAACTATGTCCCACATTTGGTACGACGATGAGTTCGATGCCCGGTCTGACATCGTTTTCTTTAGCGAAGCGCGTCATCTCGCTTGCGTAATGCTGAGCCCGTGCCAAACGCGTCCATCCACCTTGCTGAGGCTGGTCTGAGAGCCGATCTGTGTCGGCCGATCCGATCACGACTGCGATGGGCACCTTCACGGCTTCGACCCAGGTTTCCAGCTTATGACTAATCTCAAAAACCTTTGTTTCTGATCCCCATTGCAAATTGCGTTTGCGAGCTTTCATGCCGGCAGGCCATGGGGTATCAGGGTCTGGCATCGCATAAATCGCGGGTGCGCTAAGCACAACCCCGTGAAGTCGTTCTGGGTGAACCACCAAATAATGATTTGCGAATTGTCCGCCAGCCGAATGACCGTAGAGATAAAACTTGCCATCGAAGTTTGGGTCGAAACTTTTGAACCGGTCCACAATCATGTTGACGAACTGGTCCGAGCTTGTCGTGCGTCCGTCGAGAGCTCGATAACCCCAGGCGTCGCCTCCTGGAGCATTCCCACCGCTGGCAAAATTCTCTACATCAAACGCCGGAGCAACTAACGCGACCCCGGTTGCCTCGGCAAACGGAATCCACCGCTCGATAAAGGTTCGTGAAGACTTAAGTGCGGTCAAATCCTGGGCGTCTTCGATTGATCCGTGGCAGATCACTAACACGTTCGTCTTACGCGTTCGCTTGTGTGGGATGTACTGTTGGAAAGCTCCGGCTTCGATTCGTTCTTGCGTAATGACGCCACGTTGGACCATCGGCCGTTGTGCGTCGACAGCCGAACAGACAACGATGCACGAGAGGAAAACGAACGTCAGCATCATGACATTTTTATTCAATGTGTTGAGTGCTCCAGGTGCAATGGCTTGATGTTGATCCAGCATGCCCACGAGGGAACGAGATCACCGAAGGGACGAAGCGGAAAAACACTGACGGACTCGGTAGTAGAATCCGTCAGTGTTTGTTACTCGC
>NZ_ANOG01000847.1 GCF_000346295.1 Rhodopirellula maiorica SM1 | reverse complement strand
AGTCGGCGCTCGCGCAACGTGGCGAGCTGATCGAAAGTTTGTTTCGCACGATCGCCGAAGCGCAATTGGAACGAGAACAACGCAATCGATTGCCGACGCAACCGGCACAGCCGGTTCCACCGCGTCAGGGCAATCCGAATCAGCCGACGAATGTCGAAATCGCTCCTTCGCCCTTTCCCAATCGAACCGAGGCGAATCGGGGCAACGCTGCCACGCAAATCCCACGCATCAACGTCCGCAGCCGCGAAGCCGCCGATTTTGCCCAAGAGTTGGTCGATTTTTACGTCACCGTCGACCGATTGGTGATCGATCTGCGCGAGCACTCGGTACGCACGCCTAGCATTCGCCCGTTATTGCCGCAAGCGTATCGGATCGCCGCCGACGCTCGCACGTTGATCCAGAGCTGTGATAATCTCGCCGCGTTGCAACCGATCGCGTTGCCGTATTCCGAGTTGGATTCGCGATGGCGGCAATTGTCGTTCAACCTGCGTTCACTCGACCAACTCGATAGCGAATGTACGAGCTCGATTCGGCGTGCGGACCAGTTAGTTGCCTCGATGGAACGACGACTGGGGATCGGTCCTCAATTTGATCGATCGCAACTTCGTGACTTGATGATTGTCGCATCAACGTGCATGGAAACGCTGATTGATGATCTGCAGTTAGCTGCGATCTCTAGCCGCGATGCCGAAACCTTGACGCATGATTGCCGACTGTTGCAACAAAAACTGCTCAGCCAAGCTCAATCGGTCGCCGAGGGTAGTTACGAGGATGTGGTGTCGCGATTTACCGAGTTTGTGGGCCAATGGAGTCCACTGGGGCGACGCGTCGCGGCGATCAATGATCGCCATCTCAATCGGCGATTGGATCGAATTCGCGATGTCGCCAATCAAACGTATGCGCTGCTTTGGATTCCTCCGCCGACCAGTGCAGTGGACGTGCGAGCGGCTTCGGTTCGCTTGGAATCGAGTGTTAGCAATTTGATGGACCAGCTGACGCTGCGGTCGATGGTTGCGCTGAATCCGTCCGAGCAAATCCATGTGATGGAAGCGAGTCGCCGGTTGTACGAACAATGTCGGCAACTTGAAACGGCGACCGCGCGGAACGCGTCAATCCGAGATTTGGCCACCACGTTCAAGAAGATTGATTCAGATTGGAACACGCTGCGGGCTTCGTACATTCAAATGAGGACGCTGCCTAACAGCGCCATTGTCGAAATCGACAGCGTTTGTGAGCAGTTGCGTCAAGCACTAAACGTATCGGCGTCAAGCGGGACGCCGGTGGATTTGGCCACTTTGGTCCAAGCGGCAGCGTCGTTGGAGGGGCACGCGGAATATTTGGATGCCGATGTGCAGCGTTTCAGCCGCTATATCAATTCGCAATCGCGCCGCAATTTGTTGGTGGATGGTTCAAAAGACTTTTATATTCACGCGAAACGACTGCATTCGCAGTTAACGTCGCGTGCCGATTTCGGTGAGCTACAGCGGGAAGCGAGCCATTTGATGGACAGTTGGCAGCAATTGAGCAGCGAAATTAACAATTTGCAGCGAAACGGCGTCCCCCAGCGATCGGCCGAAATGCTGCAGCGTGCTCATCGCGAAATGGTTCCCTTCGTCGCACAATTGGGCGCCGCACTGATCCAACGCTGATCGCCGCGATCGTTGTCCGTGTTCGATCGTAACGCCCCACCCCCCGCCCCGTGATTTCGGCCAAGTACTAGGGAAAACGACGGGCATCAGGTATGGTATTCGCAGACCCTGAGTCCAATTCCAGCTAACCAAAACAAGATGACGATTCAACGTAACCCTACCCGCAGCGTCCAAATCGGCTCGATCACCGTCGGCGACAATCATCCGATCGCAGTCCAAAGCATGACGGCGACCAAGACGCAAGACATTGATGCCACAGTTGCTCAAGCCGAGGCGCTCCGCGAACAAGGCGCCGGCGTGGTTCGCATCGCGGTCGATAGTGACAAGGACGCCGCGGCATTGGCGGAAATTCGCCAACAGACAACCGCGAACTTGGCGGTAGATTTACAGGAAAACTTTCGTTTGGCCGAAAAAGTCGCTCCCTACGTCGACAAAATCCGCTACAACCCCGGCCATTTATACCACCATCAACGTGACAAACCTTGGCAAGACAAGGTGCGGTTTATCATCGATCAAGCGAAAGAGCACGATTGCGCAATCCGTATCGGTGTGAATTGCGGCAGCATGGATCCGGCTAAAAAAGAGATGTACGATCCTGCGGATTCAATCACCCCGATGATCGAATCGGCTCGTGAACATTGCGAGTTGGTCGATTCGCTCGACTTCACCCGCTACGTCGTTTCGCTCAAAGACAGCGACCCTCGGAAAGTGATCGAAGTCAACAAGCGTTTTGCTGAATTGCGTCCTGATGTGCCGTTGCATCTTGGGGTGACCGAAGCAGGCATGCCGCCCGATGGGATTGTGAAAACGCGAATCGCGTTCGAGCAATTGATTGGCAAAGGAATCGGTGACACGGTTCGCGTTTCGTTGACGTTACCCAACGACCGGAAACCCGAGGAAATCGACGCGGGCCATTCGATCGTCCAAGACATCTATAGTGGCCGAGTGCGCAGCGTCGTCGTGTTTGATGATTCGTCGCTGAACATCATCAGTTGCCCAAGTTGTTCACGGGTCGAAAACGAAGCGTTTATCGAATTGGCCGCCAGTGTCAAAGAGATGACTGAATACGCTAAAAACCACGCGATCACCATCGCCGTGATGGGATGCCGTGTGAATGGACCAGGCGAAACCGACGACGCGGATCTCGGATTGTGGTGCGGCCCAGCAAAGGTCAATTTGAAACGAGGCACCGAGGCGCTCGGCGCGTTCGGTTACGACGAGATCTTGCCCAAATTAAAGCAAGAGCTCGACGATCTGATCGCCCGCAAAGGCTAGTCATCAGCCACGCGTGCTCCAGGGGTGAACCCTGAGCCGCGACGTGTCAGAGAACGTCCGGCTCAGGCCAGAGGCCGACACCTCCTCTGGCGTGGCCGTAAGGCCACGGGATGTAGCGAATGAGCTGCAAAGGCCGGAGGCCGACACAATGCACAATGACTGTGTAAATGTGTCGGCCTCCGGCCTTGGGTTTGCTGCATTCCAAACCGGTGGTTAACACCACCGGCATGAATTGTACCGGCCTCCGGCCCCAAAAGAAAAGAACGAATGCGAGTTGTTAGAGTCACCCTAAGCCGGACGTTCTCGTCAGCGGCCGGGTCCCACGCACGCCGTCCCACGCACGACCCGGTGCCTAACGGCCAATGCCATCTACATTGGCACTAAACGGGTGGCGTTTGTAGCGGTGCGGCGCGGGGCCTCGCCCGGTCTAAACCGAACGTTTTACTCGCCTCAACCGGACGGCTCGCGCCCAATGCCATCTACTTTGGCAACCATTGGGGGATGCTAAAGTGGTGGGATTCGCCAGAATTCCCATCTTTGTTGTTGAAACATCAGGAACTCTGGCGAGTCCCACTAGGAAAGTAGATGGTATTGAGCTCGCGCCGTGCCGCTACCAAAGTAGATGGCATTGGCCTAACGGCTCACGGTTAAACGAAGCATTCGGCAGTCAGGCTACACCAACAAGCCGTGGACGGCTTTCGCTACATGGATGCCTGACCTCCGCTACGCGATTTCGGCTAGTTTCGCGGCGGCGTTATCGCACAAGGCGCGGGCTTCGGCCTCACTTTCCGCTTCGGCAATCAATCGCACAATCGGTTCGGTGTTGCTGCCGCGAACCAACAACCACTTGTCGGGCCACGCTAAACGCAATCCGTCTCCGGTGCTTGCGGTTGCCTCTTTGTGCGTCGTGATCAACGCGTCGAACAGTTTTGGTAACTTGTCGGCAGAAACATCGGCCTTGGATTTGTGGATATGCAGCCTCGGTAACGCATCGGCTAACTCCGCCAAGCTTTTACCGGTCGCGGTCATCAAATCCAGCACCTGAGCCATTCCGACGAAGCTGTCGCGAACATACCCGACTCGCGGATCGATCGGGCCGCCATTACCTTCGCCACCGTATTTCGCCTGTTTCGCGATCATCATATCGGCGACATTGGCCTCACCGACGCTGCTGCGAAACGCTTCGACACCCGACTCGGCAGCCAATCGTTCGCTCATCCCGCTGGTCGCCCCGTTGATCACGATCGCACCGCGTGTTGCTTTGTGTTGCATCGCACGCTGGACACACAATGCCAAGGTGTATTCTTCGCCGATGTAGCGGCCGTCGGCGTCGACCAGCGCCAAACGATCGGCATCGGGGTCCTGGCAAAACCCGATGCTGCAGCCGTGCTGACGAACTTGTTCGGCAATCCCTGTCAAATTGTCGGCCGTAGGTTCGGGAACATGCGCAAAATTGCCGTCTGGCGTGTCCCCCACAATCACCGCATCACACCCGAGTGCGGCGAGCAGTCGTTTGCCCAACAATCCGCCTGCGCCGTGATTGCTGTCTAGCAATACGCGGTGCTTTGCTTTGGCGATTGCCGCAGCATCGACGGTTGCTAAAACCATGTCCAGATGTTCGGCATGCGGATCCGCGTCGCTGGTTGCCGATCCAATTTTGTCAAACGAGCACCACGCCGCTTCGCCAGCCAAGTAGGCATCGCGGATTGATGCTCCGGTGACCGCGTCCAACACTCGTCCGTCAGGGCCAAATAGTTTAAT
>NZ_ANOG01000846.1 GCF_000346295.1 Rhodopirellula maiorica SM1 | reverse complement strand
GGTGTGATCACGATCGATTGGCAGCGTGGTTCCTGCGACCGCCGCAACGCCAAGCGAGCATTCGTTGACGCGTCGGCGACAATCGGCGACGCGGCCCCGATCTCGCTGCAGTTTTTCGATATACGCCATCCAGTAGTGGGGGGCGGATCACTGGCTGAGCACGCTGCAGATGGGTATACGCCGGCAGCACGACATCAAAATCCCGCTCACAGCGGCTCAGGAACGCTCGCTGCAACTCCAGCAACCGAGCGTCCACTGTGTCGAGCGCCTCGCGGACCCACATCCGTACATCGGTGCTGACTTGATCATTGCGGCTGCGGGCGGTATGCAATTTTCGCCCCACATCGCCGATCCGGTCGATCAACGCCTGCTCGATATGCATGTGGATATCTTCGAGCTCGAAGCGGATCGGAAACTGGTCGGCATCCAGTTCGGCCTCGATTTCCTTCAAAGTGTCACGAATCGTCGAAAACTCTTCTCGGGTCAATAAACCGACGCTCGCGAGCATGTCGGCATGCGCGATCGAACCGCGAATATCCTGTTGATACATGCGTCGATCAAAGCTAATGCTCTCTGCAAACGCCTCCAATCGCTTGTCGGTACTCGCCTGAAAAACGCCACTTCGTGATGGACTATCTGCCATCGCCCTATCCTGTTGCTGAGTCGGTCTTAATAATGGAACTTCGCTGCCATTATCACCCAACAAACCTGGGTGACGACCCCAAGCAGATAAAGAAAAATTACCCATGAAATATTGTTCTCCTACGATTTTCGCCGATCCGACGACGGTCTCACCCGGCCACCCTCAGGATGCTGGCCAGCAGGCATCCACCCCGCCCGCCCCCCCATTGGCGTGCCTCGCGATGCTGGCAGTGTTGCTGGTATTGGCGGTTCCCTCAGCCGCAACGGCCCAGCAAGTCCTCGCTTTGGCGCAGGCGGGCGAGCCATTCGGGGTGGCCACGATTGAAATTCCGTTGGCCGCGGGGGTCCCGATCGGGTCGCTGCCCCCGCTTCGTGTCACCGATGCGCAGCGCCGGGTGTTCTATCCAGTGGGGCAAGAGGTTCGGCAAAAATTGATCCCGCCATCCGAGCGGCCGGTGCCCGAGGCGGGGCAAGGTCGATTGCTTCGTCGTGTCGGAAAATTGATCCGTGAAATCACCAGCAAAGACCAACCTACCGAAGAGACGATTGCAAGACGGATCTCGTTCCTGTTCCAAGGCAATGAACCGATGGTGGTCGCGCTGAGCGATACGTCCGGCGTGATCGGCGAATATCAATTAAATCCGGAACCCAATCCGGCAATGCATGCCCAACTCTTGGACCAGTGGTGGACCGACTACACCGCGGCCGCCAAAACGCGAATCGATGCTGGCGATTACCCACCATGGGTTGAGACCTATTTAGTGGCGATGTTGTCCGGCCGTTTGCATCTGCCTATGCCCGCTTGGTTCACCGCCGAGGCTGAGGCGCAGGACACGTTGGTGTCGACATTGAAATTGATGGCGGGTGCCGAGCAAGCGACCGAGGCGATGTATCGCCAAGCCGCGATGGGACAACCTATCGCACCCGACATGAGCCGAGTCGTCTCCGTTCCCGCCGCTCCGAGATGGACCGAGCCGATTCCGATCCCCAACGATGCGAACGACAACACGGCGATCGAACCGCTAGCGACGCGAGTGCCGCCAGAATGTTTTTACATTCGATATGGATCGTTCGAAAACTATCTGTGGTTTCGTGATCTTTCCGAAGAGTACGGCGGCGATGTTTCGCGAATGGTGACGCTAAGAGGTTTCCGCAGCCCTGGAACCAAGGCCATCGA
>NZ_ANOG01000845.1 GCF_000346295.1 Rhodopirellula maiorica SM1 | reverse complement strand
GCTCGGTCAATGCAACAAGAACAATCTGACGATTAGCGAACTGGTACAGCAAAACGAATTGACGTTCCGCAGCGCCGAGGAGATCGAGCACGAGTTGGATCAAATTTGGGAAGCGATGAACCACAGCATCGAGATGGGGTGTCGCCATGAAGGGATCCTGCCGGGCGGATTGAACATCCAGCGTCGAGCCCCGGGGATCTATAAAAAATTGACGGGCATTTCGCTGGACACGGAATCATTGGCCTTGCCCAAGGATCGCATCGATCCGCTCAGCCATATCGACTGGGTCACGCTGTTTGCATTGGCGGTCAACGAAGAAAACGCAGCCGGCGGCCGTGTCGTGACGGCGCCGACCAACGGGGCAGCTGGCGTGATTCCAGCTGTCTTGGCCGCGTTTGCTCGCTTTGACGCAAGCGTCGATCGGCAAGCCATTCATACATTTTTAAGAACGGCATCGGCGATCGGCATGCTCTATAAACGCAACGCTTCATTGTCGGCTGCAGAAATGGGATGCCAGGGCGAAGTGGGGGTGGCCTGTTCGATGGCCGCAGCCGGACTCGCCGCCGTGATGGGCGGGACGCCGGCACAGATTGAAAACGCCGCCGAAATTGGGATGGAACACAATCTCGGACTGACCTGCGATCCTGTCGCCGGCTTGGTCCAAGTGCCCTGCATTGAACGCAATGCGATGGGAGCCGTCAAAGCGATCAATGCTGCTCGGCTTGCCGTGCTATACGGGAACGGCGAACACTGCGTTTCGCTGGACAAGGTGATCGAGACGATGCGGCAAACCGGCGTCGACATGCAATCGAAGTACAAAGAGACAAGCCTTGGCGGTTTGGCGGTCAACGTCATCAATTGTTAAGTTTGATCGACAAAAGTCGGGCAAGTCGTGTTTGCATCGCTTCCCTTGAGCGGGGAACTGGGGGAATTTGACTTCCGACGCTTTTGTTTTTAACTCCCGACGATTTTGTTGGCGTCGCAACAAAACAGGCAATCGGTTAGAAACATCCGCTGTTTTCTGTTTTGTATCCGGCTAGGAAGGCACTCAAATGTCCCCGCTTGTCGTTCTGCTCTGTATCATCGCCGCCGGTCTGTTTATCGGTCGATTGTCGATTTTGGGAATCTCGTTCGGAACCTCGGCCATTCTGTTCGTCGCTTTGCTAGTTGGGCACTTTGGCTGGACGATCCCCGATGGCTTCGGAACGCTGGGATTGGCTCTTTTTGTCTACTGTGTCGGCATCTCGGCCGGCCCCACCTTTTTTCGCGGACTGGCATCGCGAGGCAAGGTGATGGCTTGTTTGGGGGCGATGATTGTTTTCACCGGCGCTTCGGTCACTTGGTGCTGTGCCAAGCTGCTAGACCTGCCCGCGGATTTGGCGGGCGGGCTGATGGCCGGCGCGATGACCAGCACCCCGGCGCTCGGAGCGATCAGTGAATCGGTCGAAGATCCCGCTGCCGTCGCGGTCGGTTTCGGGGTCGCCTATCCCATCGGAATCATTAGCGTTGTCTTGTTTGTGCAGCTCGCATTTAAATGGGCCTCGGCTGAATCCATTGCCCCTGCATCGTCAAGCGGTGATTCCGCTGCAACACAAGACACATCGATCCAGCGGCGGATGGTCGAGATCGTCAATCCAGGAATCGTGGGAAAACGGCCAAGCCAAGTCGAAGTGCTTTCGAATTCTCGTTGCCAAATTTCGCGAGTGTTGGTCCAGTCGCGATGGACGCCGACGCCACCGGATTACGCGTTTGCCATTGGCGACCGCGTGATGCTGCTCGGTGAATACAGCGAGATTGCTCGCGTCGCCGAGACTCTCGGTGTGTTGCACGCCGAGGAAAAAGCGATTCTCGATGCGGACCACGAACGCAAAACCGTAGTCGTCACGTCGCCTGAGATCTACGGACATTCGCTCAAAACGTTAAGACTTCGCTCACGTTACGGGGTCACGGTCGCCAGAATCCGCCGCTATGAAATTGAGTTTGTGCCTTCGTCGCAAACGCATATTTTATTTGGCGACCGTTTAACCTTAGTGGGTGAGTCGGCAAACCTTGCCAAAATCGAACCGATCGTCGGACACCGCCCACGGACGCTCGACGAGACCGACTTACTATCGGTGGTGATTGGAATTGCCATCGGAATTTTTGTCGGGCATGCAGAATTGGATTTGGAAGGACTGACGATTTCACTTGGAATCGCCGGAGGTCCATTGATGGCCGGATTGTTGTTAGGCCATTTTCGCAAGGTCGGACCGATCCGAGGCGCCTTTCCTCCTGCGGCAATGCTGTTGATGACCGAAGCCGGGTTGGCACTGTTTTTAGCCGATGCCGGAATCAAGGCTGGCAAAAACGTCGGCCCCGTCCTGGCGCAACATGGATTGGTTCTCTGTTTGGCTGCGTTGGCGATCGTCTGTTTCCCGTTACTTGTCGGCTACTGCATGGCACGATTCGGCTTTGGGTTGTCGCTGCTTCAGAATCTCGGTGCGACGTGCGGCGGAATGACTTCGACCCCCGGGCTTGCGGTACTCACCGGTTCGACCGAATCAAGCCAACCGGTGACCAGTTATGTTGCGGCCTATCCCGTCGCCTTGGTGATGATCACGATTCTGGGACCGATGTTGGTCGAGATTTTGAACTGGATGTAGCGAAAGCTTCTCGAGGCTTTGGTGTACGACGGTCAATTTTTTGCCGATGCTTAGCGCATAAAAAAACACCGAGAGTTTTTAGGCTCTCAGTGCTTATGCTAGAAATCGATCGGATCGATTAATCAATCTTCAACGAGTTGTACGTTTTCAGCACGAGGGCCCTTCGGTCCGCTGCCCACGTTGTACGAAACGAGTTGACCTTCACGTAGGTCGTCATAGTTCACACCTTCCAGTGCGGAACTATGAAAGAACATGTCGCTACCCGAGTCGGTCTCAATGAAACCAAATCCCTTGTCGGTAACTCGCTTGATTTTGCCTTCTGCCATCTCTTCTTCTTCCAATACTCTCAAAACAATTGTGCCGTTTTCAATCACAAGAAACGTTCTTGTGAATCGAACTGCACCGAGGTCTACGTTAACGACTCCGTCCTCGTAGGTAATAAACCATCCTTAGGCGGGGTCGATTATATCAAATCAATTCGGGTGTTGTTGTATTTTAAAGGTCGTTATCCAAATCTTCTTCGGATTCTTCGTCGATTACGACGACCGGGACAACTCCGTTCTGCTGATCCAACTTGCGCTGTGCACGTCGGTTCAGCTTTTCCTGAGCCTTGTACTTCTTCTCCATTTCGCGTTGGCGTTTGGCGAAGGTATTTTGGTTCTTTGCGATAGTCTCTCTCCAAAAAGGGATCACTCGGTCGTGCTGTGTTAATCACGCGGATTAACGCGAATTACTTCCTATTTCCTGATTTCCACCGTTGCGGGGCGGATTGCTTGTGAAAAGCTAGTTAATTTGCTTGGCGCGTTGTTTGCGTCGCGGGCGGCGACTGGCTTGGTTCCCAGCAGCGGACGTGGGTGAACCGCCGCGGTTGGCTCGGCCGCCACCACGGTACGGTGCACGACGGGCACTTTTACCCTGTTTCGTTTTGGCTGCATTCGGATCGCGAGGTTGCGGTGCGGGTTGATTCGGCGCCAGCGGTAATTTCATGCCGATAAATTTCTCGATATCACGCAGCTCGCCTCGCTCGGCATCACTACAGAACGAAATCGCAATCCCTTCGGCACCGGCTCGCCCGGTTCGTCCGATGCGGTGTACATAACTTTCCGGTTCATTGGGGACGTCGTAATTGACCACGTGCGTGACGCCATCGATGTCAATTCCACGCGCCGCAACGTCAGTCGCCACCAGGACTTGAACCTTGTTGCGACGGAACGCTTCGAGTGCACGTTGCCGAGCACTTTGTGACTTGTTGCCGTGGATGGCGACTGCCTTGAATCCGTTGCGATCCAATTTTTCTGCCAACACATTTGCACCACGCTTCGTGCGAGTAAAGACAATCGCACGATCCGCTTTTTCATCGACCAGAATCTTTTCCAACAACTTCAGCTTTCCGCCCTTTTCGACGAAGTACAGCTGCTGGGCAATTCGATCGACGCTGGTGGATTTCGGGGTCACATTCACGGTCACCGGATCACGCAACAAACTTTGCGAAAGATCGGTGATCTTCGGTGGCATCGTGGCCGAGAAAAACAACGATTGGCGACGATTCGGCAATTCGCTGATAATGCGGCGAAGTGCCGGCAAAAAGCCCATGTCGAGCATGCGATCGGCTTCGTCCAGTACAAACATTTCAAGCTGGCGAAGATCAATGTGACCTTGGTCCATCAAGTCAATCAGTCGGCCCGGAGTGGCAACCAAAATGTGAGCCCCACGATTCAGGGCGCGGACCTGGTTGCCTTGGCTAACACCACCATAAACCAATACTTGGCGTAAACGCAGATGTTTGCCGTAGGTAGCAAAGCTTTCACCAATTTGAATCGCAAGCTCACGCGTCGGAGCGAGCACCAAAACCAAGGGGCGATTCGGAGCCGCTTTACGGCGCTCACCACCGATCTGATTCAAAATCGGCAACGCAAAGGCTGCGGTTTTTCCAGTTCCGGTTTGAGCACAGCCGAGGACGTCGCGTCCTTCGAGTGCCGCAGGAATGGTTTGAGCTTGGATGGGGGTCGGCGTGGTGTACTTCTCGTCGGAAATTGCGCGTTTCAGGGGAGCAATCAAATCGAGTTCGTCAAATGTCTTCAAAAAAGTTTTCCTAGGAAGATTGTTCTGGGAATCCATCGACGCCTCAATGCCAACCGAAACACTTCGGTACCGGCTCGCCCTACGCTCGGCAATGAATGCAACCGCGTCAGGGGGGAAATGGGAAGATGGAGTAATCGTTGTGTTTGATTCCGCATGTCTCGGGAGCGTGATTTCCAAAAGGAACACGCCGACCCAGGCAATGGGAAACGTTTGTCCGCCCGTAAAGGACGATAACTCTGGACAAACAAGAAAGTCACAGAATCCGGAGCGTCGAATCGTCGACGCCGGCAGCTTTCCAGAGCGGTTAACACAACCGATAGTTGGCAGCAATATTGTGCGGCGAATGTGCCGGCACCCATTTTACGGGGAAGCAAGAGGATCCAACTCTGCGATCAGAAATCCCGTTTGGCCGAAAAACGCATCCGTTTCGAAACAGACTCTCGGAATCAAAAAAATCCCGCGTTTACTCGAAAAATCCGCGTTACTCGCTTATTTTCGACCACTGTCCCCAGAAACTCATGTCGAACCGCTGGGGCTTCACTGCGAAGTGTACTCACCTAGCCGCGTGAAGCCAAGTGACAATCTAAAGATTCTCGGTGCATAATGGAGGCACGCGTAGGGATTACAAGGGCTTATGACACTACTTTATTACGACTACCTGTTCCAAGAACACGACACCGGCGAGCATCCCGAGAACGCGGGACGCTTGGCTACGGTGATGCGGCGGCTGAACTTTCTCGGGCTCGATGCCCTTTGTCACCGCCCAACGTGGGAACCAGCGTCGATCCAGCAACTAAGACTCGTCCACACCGCCGACCACATCCAAGCGGTTCGCAGCCTGTGTGAACGAGGGGGTGGGGCGATCGACGAAGACACCGTCGTCAGCCTGCGGTCCTACGATGCCGCGACGCTAGGTGCCGGCGCCGTTGTCGATGCCGTCCAGCGTGTGGTTGCTGGCGAAGACAAGACTGCGTTTTGTCTGATCCGTCCGCCCGGACACCATGCGACATGCGACCAAGCGATGGGATTTTGCTTATTCAACAACATCGCGATCGGAGCTCGCGTGGCGACCCAAACATTGGGACTCGAACATGTCATGATCGTCGACTTTGACGTCCACCATGGCAACGGCACCCAAGACATCTTCTATGCTGACCCGCGAGTCAGCTTTCTTTCGATGCACCGATCTCCGCTCTATCCCTATAGTGGGACCGAGGACGAAACAGGGCTAGGGGAAGCGTCCGGTATGACCATCAATCTACCGATCCAATTTGGCACCTCGGCTGAAATCCAACGCCAAAGGTTTCGCGATGCCATGTTTAGTCTTGCTGAGAAAAATGCCCCTCAATTGCTCTTGGTCAGCGCGGGATTTGACAGCCATCGACTCGACCCGATCGGATCGCTCGGGCTATCAAGCGAAGACTTTACCTTGATCACGCAAGACATTGTGGAAGTGGCCAAGCAGTACACCGGCGGACGCGTGGTCAGCGTACTCGAAGGCGGCTACAACCCACACGCGTTAGCCGAAAGCGTGAGCAATCATCTCGAGACATTAATGGAAGAGGGCTAGGCTGGGCTGGGAATGCGTCGACGGTGAACTTGCAGTTGTGGTCGGTCAATCGACTACAATTCCTTGGTGGCGATTACGACGTCGGCGCCAATTCGCCGGTTAAGAGTAAAACCTCGTGACGCAAACATGTCCAACATGCGGCGATTCTGCGGTGCGACTTCCGCGACGATTCGCTTCCACTTCATTTGTTCGCTGATCTGCAAACAATAATCCATCAATGCGGCACCGAGCCCGTGCCCCTGCCATGCGTCGCCCACCAAAATGGCAAATTCGACCTCGTGATGATCCGCATCGGCCACCAGACGCCCCACCCCGGCAAGCATGTTGCGTCCGTCGTGATTCACCTCGGCGACAATCGCAATCTCGCGATCGTAATCATTGAAGCAATAGCGTGATGCAAGATCATGCGTCGCCGAACGAAACATATAGCGAAACCGCATCTGAATCGTTTCAGCCGAGCAACCCGCGACAAGCTCGCACCACATCGGTTCGTCTTCGGGCTGAATCGCTCGCAGCAAAACTCCGGCACCACTGGACAGCTTCAATGGGCGGGTGAACTGAGTTGGGTAAGGACAGATCGCAAGGTGTGAATAGGGCGAACGAGGATGCAGCACGGCATCGCGCTGAAACGCAATTCTCGCATCCAATGCGACGACTTCGGTCGGAGTCGCCAGCAAGGGATTGATATCCAGTTCCATAATTTCGGGGGCATCGGCCACGAGATAACTAATCCGCATCAGCACTTCGATCAAGCGATCGAGGTTCACGGGGGCTTGGCCCCGGTAAGCTCCCAACAGCGGCCACGCCCGTAGCGATTCGAGCATCCGCCGCGCCAATCGTTCGCTCAGTGGCGGCAGCTCAAACGTCCGGTCCCACAACAATTCGGTTGCGGTGCCGCCTAACCCTACCATCAATACACTTCCAAACACCGGTCCCTGTTTGGAACCGACAAACAGCTCTCGCCCCAATGGGCCCACCATCATTCGCTGAACGGTCACGCCGTCAATCCTTGCGTCGGGACGCTTCTGTTGAGCTTGCCTCATGATTTGATCATATGCCTTGGCCGCAGCATTACGATCAATCAAATTCAATGCGACTCCGCCAACATCGCTTTTGTGCACGATCGAAGGCGAGTGGATTTTCATCACCACTGGGTAACCGATCTGGTCCGCAATCTGGAGTGCGGCGGTTTGGTCGCCCGAAGCAAACGTTTCGCAAACGGGAATTCCGTATGCGTCCAGCACCGTTTTGGAATCCAATTCGGACAGTGTTTCATAGCCTTCCGAATCGCCGTCACAGGCCGCCACTCGTTCACGAAAAATTGTATGTAGATGATCTCGATCAATCTGAAATCCAATGGGCACCGAACGAGGCGTCTCATAAAGCATGCTTCGATTACGAGCATACTTAACCAAATACATAAACGATGCGACCGCTTTTTCTGGCGTCGCGTAAGTGGGAACGCCCGCTTGCCGAAGCTGCTCGATCCCGGCTTGCACTCGCAAACCTCCTAACCACGTCGTCAGCACCGGTTTACGTGATCGTTTGGCGGCTTCGATCACCGCATCGGCTGTTTCCAAAGGCAGCGTCCAAATTTGTGGCGACAAAATCACAAGTACGCCATCGACGTTTTTGTCGGCGAGCGCTACCGCAACGGCGTCGCCAAAACGCGATGCATCGGCATCACTTAGCACATCGATCGGATTCCCATGTGACCATGCCGGAGGCAACAGGGCATCGAGCTTCCCGAGACTCGCGTCGCTTAATTCCGCCAACGATCCATTTCGCTGCAATAGCGCATCGATCGCCATCACACCGGGACCGCCAGCATTCGTGACGATCGCAAGCCGAGGTCCCGCGGGTGCTTCTTGTCTGGCCAGCAATTCGGCACAGTCGAATAAGTCCGCGAGCTCCAAAACACGAACGGCCCCAGCACGAGTCAGCGCGGCTTCGTACGCGTTTTCCGACCCAATCATTGCACCCGTGTGTGTCGCAGCCGCCTTTTGCGATTCGTCAAAACGTCCTGCCTTGTAGACGATGATCGGCTTGTTGCGTGTGAACGCGCGAGCGGCCGACATGAATTGGCGTGCGTGCGCGATCGATTCCACATACAAAATGATCGAATCGGTCCAACGATCCTGGGCAAAATAATCGATCAAGTCGGCGACACCCACATCCAGCATGTTGCCGATCGAAACGAAATGGGAAAACCCAATGCCTTCTCTAGCCGCCCAGTCCAATACCGATGCACACAACGCGCCCGATTGAGAGACGAATGCGACCCGTCCCCGCGTGGCAACATCTGCAGCAAAGCTGGCGTTCAGTTGATGGTAGGGCGACATCAATCCAAGCGAGTTGGGACCGATGATTCGTAGTCCTTCGAAACCTTTGGCGGTTTTGCGTATCTCCGCTTCGATCTGCTCGCCCTGACTGCCTACTTCGCGAAAACCCGCCGACAGAATTACCACGCCCAAAACACCAGCTTCGCCACATTGGCGAACGACATTGGGCACGCTGGCGGCGGGAGTGCAAATGATTGCCAGATCGACCGGACCGCCGCTGGCATCAATCTCAGCCAACGATCGATAACATCGATGCCCCTCGAGTTCGCCGTAGTTCGCATTGACAGGATAGATGTCGCCGTCAAATCCACCGGCGATTAAATTCCGCAGTGCTCGCTGCCCAACGCTTTCATCGCGGTTGCTGGCGCCGATGACGGCAACCTTCTTGGGCTTAAAGATTTTCGCGAGATTACGCGTCGGCATCTGAAACGCTCCTTGCCGTAAAGACGCAGCGGATTGCCCACACGGGTCGCAACCACCTGAGGACGACATCACCGCGTCCGCTCGATAAGTCTCGGTTTAGGGGGAGACTCGGTTTAGTGTAGCAAACGAGTCAAACCAACGCAGCCAAGGCTGATTTGATGCATTGCCACGATCCCACGGTCCGTCAACGCTCAATGCCGTCTGCTTTGGTAGCGGCACGGCTCACGAGAACGTCCGGCTTAGGCCAGAGGCCGATACATCCTCTGCCGTGGCCGTAAGGCCACGGGATGTAGCGAATGAGCTGCAAAGGCCAGAGGCCGACACAATGACTCAGTAAATGTGTCGGCC
>NZ_ANOG01000844.1 GCF_000346295.1 Rhodopirellula maiorica SM1 | reverse complement strand
ACAGGCGATTCCCGATGATGGGCAAACCCGTTCACTGAAAGAGTTGGTGCGATTGATTCGCCAGGATTGTGAACGTCTGCGTGGTGTCAGCCAAAACCCAGCGATCGCGGTCGACAAATTGCGAAGTCGCACGCAACAGTTATGGAAGGAACTCTCGCTCGAAGAACGCACGTTGTTCTTGAAAAAATATTCGGCGGATTGGAATGTGATTCGGCACCGTATTGCCGGCCCGATTCACGATGCGATCACCGATGCGCTCGACTGCGGTCAATTGACCATCACCCCGGCAACCATTCAGACGTTGGCGGCTGCGGAGCATGGCATCGAGATTCAGATGATGGATCGTGACGGATCGCCGAAACGAATCGCGGGTGATTTGGTTATCAATTGTACGGGGCCGAAGTCGCGGTTTTCGGATTCGGCGTTGCCACTGTATCGCAATTTGTTCGAACGAGGTTTGGCACGACCCGATGACATGGATATGGGAATAGCGGTTACCGATGACTTCACCGTACTTGGCAAAGATAATGTTCCAACCCCGTTCATGCATGCAATCGGCCCGATTTTGAAGGGCACGTTGTGGGAGAGCATCGCGGTGCCGGAGCTGCGTCAACAAGCGTATTTGGTCGCGCAGTCGATTCTGGATCAGGAACCGGTCGCGGTTTCCAACCCCGACACCATCGAGTACTGCATCTAAAAAGTGTCGGACACCTGTTTGGGGACTTAGAGTACTTAGGGGATTTAGGGTGGGATGCCAGTGATCTAGGGGCGCGGTGATAAGGACCGAAGCTAATGCGTTGCGGAGCGAACTCTCGAGAGAAAAAGGAAAAAATTCCGGTTATCGATGTCTAAAATGAACGATCCATGCTCTCTCAGCGTGTATCGTCGAAACAGGGGCTGCTGTTCCGTAGTGTAAATATTCTGTCATTAGAAGCTTGCTCTATAGAGAATTTCTGTTTCCCTAATCTCGATCGCCGTCTGCTCCTTCTTTCTTATCAAACCGAGGTGGTATCATTAACGTTCACAAGCGTTCTCGTCCCGCGTTCACACTCGTCGAATTGCTGGTGGTCATCGCCATCATCGGCGTGCTCGTTGGTTTATTGTTGCCAGCGGTTCAGGCTGCCCGCGAAGCCGCACGTCGGATGTCGTGCAGCAACAATTTCAAGCAAATCGGGCTCGGTTTGCACAACTATCATGCGGCCTACAACAAGCTGCCCAGCGGCGGCAGCGGGACGCGTCATCACACGGGGCGACTGAATTGTCTGGTTGCGTTATTGCCGTTCATCGAGCAACAGGCGCTGTGGGAGATGATGTCCAACCCGTTGTTGGCTCAAGCGGGTGAATCACCGCATTCAAGTGCTGCGATCACGCTTGGGTCGGGAACAGGTTGGCCCGCGTTTGGTCCAGCGCTGCACATCGACATCGATGACTATCGTCCGTGGCGAACACAGGTTGTTTCCTATCGCTGCCCCTCGGACCCAGGCCAGTCGGCGGGCGGAGCCGCGTTAACGAATTATGCGTATTCGCTTGGTGATTCGGTCAAACGAATCTTTTACAACGAAAACACCAATTGGAATACCAGCCCGCCCAGCAACCCCAATATCTATCTGGACCGCGGTTCATTGCGAGGAGTGTTCGCTCGGGAGCGTTATCGAGGTTTCCGAGACATTCTAGATGGAACAAGCAACACGGTGGCGATGGCCGAGATCGCGACGTATTTGGGCGATACCGGAGTGATCGGGGGTGTGTTAGACAACAGCCACTTCTCTGGATCGGGCGGCGCCCAGACGGTTTCCCGAGGACCGGCTATTTTGGATACGAAGCGTGATCCTCAGCGGCCGCTGTTCTATAGCGTTCCTGAATCGCAACTCTTTACCACGTTTGGACAATCACGTGGGGGACGTTGGTACGACGCACTGCCAGCAATGACATCGATCACGACGGTGTTGCCGCCAAACTCGCCGAGTGTGATGGGCTTTAACGGCTATGGCACCTATTGGGAACACGGCGTCTACAGCGCCTCGAGTCGCCACCAAGGTGGTTGTCACGTGTTGTTTGCCGACGGAGCGGTGAAGTTCATTACCGACAGCATCGATTCAGGTAACACGGCGTCGGGTTGGAGTATTTCCAAAGACAACAACAACGTTGGGCAAAAGAGTCCATACGGTTTGTGGGGAGCCCTCGGTTCGGCAGCTGCGAAAGAAACCGTACAAGCTGATTTCTAGTCGATTGCCTCACAACAATTGACATCGACTCCTTTTCATTGCTTCTTCTTTGGGATTCTCTACTATGTTTCGTACGTTATTGATATTGATGCTTTTGATCACTCCCTGCGTGATCAGCGGGTGTGATGACGGCCCGACGTCAGAGGTCAAACCGCTCGATGACAAATCGGTCTACGAGGCCGAAGAGGCTCGTTTTGAGTCAGAAAATGCAGGCGGTGGCGGCATCTGAGTCGAGATATCAGTTGGAACAAAACGCCGCGATAAGGGCACCGTGCTCCTTACCGCGGCGTTTTCGTTTCAGGGTTTGGTAAGACCTAATCGTAAGGTCGGTGGGGATGCATCGGGATGTCGACGGCTGGCAAATCCATGCACGTAACAATCTTTGATGCCGGCGGTTTCCGAGACCAGGATCAGCGTGGCACCGCCGTTGGTGTCTTGATTCAAAAACTCAGCAAGTTCGGGCGTCGCAATGCTGAACATCCGCGTGGGATCGGACTGGGGAACAACAAATTTCCCCAGCAGCCTCGTTTTTGTGGGGTCAAGCGTAACGTCGTCGGCGAGCATGCCGGGCGATGATTGCCACGACAATGTCGCTTCATCCCAGTCTTCGAGCGACTCGTCGGTAAGCCCGTAGACGGCAAAGCTGGCATCGGGCATCAGCGACAGAAATCCGATCTCCGTGGGAACGCCCTGCAATTGCAGTTTAGCTGAATGTACGGGTCGTTCAGAAACAAACGACAAATCAAAATGCATATAGCCGCGGCGACGGAAAGGAGTGCCCCAAGAGAAGTCTGGCGGTTCTTTCACCAACAGTGCGATTCGCGACAGCTTTTCTTCGGTTTGTTCGCTGGCCATCACGTAACCATCACGGCCTTCGCCGATGGCGGTCGAGATTTGAATGGTTTTCTGTTCTGCCAAATCAGACGAAGGTAGCGGAGCATCCGGCTGCTTGTCCTCGCTTTCTCGCGTGAATGTTTCAATTCCGACGCGAGTGAATCGTTTCGCATCACGTGTTGTCA
>NZ_ANOG01000843.1 GCF_000346295.1 Rhodopirellula maiorica SM1 | reverse complement strand
GTACGCCGCTCGAGGCGTTCCACATCGACTCCGAGCAGTTGATGTTTCGCATGACCGATCCCGCACAGCACCAGACCATCGGTGTGCGCGATGTTGAATGGAGTCGAAATTTCGGCTGGTGATTTGACGGCGGGTTTG
Organism: Rhodopirellula maiorica SM1; assembly: GCF_000346295.1. Classification (GTDB taxonomy): domain Bacteria; phylum Planctomycetota; class Planctomycetia; order Pirellulales; family Pirellulaceae; genus Novipirellula; species Novipirellula maiorica. Next base: position 6,036 of record NZ_ANOG01000843.1, on the reverse strand, counting down.
CCATGTTGCAGACAGCAGAACTCAATCGACTTAGGCGATACGTTGGCTGCGCCCGAGAATTGGCCGAGCAGGTGACGGGCCATCCCGCGTCCGACAATGTGTTGGTTACGGCTGGTCATCACGCGGAACCGATTGGCCCGCTCGCATTCGGATTCATCGAGCCATTGATGACAGTACGTTTCGATCGGGCCGGGGAGTGCGGAGGAGCTGGTCGCATGCCAAACGCGAACAACCGCTTCGTTGTTTGGGCCGTTCGATGAAGCACGCGCGGAGGACATCGCAGGTAGACGAGCAGAGGAGTGAGATGAGGGAAGCATGGCCATTATTTTCGTCAAAACCGCGATAGGCGAAAGGAGTGCTAGAGTCGCCGTAATCGAAATCGATTGAAAAGGTTCAATGAGGGCCGGGGTGAGCGGTCGATTCAATGATAACCGTATCCTCCGGGCCGAAGAGTTAGTGGACACCGTTTTCTTGGGTGACGAATGCAAACGATGATTTTAGCCCAAATGCAGCAGGCTCAGCTATTGATGTTGGCCGGGTTTGTGATGTTGGGGTGGGTGCTAGCGCGCCGCCAGATCGCGTTGCGGAAACGGGTCAGCCAAGATTCGCGGGCCGCCAACCGGGAACTCAAAGCGATCCAGAAACGCAAAGATCCTGTGGCCCCCCTTTCGGATGCGCCGGTCGAAACCCAGCGTTGGCAGGTGGCGATGTTTGACCTGCAGCGTGAATTGACCGCCGAACTGGATACCCGCATTGCAGTCGTACAGACGCTGTTGCGGCAATTAGACGAGCGGATCGAGACGCTCGCCAAAGTTCAGACGAATGGTTCTACCGCCGATATCGATGCAGTTGCTGAGACACAGGCGGTGTTGCAGCTGCGGATCGCGGCGCTAAGTCACTCGGGGATGACGACTCAGCAGATCAGCGAGAAGCTCGCGATGCCGATCGGTGATGTCGAACTGCTGCTTGGTTCCAGCCCGGTCTCGCAAAATGAATAACGTGCCTATGGTGTCTTAATCGGTTCCAAGACGCTGCAGACCCAGGATCCACTGTCGCGCTTCGGCCGCCAGAAAGAACGAACCGCAAATCACCAAGGCACCGCCGGGGCTGGCCAGTTCCCGTCCGCGTTGACACGCATCGATCGCATCCGCAATGACGTGCGTGCGAAGATGCGGGACACCATCAGGCCGATTGGTTTCAGGCCGGTCTGCGTTGGGCACCATCGCTAACATCTCCGCAGGCTCGCGGTAGCGTGGGTTGCCGCTGTATTTGGTCAGCACCAAGTGTGTCGCCATGGGAGCCAAGGCTGCCAGCATCGGTTCGGCGGACTTATCCCGGCTGGTTCCGAAAACAATCGTGATTTGGCGGTCGGGCAGACGGTCGTTGATCGTTTTGATCAAAGCGGCGACCGAATCTTCGTTGTGAGCGGCATCGACAATCGCGATCACGTCATCGCTTAAGTGGAAACGTTCGATACGTGCAGTGCAGTTCAGCGAGGCTAAACCCGAGGCAAAAGCCGTTTCAGGGATCGAAAGCCCCGATCCGGCTAACAGGTCAGCGACGGCGATTGCCACCGCGGCGTTGCGAGCCTGATGATCTCCCTCCATCGCCAGCGTCATTTCATGGGAATTGCAAAGCGGGGCAGTGCGACCCTGGTAGCACAATTTTGATCCCCAATCGCAGTTCGGCTCGATCGAAATGACAAAGTCGCCCGTCGATGACGTTGTGACGCTAGCGGGCTCCCCATCTGGGTTGACTGTTTCCCCTAATTGGTAAAGTGGGGCGTTTCGGTCTGCGGCCGTCTTTCGGATGACCTCGATCGCTTCGGGGCGGGCGACACTCGAGACGACGGAAACATTGGGTTTGATGATTCCCGCTTTTTCGGCTGCGATTTCGGCGATCGTGTTGCCCAGCACGTGTTGGTGGTCGAGTCCGATGCTGGTGATCGCGGTCACCGACGATGAAAACACATTGGTGCTGTCGAGTCGTCCGCCGAGCCCGACTTCTAAAATGATGGCATCACACGCTTGGGACTGGAAATGCAGCATCGCCATCGCCGTGGTAAGCTCGAAAAACGTTGGTCCCGAGCCGGCTTCTCGGTCCATCTCTTCGACCACGCTGCGAATCCGATCGACCAAGCTGACGATTTCGTTGGCGGAGCACGGAACATGATCGATCCGAAAACGCTCTTCCAGGTCGTTTAGATGGGGCGAGGTGTACAGCCCGGTGCGATATCCCGCTTTGCTGAGAATTCCGGCGACCATGGCTGCGGTCGATCCTTTGCCCTTGGTGCCGGCAATATGGACAAGCGGAATCGGGGGATTGGGTGAATTTACGTGGACATGATCGCCCAATCCGATTCGTTCGGCCAATTCTGCCATCCGGCGCAGCCGAAACGGGTACCTTGCCGGTGTGGTCGAAATCCGTTCGTAATTGATCCGCTCGTACAGAAAACGGAGCGAGTCTTGGTAGCCAGGGGCAGTCATGAACGTGAGACGACGCGAGACGAGGGATGCGGCCGACGGAGGCACTGCGGCTCTGGCTTCCGAAGCCAGAGCGTGTTTTTTAGGCTTTTCGGTAGCGGATTGGCAATCCGTGATGCGTCGCTTGTCCGGTTTTGGCAGTGTCCACCACAAACCTGACGGTTTCCATCGTTAAAAAATCGAACCCTTTCCAGCACGACGCCGTAACGTAAAAACCTTTGGAACCCGGCATTTTATTCCCCGGGATTTCAAATCGTTACGATCCCATTTTTCTTCTTCTCAACACAGAAAGCGTTTGCTCGTGGATACCGATGCTACTGCGGTCGCTGAGTCTGCCGGCCAACCCGCTCCGAATAGTTCTGCGGACACCGATTCGGGGGTGGTCATTGAAACCCGAAACCTGAGCAAGATCTACCGCGACTTTTGGGGCCGAAAGAAGGTCCACGCGCTCAAATCGCTCGATATCGAAGTCCGCCGCGGCGAAATCTTCGGTCTGCTCGGTCCCAACGGTAGCGGCAAATCGACAACGATCAAATTGATCCTTGGGTTGTTGTTCCCAACCAGCGGCCGAGTGCTTGTGTTTGACAAGGACGCGACCGAAACGAGTAAAAACGAACGGATCGGCTACCTGCCCGAAGAATCGTACCTATACAAATTTTTGACAGCCGAGGAAACGCTCGATTTCTACGGCCGGCTGTTCAATATGTCGGGCGCTCAACGAAAGAAACGCGTCGAAGAATTGATCAAGTTGGTGGGGCTGCAAGGCGCCAAACACCGCCAGCTTCGCGAATACAGTAAAGGGATGACGCGCCGAGTCGGTTTGGCTCAGGCGTTGATCAACGATCCTGACCTGATTCTGTTGGACGAACCAACCACCGGGCTCGACCCAATCGGGACCCGCGAGATGAAGGATTTGATCCTGGCACTGCGTGACCAGGGCAAGACGGTTCTGTTGTGCAGCCACCAATTGGCGGACGTGCAAGACGTTTGCGACCGGGTTGCGATTCTGCATCAAGGCGAGTTGAAGGAACTCGGGCGGGTTACGGATCTGTTGAAGGTCCAAGACATCACCGAAGTCCACGCACGCGGATTGAGCGACGCGGCCAAGTCCGAGATCGCCGATGTGATCAAACGGCATGGCGGTACGGTCGAATCGATCGACAATCCAACCGCGACAATGGAAGACCTGTTCTTGAATATCGTTCGTGAAAGTGAAAGCCGACCCGGAGCACGTCGCGTGACGAGCGAAAGTGATGTGACGGAGGAAGCCGGTCAATGACGCTACAACCTGAGGATTTCTGGTCATTTTATGAATGGCTCGTCCGTCCCAACGCGTTCCTCGAAAGTGCGTTGCTGCAAGGCATCGTGTTGTTCGTGCTCGCGATCGTGTTGGGATTGATCGTTGGATACATGGTCTCGGCCGCCCGCTATGGGCCGAGCGAAGGTTTTTACGCGGTCGCACGTACGGTTCGCGATCTGATTCGCTTCGATTTGCCTGGCACCTCGGCCCGCCGCGTGATGGCGCTGGCCCGTTTGGCGTTCAAGGAAGCGATTCGGCGAAAAGTCTTGTTCGTGGTCGGTTTGTTTGTCGTCGGCTTGTTGTTAGCCGGTTGGTACTTGAACCCCGAAAGCGATGATCCGGCGCGGCTGTACATTAGCTTTGTTTTGACCGCAACGAACTACCTGATTCTCGCCTTGGCGTTGTTCATTAGTGCGTTTTCGCTGCCGGCGGATATCAAGAGCAAAACGATCTATACGATCGTCACCAAACCGGTGCGTCCCACCGAAATTGTGCTCGGCCGCATGCTCGGCTTTGTCGCCGTGGGAACGATGATGATGGTTCCGATGGGATTGGCGAGTTACTTGTTCGTCACCCGTGGTTTGCGTCACACGCACCTCGAAGTGACCGATGTTCGCGAGCTCAGCAATGGCCGACTCGAAGGCGAAACCGACTACATTCGTGGCCACAAGCACACCTTTTCGATCGATCCTGATTCCGGAGGCCTGGGGCTGACGGACATGGTTCGTGGGCACCGCCACGTGGTTACTCAGGCCGACGACGGCTCGTTCACGATTGGACCGGCAACCGGTGCCCTGCGTGCTCGGATTCCATCCTACGGTGAGGTCCAGTTCTACGATCGTCAAGGCGATAAAAAGGACGCCGGAATCGACGTGGGGAACGAAAAGGTCCAAGAGGGTTACGGAAGTGCGGGGATCGCACGTTTGGTCGGAGTGACCCAGGGGCCACGTCGCGCTGAACATGGCTATATCGAAGGCGGAACCTTGGGGGTTGCCGAGTTCACGTTTTCGAATGTGACTCCGGAACGTTATCTCGAAGGACTGCCGTTGGACATGTCGATTCGAGCTTATCGCTCGTTCAAAGGCGACATCGTGACCGGGATTCGTGGTTCGATCACGATGAAGCATCCCGATAAAGCGATCAGCAGCAACCCGATCACCTTTATTGTCGACGAGTACACGGTCGACGAAAAATTGTTGCCGCTCAATATCGAAGGCACCGATGGCAACGAAACGCGAATGTTGAATGTGTTCGACGATTTGGTGGACGAGAACGGTCAAATGATCGTGCAAATTCGTTGTTTGGACCGTAGCCAATACCTCGGGGTGACCAAGAGTGGCGTTTACTTGCGTCCGGGTGAGAACAGTTTTGCTTGGAACTTGACCAAGGCCTACATCTCGATCTGGTTGCAGATGACAATGATCATCGCATTTGGGGTGATGTTCAGTACGTTCCTCAGCGGTCCGGTGGCGATGGTGGCGACCGCGGTGTGCGTGTTGCTCGGATTCTCGGCCGAACAGGTCTACGACACTCGCTACTACATCGATTCGGGAATCGAGCGAGGTGGAGGGCCGATCGAGTCGGTGGTTCGTATTCTGAAACAGGATGCGATGACGACTCAGTTGGACGTCGATGCGTTGGCTGGGAAGGTGATCAAGGCGGTCGATGCCGGGATTGTCTATACGCTTGACGCGATCGCGACCGCACTGCCGAACTTGCCCAAGATGGTCAGTACGGCGGAGTATGCCGCCAGCGGTTTCGATATCTTTGGTGCGTTGTTGGCACGCCATGCCGCCGCAACGCTTGGCTATTGCATTTTGGCATTTGTTGTCAGTTACTTCTTCTTGAAATCGCGTGAGATCGCGGCATGAACCGAACTACTGTCCTCAGTCGCAAACTTATTTACCTCGTCATCTTGTTGGCCATGGTGGTCCCTTTGTACATGCTCGGGCAACCGAGCGGTGGCAGCGGGGATACCGGCGGTCAGCTAACCGAGATGCGGGATAAGTTTAATATCGCCGAAAGCGACCTTGGCGAAATCAGTCCGGCCAGCGAAACCATGAAGCTTGCTTCGTTGGGCCTTCGCGGTGTGGCCGCAACGCTGCTTTGGAACAAGGCGCATCACTACAAAGTGCTGCACGAGTGGGATCGTCTGAAGGCGACGCTTAATAACATCGCACTGCTGCAACCTCACTTTGACAAAGTTTGGGAGCATCAAGCTCACAACCTTGCCTACAACGTTTCGACTGAGTT
>NZ_ANOG01000842.1 GCF_000346295.1 Rhodopirellula maiorica SM1 | reverse complement strand
AAACAGCAGCTCGGCTTGTTGCATACCGTAATACTGGAACACTCGCACCGGTTCTCCGAGTTCCCACGGGACGCCTGGACCGACGTCGACCAATTGTTGGTTGATTCCATCGGACTGAAACTCGGTCAGAGTCTGCATGTTCTCTTCGCTGGACTGATAGTGGTCCATCAGCGGCATGTGTAGTGGCAAGCGATTGACGGGCTCCTTCTTCAATTCCATCGCAATCGCGAATTCCCCTTTTGCCACGACATCGAGGTATTGGCGAGCGAAATACTCGGCTTGGTTGGCGAGCGTGCGGGTCTTCAGCGTATGAACCAAAAATCCGCATGAGCCAAAGGCGACCGCCAGGACCAACCCAATCCGGGCCGGAGTCACGCCCACCGGCTTTTGATTTTCCCAGGGTCGCAGGGCCACCAAACCCAAGACGACGGCGATCACCGCGGTGACAAGCATCGGGTAGCCGATAATGCCCAATGCACTCAAAAGGCCGAAAAGAAGGCATAGAAAACCCGAGATCCGCAACGGGGGAACTGACTCGTCCTCCACAAAGCCTCCTTCGGCGCCCATCATGGGAACGATTGGTTTTATCTCAGCATCAGTCGGCATCTTGCAAAAGAGCTCATACAGGGGGGATTCGGATCGATTCAGACGAGAATTACGCTCGCAATGCCAAGATCATGGTTTCGCACTCAGCGAAACTTTCATCGTGACAAAGCGGTAGTGTGTCTACGCCCTTGGTGGGTGGACGGTTTTGCAAGCTTAGGCAAAAAGTCCAATTTTTTTGCTGCGTCCTGCGGGCTTGCCCTGATCCGCCGTTTCACGAAGCCAAACAACGCGAACGAGCGGCAAAACACGTCGCTTTGCCAGCTTGGTGAAAGCCGACAAGAACCGCGGTTCAGCCGTGTGGAGCCTGTGCTAGCAATGAATTCGTCTAGCCGAGAAGGCCGCTTCTGGTTTACAAGACTCGCATCAACTTGCTGATTTTTGCAGACATTAGACGGATCTACTCGTCAGGGACGACGAACAACGATGAGAAATTTTGGTCGCGCGCTTCGCATCGCTTTGCGTCGTAAATGGTCGATCGCCGGGATTGTATCGACATCGATGTTGATCGCCGTTCTGTGGGGGGCCAATATCGGTACGCTGTACCCATTGGTCGAAGTTGTTTTTAAAGGCGACAGTTTGCCGGGCTACGCCGAAAAGCAGATCAATCAGACCGATGCTCGGTTGGTCGAACTTGATGCTGAAATTCATCAGCTGACCGCGAAATTGGCGGAGACTGATGATTCGACAGCCAGCAAGAATCTGCGGCTCCAAATTGAATCCGCTACCGCCACCAAGACGGCGATTGCCGAGTCGAGCAAGTATCTGCGTTGGGCAAAACCGACGATCGATGCCTACGCTCCTCGCGGCGCCTACGCGACGTTGATGTTGATCGTGGCGATGTTGGTCGGCGGAACCGCGATCAAACTGGTCGCTCTATTAATTAATCTAATGCTGGTTCAGTATGTCTCGGAATCGGCTTCGTTGGATCTTCGCGCCCTGTTCTTTCGCAAAGCGTTGCGGTTGGACCTCGACTCGTTTGGCGAGAACGGTTCGGCCGATTTGACGTCGCGTTTGACCAATGACATTGCCCACGTCTCGGCCGGCATCACCGCGTTATTGGGACGACTGGTTCGCGAGCCGCTGAAGATGGCGGTGTGTCTCGGTGGCGCGATGTTTGTGTGTTGGCGTTTGCTGTTATTCGTGATGATCGTCACGCCGTTGGTCGGATTGGTGATGCATCATCTCAGCCGTGCGATTCGTCGGGCGAGTCGCCGGGCGATGGAAGAGATGAGCCAGTTGTACGGGATGTTGAACGATTCGTTCGCAGGCATCCGTGTCATCAAGGCGTTTAACACGCAAGGGTTCGAGCGTGCCAAATTCGATCGCGGCACACGCGCGTACTATCGCAAGTCGATGAAGATGGCGTTCTACAACACGTTGGCCCGCAGCAGCAGCGAAATGTTGGGAATGACCGTGGTGGGGCTGGCGATCTTGGCAGGTGGCTATTTGGTCGTCAATCAACAAACCCGTTTGTTTGGCATCCCGATGAGCACCGTTCCGTTGGAAGTCGGCGAGATTTTGATGTTCTTTGGCTTTTTGATCGGGGCTTCGGATCCAGCTAGAAAATTATCGGATGTATGGAGCGGATTGCAGCGAGGTATCGCCGCGACAGAGCGGATTTACGAAATCATTGACAAGCCTATCCGAGTCGCGGAGCCAAAGAATGATCGCACGACGGCGCGACCGCATCGCGAGATTCGACTTGAAAACGTGGTCTACCAATACACCTCTGGACCGACCGTGTTGCGGGGTGTCGATTTGACGATCCGTCATGGCGAAACGATCGCAGTGGTTGGCCCCAATGGCAGCGGGAAAAGTACGATCGTCAATTTGTTGTGTCGGTTCGACGATCCTCAAAACGGGCAGGTGCTGTTGGATGACACTCCGATCCAAGAGATGAAGACCCGCGATTTGCGTCGCCGAATTGCGTTGGTGACTCAGCGAACGATCTTGTTCGACGACACAATCGAAAACAATATTCGCTACGGCTCGCCGGGGGCGGATTCGCACGCGGTGGTGCGTGCGGCGAAGATGGCGTTTGCGGATGAGTTCATTTTACGCAAAACGCCTGAT
>NZ_ANOG01000841.1 GCF_000346295.1 Rhodopirellula maiorica SM1 | reverse complement strand
CCGGAATTCTCCGTATCGAGTTTCGGTTATCGACCTTATCGCTCGGCACAAGATGCAGCCCAGCAGGTGCAGAAGATTATTCGCAGCGGCCGACGCCAATGCGTCGATATGGATCTGTCAAAGTTCTTTGATCGAGTCCAGCATGACGTATTGATGTCACGCGTGAGCCGCAAGGTTCACGACAAACGACTGCTAAAGCTGATCGGAAGATACCTGCGAGCCGGAGTGATGATCGATGGGTTATGTCAACCAAGCGAAGAAGGAACGATGCAAGGCGGTCCGCTCTCACCACTGCTTTCCAACATCTATTTGGATGATCTGGACAAGGAACTGGAGCGACGCGGATTGTCTTTCGTGCGGTATGCGGACGACTTTGTAATCTTCGTAAAGTCGGATGCGGCTGCGCACCGTGTGTACGCGAGCGTCGAGCGATTCCTGACGCTGACGTTGAAACTGCAAGTCAACCACGTCAAGAGCAGCGTCTGTAAGACGCAAGAGCTTGAGTACGTGGGCTACGAATTTCGTGGCTA
>NZ_ANOG01000840.1 GCF_000346295.1 Rhodopirellula maiorica SM1 | reverse complement strand
CTGCGGCGTAGCGTTGCGCTGAAAGTACTGCCCTTTGCTGCGGTCTTGGATCAACAACAAGTCGCACGTTTTCGTAACGAAGCTCAGGCGGCCGCCTCGCTGCATCACCCCAACATCGTGCCGGTGTTTTCCGTCGGCTGCGAACGTGGCGTCCACTACTACAGCATGCAGCTGATCGATGGACAAACGCTCGAACAAGCGATCAAAGAGATGCGACATCAACAAAAAGTCCGTCCGATGTCGCAACTCCATCACGCCGAAGCGGCATATGCGGTGGATGCCCCAAGCGACGTGGCCTTTGACACGACCATCGGCGTGACCGCGAATGCCTCTGCCAACGAAGCGTTGTCCAAAGCCCGTCCTGGCACAACCTCGCAAGCGTTTGCTCAATCATCGCGTGGCACCTTCGCTAGCACAGCAATCAACACCGCCGACACGGTCCGCAATCGCGATTTCGTGCGTTCGACGGTACAGATCATCGTCGATGTCGCGTTGGCACTCGATTATGCACACCAACAAGGCGTGGTGCATCGTGACATCAAACCATCGAATCTTCTCGTCGATGCGGCGGGCAAAGTGTGGGTTGCTGATTTTGGTTTAGCCCGCTGTCGCGGTGCCAACAACCTAACCGCCAACGGCAACATCATCGGCACCGCTCGCTACATGAGTCCCGAGCAGGTCGCAGGACGATCCCAAGAGGTCGACCACCGCACCGACATCTACTCGTTGGGCATCACGTTGTACGAACTACTGACGCTGCAATCCGCGTTTGCAGCAACCAACCGTGAACAACTTCTTAGTGCCATCGAGTCGCAGGAGCCCCCTTCGCTTCGCCGCCTCAACCCAGCCATCTCGGTCGACTTGGAAACGATTGTTTGTAAAGCGATTGCAAAATCGAAAGACGAACGCTATGCCACCGCGGGTGAATTGGCCGAAGATCTACAGCGTTTCCTCGATGGTCGCCCCACGTTGGCGCGGCGTCCTACGCTTGTCGATCGTGCATTCAAATGGGCGATGCGTCGTCAAGGATTGGTTTGCTCGGCACTGGCGATTTCACTGACACTCGGCGTTGCGATGTCGGTGGGAATGCTGCTGGTGTCGCGGCAAAGCAGACTGAAAGATCAAGCGACCGCCCGAGCTCAACTGCATCTGGACCAAGCCCATCATGCGGTCGACCGATTTAGCGGAATGATCTCTCAACAACTCGCCGACATTCCCGGCACCGAGCAACTACGTGCGGACATGTTGCACGAAGCCGAACGCTACTATCTCGACTTCCTACGATACGCCAAGCAAAGCACCCACATGAAATCCGAGCTCGCCAAAGTGCGGTATCGGCTCGGTGCTTTGCAAACCCGGTTGGGTAAGGTTGAGGACGCGGAACAACATTACCAACAAGCGATCGCCGATTTCACCTCGCTGACAAACGACGTGACAAACGAGGGACAGAGTCACGAATCCACTCAAGCCGATTTGGCACTCTGCTTTCATAACTTGGCGGCACTGCGAAAGGACCAAGGTCGCTATAGCGAAGCCGTCGAAGGTTATCAGCAAGCAGCAAAATTGCTTGAGACGCTGTTGGCTAGCGACAAGAACCAAGCCCGCTTTTTTCGCCAGTGGGCCACGACGCAAACCAACTTGGGCACGTTGATGTGGGTCAGCGGTAAAGCCGAACAAGCCGACCGTCTGCTGGTCGATCTGCAACAACAGCTCGAGAATGTATCGCTTCGCCAACACCAGGATCGTGACATTCGCCAGCAGTTATTTGAATGCCGAAATGCTCGAGTCGCGATGCTGTTGGACAGCGATCCCGATCAAGCCGAAGCACTGCTGCAAGCGAATATCAGCGAACTTGAATCGTGGAATTTGGCTCCTAGTAAGGACGGAACTCGCGACGCCAACGAGCGACTCGCCGCATCGCAACCCTCGCCGCAGTGCCAATTGGCAATCGCACGGAACAATTTGGCAACGTTGTGGGGCCAACGAGGTGACGTCACGCAAGCGATCGAACTGGTTCGTGCTTCCATCACCGCACTGGAGCTGGACGTTGCTCAATTTGGCACCACTGGCACAGCTCAACAACAATTGGCCGTCGCGCATAACAATCTCGGACAACTGCTTTGGAACCAAGAACCCAATGAATTTGCAAAACAGGAATTTGTCAAAGCCGAAGCGATCCTGCGACGCGATTTGACATCGGAAACGACTCCCGCCGATACGCTCAGCCGACTGGCGGGCGTTCTGCACAACCGCAGCATCATCGACCAACATCAAGGCAACATGGAAAGTGCGGTTCAACATTTAACCGAAGCGATGGAGTTTCAATCGCTTGCCGTGCGAAAGGCTCCGTACAATGCAAGCTACCGAGAATACTTAGAGAGTCACCGCGAACAATTGGACCAAATCCTACACCAGATCCAGGATCAGTCCGGTACCACGGGCACAAACGCCGATTGGAAAGCCGAATCGAGGGCTTCACAGCCGATGCAGTTACCCCACTTACCGACCATACGTCCTCGCGATCAAGCCGATTCGGCCAACGAAAAGGAAGGGACAATCAATGGCTCGGCATAATTTACCGAAAGGAGTGATCGTCAAACGCCCACGCTCGTTTCTTGGCAGAATCGAGCGATTGGAGACGCGTACAATGTTAGCCGGCGCTGAAGTGATCGGCGAGGGTGAATCCAATTCAACCCCAGCGACGCCACTGCACGACCCGCTACAGATTGCTGCACCCGCGTACGTGCGTCAGATGACGATTACCCGCCCGCCGCAAATTCAGCCGCTGCAACCGTCCCGTGATCGCGTGAACGAGTCCTCGCGTCCCGCTGCACCCGGCCGTGAAATTGAATCGGATGTACTCAATCGAGACCAAGCGTTAAAGGAATGGGATCAAGAACCACCTCGCACTGGCGACACCGAAGACAGCGAGACGAGCACAAACGAACCTCCGGCAGCGTCGACAGACGAATTGGATGGCACCGACGGAACGGTGACAGACCAAACTAATTACCTGTCTCCGGAAACAGCACCAATCCCTGTACAGCCCATTCCACGGGCCGCGCGGGTGAAAACCGACACGTCCACGGCGGCCATGATGACGCTGGTAAGTCCGCCTCAATCCACCAAGTCGTTTCCGTCAGGTTCGCTGACCACTGCGGATCTTGATGCACACGTCAACTACATTGATGACGATTTCCACTATTTTGAGAGCACGACAAGTCACGTTGCGATCTCGGATCTGTCGCTTTCGTCGGAACCATTATCCAACCATGCCGCTCGAGACACGTTTATGGCGATGTCGATGCTGACATCAAGCGGGACCGAGACCAAAAACCATGGCTTGGTAAAGAACTCGACAAACCTCGGTGGCTCGGATTCCAATCCGACCAACCTAGTTAGAAATTCACGGATTGCGAATGAACCGATTGCCTTAGACCACACGCACGCTATGACGCCGCAACCGTCCCCGGCCCCGGTGCGGTTTGCATCGTTGCCGATGGTAACGCTGTTACATTCGGTGATGTTTGCAGGACAAATGGTATTGGACAGCACTGCCGAAACAATTGAGACAAATCCGTCGTGCGATGAACCATCGCCGCGTGGGCAATGCGTCGGCGATCATGACACCGCAATCCAAACAGCGATGACATTCGCCAACCAGGCCAACACGGCCTCGGAAACGACGAGCCAGGCGTCGTGGCGAAACAGCACGCTGCTTACTGTGGTGTGTGCATCCTTCAGCGTGCATCATTCGCTCACCAAGCGAACCAAAACACGGACGAGTTACTTACTCGGACGCTTCATTCGGTAAACTACGCGGGTGGGGATGATAAACTCGCCGGGTGGACGGTGCAATCATTCCACAATCAACTCAGTTGGGAGCACCCTGATGTGTTCTCCCCGCCCAAATGACCAACTAAATCAACGGAACGTCTTTCTGTATAGGGAGACGAGGTCGGCGTTTGTTACGGTTCCACTGCTCAAGACGTTCTTGTCTCTTCCTTTCCAATGTAGGGAGCATTCGCTGGACACGCTCTAGTAGCATGTACTGCTTGTCTAACGCACTCTTTTTATTAGACGCGTTTACCATTTTACTTTTCTTCGTTTCCAACTCTTCGATCAGTTGATGACGCTCAAGTAGCGAAAGGTTTTCTGAGGTTTCAAGTTTTCTGTCGAGCTTCTGTATTGCCAATCGCAATTCTACTGTATCTATCTTGTTCTCGATTTCCAAAATTTGGTGCAGCCCGAATTGGTGATTTGAATGGTCGCCAACCTGCTGCATCAAATCGGCAAATTTTTCCCACTCGACTTTTCTAGATCGTGCATCTGCAAGCAACTCACGTAGCAGCTTCTCGTCGTTTGGGCGTTCTAGCAGATCTTGCAAAATCGTTATCCGTGATCGTGTCTGGCTGTCTTCAGCAGTAAGCAGGGGCATGTCACCTGCGACCAAAATCGCTGTCACAACGATAACGCCAACATCTCGTACCCAAATCAGGATGGTAGCCATCGATTTTCCATTGGTTGAGTGGCGCCCCAAGAATGATACTTGTAAAGTATCATTCTTGGATCTAAGCCGCTAGACAGAAGTCTTTCCGTAGATTAGCCGCTCTGGCGCTAGCCACGGTTCCGACATTCAACCGGGACTAGCGCCCAAATGAAACGCTGTGAAGCATATCTCCCC
>NZ_ANOG01000839.1 GCF_000346295.1 Rhodopirellula maiorica SM1 | reverse complement strand
ACCACGGTCCTTTTCCATGCGTTGATAAAGCCGCGCGATCATCTGTTCGAGAAATCGAACTTGTTCGGCGGGATGGGCGAACAGTCCAACGGATCGCGCGCACGCTTGTTGCCAATCGCCTTGCCAAGGCCCGAAATGGGCTGGATGCAGCCGCTCGCCCCGATAGATCATTTCGGCGACCGGGCCAGCCAGGATGGTCATCAATTCGCGTTGGCGTTGCCAATCACAGCTGGCATCGACTTTTCCCCAATTGACGAGACAATCGCCAAAACGTCGGGGTAAATCGTCGTCAATCATGCTATCAAGCCGCACTTCGTCGATTTGGGCTCCTAGCAAGTAGCCGACGACCACATGGCCAGCTTCGTGGTAGGCGGTCAAGGTTTCGTCGTCGTTCAATTTTGGCTTCCGTGTGATAAACTGCGACGGTACGCCCCCTATTTATTGTCTAGGATCTGCCCGTCTGTGGGTCGAAATCTGTTAACGGGGCACCATCATTACGCGATTGAGACAACCATGAAAGCGTTACTGCTAACCGAATATAAAGCGATGCAAGTCACCGACGTCGAAGCTCCGAGCGTGGGCAGCGACGATGTTTTGGTTCAGGTCGAAGCGTGCGGCATCTGTGGCAGCGATATTCATGGCTATGACGGCAGCACCGGGCGTCGTATTCCGCCGTTGGTGATGGGGCACGAGGCCGCTGGGATCGTGATCGCCACGGGCGAAAATGTAACCGATTTGCCGGTGGGAACGCGAGTCACGTTCGATTCGATGGTCTCGTGTGGCGAGTGTCATTTTTGCCGCCAAGGCGACGGCAATCTTTGTGATAACCGCATGGTGTTGGGCGTGTCGTGTGGCGAATACCGTCGTCACGGTGCGTTTGCCGAACAGATCAGCGTGCCTCGCCGAATCGTTTACACGTTGCCTGAGACGTTGCCGTTTGAGCATGCGGCGCTGGTCGAAGCGGTTTCGGTGGCCGTGCATGCTGCCAATGTCACCCAAATCACGCTAGGCGATACCGCCGTGGTCGTGGGGGCGGGGATGATCGGTTTGTTGACGATTCAAGCGGTCCGCGCCGCTGGTGCGACACAGGTGATCGCGGTCGATTTGAATGACAAGCGTTTGGCGGTCGCCAAAGAGCTAGGCGCCGACGTCGTTTTGCGGGGCGATCAAGTCGACGTGCCTGCGGAGGTTCGCAAATTGACCGCAGGCCGCGGAGCCGATGTGTCGTTGGAGGTCGTCGGTGCGACGCCGACGGTCAATACCGCAATTGAATCGGTCCGCAAGGGCGGCAGCGTGACTTTGGTCGGAAACGTGTCGCCCAAAATTGAATTGCCTCTGCAATCGGTCGTGACCCGTGAAATTACGCTGCGAGGCACGTGTGGGTGTAACGGGGAATACCCGCAGTGCATCGATCTGATGAACCGTGGGATCATTAAAGTCGAGCCGCTGATTACCGCTAAAATTGCGTTAAATGACGCGCCACAATGGTTCGAACGGCTGTATGCGGGCGATCCTGATCAGATGAAAGTCGTCGTTCAGCCCCAGAAAAATTGATGCGGCAGCCGGCAGAGTAGCCGATAGGTGTGGTAGTGCCTGGACGCTTCGATTTGGCATACAATGAGACTATGATTAGCGAACCCACCATCATTCTGTCAGGCACCGATCCGGATCTTCCCCAGAACGTGCCGCTTGGAATTGCCCGCTACAACAACCTTCGCGAGATGGCGCGTGGCGGCAGCGCGGTATTACGATCTGGATTCGATTGCGTCACCGGACGGACCGTAGCGATCAAGTCGTTGTTGCCCGAAACGCGACATGACCGACGCGAGCAACGTCGTCTGCTTCGTGAAGCCCGGGTGACCGCACAATTGCAACATCCCAATACGGTGCCGGTTTACGACATCGGCAACGACGAGGTCGAGGGGATGTATTTCGTGATGAAGCGGATCTCGGGAGAGAATTTTTTCGAGATCTTGAAGCGAATCGCACGCGGCGACGAAGCGACCATTGCAGCCTTTCCCACAGAGGCTCGGTTGGAAATTGTCGCCAGCGCCTGCCAAGCGCTGGCCTACTCCCATGCTCGCGGGGTGATCCATCGCGATTTCAAACCCGAAAACATTTGGGTGGGTAATTTCGGCGAGGTGATCTTGTTGGATTGGGGAGTCGCCAAAGTGTGGGGGCACGCGGATGACAACGAACCGATCAATCGCAGCGTGCTGAAGCCTCGCGAATCCGATGGCGAGCAACTGCGAACGTTGACCGGGGGCGGCCAGCGACCGGGAACGCCGCTGTACATGTCGCCCGAGCAAGTGGACGGTAATCGTGGGATCGATGAACGCACCGATATCTTTAGCGCCGGTGTGGTGTTGTACGAAATGTTGGCGATTCGCGAGCCGTTTCGTGGGGCGGATATTAACGAGACGTTTGACAATATTAAGAACAAAGAAATTCCGCCACCGAGCGAGCGGTCACCTGAACGCGATATCCCCAAAGCGGCCGACGACGTGGTGATGCGAGCGATCCAGAAACGACCGAGCCAGCGTTTTCAATCGATGCGAGAATTCATCGATGCCGTGCGAGCGATCGATTGTTAAACGTGGGATAGGCTTCGAGCCTGTTTAGAACGCTTCGTTTAACCGTTAGCCGATAGGCGTACGCTAACGGTGCGACTACGCCTTCGGCTGACTGTCAAACGATTAATCAACAAGCCGCCAAGAGTTTCGGCTGTTGGTGTCGGGTGGAACGAAACTCTTGGCGAGTTTCGCTACGGTATATTTCGCAGCTTTCCAACTCGCGAGCTTGTGAAACTGGTCTTGATGACAGGCTGGAAGCCTATCCCACACTTTTTTAACTACTAGGAACGACAACTCGATGTGTGGGATTACCGGGGCAGTTTGGCTGGACGCGAAGGTCGCGGTCGATGCGTCGCTGCTGGGCAAGATGACCGACTCGATCGCGCATCGCGGGCCCGATGATTCGCAAACGTGGATCGACACCGATCACCATGATGCCTATGGAAATCGAATCGGCGTGGGGCTGGGGTTTCGCCGACTTAGCATCATCGATCTCGAGGGGGCTCGCCAACCGATGGGCAACGAGGACGGCAGCGTCCGGATGGTCTTTAATGGCGAGATCTATAATTTCAAAACGCTTCGCCGTCGGCTCGAAGGAACCGGACACACCTTTGCCACGCATGGCGATGGCGAGCCGGTTCTGCATCTGTACGAAGATGTCGGAACCGATTGTTTTTCGCAGCTCAACGGCATGTTCGCGATTGCCATCTGGGACGCCAAGCGAAATCGGTTGGTGTTGGCACGCGACCGGATCGGTCAGAAGCCGCTCTACTATGCGCTGAAAGACAACCGGTTGGTTTTTGGCAGCGAGCTGAAGTGTTTGGTCGCCGCCGGGGGCGTTTGTAACGAGATTGATCCTGCGGCGATCGACGAATTTTTGACTTACCAATACATTCCGCCACCGGGAACAATTTGGAAGGGCGTGCGGAAGTTGCCGCCAGGGCATTTTGCCGTCTTTGAAAACGGGCAAGTCCGTGTCCAACGCTATTGGAACTATGACCCGTCAATCGAAGTTCCGATTTCGCATACCGACGCGTGTGATCGGCTGCGAGAACTGTTAACCGATTCGGTCGGTTTGCGAATGCAAAGCGATGTGCCGCTTGGGACGTTTTTGTCTGGCGGTATCGATTCGTCGCTGATCACGGCGATCGCACAGTCGATTTCGGATCAACCGATCAAGACGTTTAGTATCGGGTTTCCGGTTGCCGATTTTGACGAAACCGCCTACGCCGCCCAAGTCGCCAAGCATCTCGGCACCGACCACCAGCGTTTTGAGGTGATGCCGCACGGCGTCGATGTGATCGATAAATTGGTCTGGCACTACGACGAACCGTTTGGCGATTCGTCGGCAGTGCCGACATGGTATTTGTCCGAATTGACTCGCAAACAGGTGACGGTGGCGTTGTCGGGTGACGGCGGTGACGAACTGTTTGCCGGTTACGAACGGTATCGTGCGTTATGGCTCAGCAGCAAGCTGCAAAAAATGTTTCCGCTGCATCAGGTTCCAGGGATCGGCTTGGTCCAGCGGTTGCCGGATTCCGAGAAACGTCGTTCGGTGGTACGCCGAGCCAAGCGGTTTCTCGAGGCGCTGGGGCAACCGACGGCGCGTCGCTATTTGAATTGGCTGCAGATCTTTCCCGAGTCTCTTCGCGCGTCGTTGTATAGCGACGACTTTGTCGAACGTTTGCCGGGTGACGATCCTTTTGATTTTCTCGATGCTGCCTGGGATCGTTCCAAGGGGCGTGATGTCGTGTCGCAGGCCTCCGCAAGTGACGTGTTGACGTATTTGCCGTGCGATTTGTGTACCAAAGTCGACATCGCATCGATGGGCAACGCCTTGGAAGTGCGTCAGCCATTGTTGGATTACCGCGTGGTCGAATTTGCTGCGACGCTTCCGGTGCGATATAAATTCCGGGGTGGTCGAGGCAAATTGATTTTGCAAGACACGTTTGGTTCGATGATTCCATCGTCAATTTTCACGCGGAAAAAGATGGGCTTCGGGATTCCGATTGCGAATTGGTTTCGCGACGAACTGAAGCCCATGGTTCATGAAACGTTGTTAGCGGACGATGCAAAGATCCAGCCTTTTTTGCGTCGTGATCGCGTTGCCGAATTGGTGCGGTCGCACGAGCAAAACGAGCAGAATCACGGGTATCGATTGTGGAATTTGCTGATCCTTGAAAAGTGGCTGCGACGCTGGAGTTGATCGTCGACGCTTAGGTTATTTACCGTAGTCTGCCGTAAGGGGTGCTTCTACGGCATGATGCGACAGCGTTGCAATCGAAATCGTCATCGGTCACTATCATCTCGGATTATTCGCTATAGAATCATGAGAACCAGAATGGCGGAACTGGTAAGATGCGGATTCAACGAGTGCGTCGATCGTGTATCGGACTGACACTAGAGCTCCCTCTTCAGGAAACCGTTGCTTTTCAAATGGCCTCACAATCTCAAAGCCAGACTCAATCAACCGCCCCGCCCAAATTATTGGGATATCAGACCGACGGATTTTTTGATGAATTAGTCGACGACAAAACGGTCGCTCGTCCGGACGCGGAGTTGTTGATCGAGCGGATCAACAGATTGCCCGCCGAAGAATTATTACGACGCCAGAAGGCGATCGAGCGGGCGCTGTATCAGATGGGGATCACGTTTACCGTCTACAGCGATGCGGCGGGGACGGAAAAGATCATGCCCTTTGACATTGTGCCGCGGATCGTGTCGACGATGTTGTGGCATCACATTGAAGCGGGGCTGAAACAGCGTATCAAAGCATTGAATCTGTTTCTCGGTGACATCTATAACGAACAGCAGATCGTCAAAGATGGCATCATTCCGAGTGAATTGATCGATTCGGCGTCGGCGTTCTTGCCGCAATGTGTGGGATTGAAACCGCCTCGCAATGTTTGGTGTCATGTCACCGGAACGGACTTGGTCCGCGACAATACCGGCGCGGTTTACGTGCTCGAAGACAATCTCCGCTGTCCTTCGGGGGTTTCCTACGTGTTGCAGAATCGGCACGTAATGAAAAAGAACTTTCCACAAGTGTTCAGCGCATCGCGAGTCCGTCCGGTGCGTGACTATCCGGCTCGCTTGTATCAGATGTTGCGAGGCATGGCACGCGAGGATATCAACGATCCCACCGTGGCGGTGTTAACGCCCGGTGTGTTCAACAGCGCCTATTACGAGCATTCGTATTTGGCTCAGCAAATGGGGGTCGAACTTGTCGAAGGCCGCGACTTGGTGGTCGAAAAAGACGTCGTCTACATGCGGACCACCGACGGGTTGCAGCGAGTCGACGTGTTGTACCGACGGGTCGATGACATTTTCCTTGATCCAGATGTGTTTCGTCCCGATTCGATGCTTGGCGTAAAGGGGTTGATGAGTGCGTATCGAGCCGGCAATGTGGCTCTGGCTAATGCGCCGGGCACAGGGATTGCCGACGACAAGGTGATCTACGCGTTTGTCCCCGACATGATTCGCTACTATCTGAACGAGGAAGCGATTCTAGCCAATGTGCCCACCTATGTCTGTTCGCGGCCCGAAGACCGCAAGTATGTGCTTGCTCACTTGGATGAGCTTGTCGTCAAAGCCGCCGGCGAATCGGGCGGTTACGGAATCTTGATTGGGCCCCACGCGACCAAGAAAGAACGGGCTGAGTTTGCTGAGAAAATTAGCGAGAACCCCCGTAACTTCGTTGCCCAGCCAACCTTGCAGCTGTCACGAATGCCGACGCTTGCCGATGGCAAGATCGAGGGGCGACATGTCGATTTGCGGCCTTACATTCTTTGCAATAGCGAGGATGACGTGTGGGTGATGCCCGGAGGATTGACGCGTGTGGCGTTGCGGAAAGGATCGCTGGTGGTCAATTCATCCCAGGGCGGCGGCAGCAAAGATACCTGGGTCGCTGCTGATCCAGGGCAATCGGTGGCCATTGATGAAATTAGCTAACGACCGACCGTTTTACTTCCTCGCTTCGTCTTTTCATCGTTAAAGACGAGGCGTGTGGATTGGCCAAGCCCGCACGATCCTGCACGTCCTCCTTTGCCCCATCGTCCTTCATTCAACTTCCTTTTCTTCTGACACAATACTCCCATGCTTTCTCGTGTTGCTGAATCAATCTATTGGATGAGCCGTCAAGTTGAACGAGCAGAGAATCTTGCCCGGTTTTTAGAGATCACGCTTGGGATCGTGCTGGACCAACCCGAGAATCTCGTCGATCCGTGGGAGCCGCTTGTCCAGGTCACCGGCGACAACGAATGGTTCGCAGAGAAGTATGGCGAAGCCAACGCACAGAACGTTGTCCAGTTTTTAGCGTTTGATACCGAATACCATAGTTCGATGTTGACGTCGCTACGGTGTGCTCGCGAAAACGCCAAAAGCGTTCGCGAAGGATTATCGTCTGAAGCGTTTTTGCAGATCAATGAGTTCTATCACTTCGTGAACGATTCGGTGGCCGATACGATCACCGATCCGACAGCGGAATTCTTTGACATCGTGCGTCAGCATGCACTGTTTTGGTCCGGCGTGCTCGACAGCACCATGGCTCACGACACCGGATGGCATTTCGCCAACCTCGGTCGGCTGATCGAGCGTGCTGATAAAACGTCACGAATCTTGGACGTCAAATACTTCAACTTGCTGCCTCGCGTTGATGATGTGGGGACGGCGGTGGATGATTTGCAGTGGTCGGCGCTGTTATTGGCGATCAGTGGATTTGAAACCTATCGCCGCGAACATCATTTGATGGACATCGAGAAAGTGGTCCACTTTTTCTTGTTCCATCGCACCTTTCCGCGATCGATTTTGTCGTGTGTCGCAGGGGCCGATGCCTCATTGGCTGCGATTGAAGAGGTTTCGAAATCTGGGTCGGCGGGCACGGCAAAGAAGCAGATGGCGGCGCTGCGGCATCGCATGTCCTCGACCAATGTGAAAGAGGTTTTGGCCGGTGGGATGCATCAATTCATCGACAATTTGCAGCAAGAGCTGAACCAAATCGGTAGCTCATTGAACGAAGACTATTTTAATATATCGACGACCCCATGACCATTCGTGTTGCACTGCATCACCAAACGCGCTACCTCTATTCTCGCGCGATCCATTTGGGGCCTCAATTGGTCCGTCTTCGCCCAGCATATCATGGGCGGACCAAGATTGATGCTTACAATCTAAAAGTCGAGCCGAAGGATCACTTTGTTAATTGGCAACAAGATCCATTCGCGAATCCGATTGCCCGCTTTGTTTTTCAAAAACCTACCAAAGAGCTCTGTGTCACAGTCGATTTGACTGCAGACATGACCGTTATCAATCCGTTCGATTTCTTTGTGGAATCGTATGCGGACAACTGGCCGTTTGATTACGATGCCGACGTCAAGCAGCAGCTTGCACCGTATTTGACAAAACCGGTTGCGTCGAAGAATTTTGACGAATGGATGGCATCGCTTCCGAAGTCGACCACGTCGATCAATGATTTCTTGGTTGAAATTAATCGCTTGACTCAACAGCGAGTCAAGTACTTGGTGCGAATGGAGCCCGGGGTCCAAACGCCCGAGCAAACGCTGGATTTGGGCAGCGGGTCGTGTCGTGATTCGGCTTGGTTGCTGGTCGAAACGTTTCGTCAATTGGGGTTGGCCGCGAGGTTTGTCTCGGGGTATTTGATCCAACTGCTGGCCGATGAGAAGCCTTTGGAAGGCCCGGCGGGTCCGGTGGCTGATTTTTGTGACCTGCACGCTTGGACGGAGGTCTTTTTGCCGGGGGCGGGGTGGGTCGGGCTTGATCCCACCAGCGGTTTGTTCGCCGGCGAAGGCCACATTCCGCTCGCTTGTACACCCTCTTACACCGGTGCTGCGCCCATCACGGGCGGTCACGAAGCGTGTGAGGTTGAATTCGAGCATACGATGACGGTGTCGCGGATCTACGAAGACCCTCGCGTCACCAAGCCGTATTCGGATAAACAGTGGTCCGAGATTCTGCGCAGCGGTCGCCAGATCGACGAGCGGTTGCGAAAGAACGATGTTCGTTTGACGATGGGAGGCGAACCGACGTTCGTTTCCATCGACAATATGGAAGATCCTCAGTGGAACACCGACGCGGTAGGTGAAGAGAAACGGGTACTCAGCAACGTGTTGTTGTTGCGGCTTCGTGACAAATTTGCACCGGGCGGTTTGTTGCACTATGGCCAAGGCAAATGGTACCCCGGTGAATCGCTGCCGCGGTGGGCGCTGACGTGTATGTGGCGTCGTGATGGGCAACCTGTTTGGAACGATCCGAAATACATTGCCGACGAAGGCAAAGACTATGGATTGACGGCCGACGACGCCAATCGATTCGTGCAAAATTTGGCGTCGGAGTTAGGCATCAATGCCAAAATGTCGTTCCCGGTTTACGAAGACGTCTTTCACTATTTGTGGCGCGAAAATCGTTTGCCGGTCGATGTCGACCCGACCGACCCAAAACTTGATGATCCCAATGAACGCGCCATGATGATGCGAACGTTCACTCAGGGGCTGAGCAAGCCGGTGGGTTGTGTATTGCCGCTGCGTCGGGCGTGGTGGCAAGCCAAGCCGGGGTGGATCAGTGGTCGATGGCCGGTCCGCGCCGAAAAACTGTATTTGATTCCTGGCGATTCGCCGATCGGGCTGCGTTTGCCGCTCGAATCGCTGCCCAGCGGCACCGGATCGAACGCGGTGTTCTACACCACGCCCGCCGATCCGTTCGCGACGCATCCACCGCTTCCGCCACTGGGCAAAGGGAACGAATCGGTGCTAC
Source organism: Rhodopirellula maiorica SM1 (assembly GCF_000346295.1). Lineage (GTDB taxonomy): Bacteria > Planctomycetota > Planctomycetia > Pirellulales > Pirellulaceae > Novipirellula > Novipirellula maiorica. The sequence continues at coordinate 8,502 of NZ_ANOG01000839.1, read as the reverse complement.
GTGGTGGCGAAGAATTGGCGACCCTGCCCGTCAACGAGCAGACGCTTGACGAAGAGGACCCTGATGATTTGCCCACCAGCAACGATGTGATCAGCACCGCGCTGTGTGTCGAATGTCGCTTTGGTCGACTGCATGTTTTTATGCCTCCGACGCAGCGACTCGAAGATTACTTGGACCTTGTCTCGGCGATCGAGCAGACCTGTGCGAAGCTGGATGTGCCCGTGATCCTAGAAGGCTATTTGCCACCCCCGGACGATCGTATCGAGTATTTCAAGGTCACGCCCGATCCAGGCGTGATCGAGATCAACACCCAGCCGACCGATTCCTGGGACTCGTTGGTGAACCTCACCGAGACGCTGTACGAGGAGGCGAAACAGAGTCGACTGGGGGCCGAAAAGTTTGATCTCGATGGTCGCCACACGGGCACCGGCGGCGGAAGCCATATCGTGCTGGGCGGATCGACGCCATCGGAAAGTCCCTTTATTCGCCGGCCGGATTTATTGGCCAGTATGATTCGGTTCTGGAATAACCATCCGGCGCTTTCGTATTTGTTCAGCAGTCGGTTTATCGGTCCGACCAGCCAAGCGCCGCGGATGGACGAAGCTAGGGTCGATGCGGTCTATGAAATGGAGATCGCGCTGAGTCAGCTCAATACGCTTGGCGAGAATCAACCGCCTTGGTTGGTCGACCGTTTGTTTCGCGATCTGTTGGTCGACTTGACTGGAAACACGCATCGCACCGAGATTTGTATCGACAAACTTTATTCGCCCGATTCGTCGACCGGCCGTCTGGGGCTTGTCGAGCTGCGTGGATTCGAGATGCCGCCGAATCCACGAATGAATCTGGCTCAACAGTTGCTGATTCGGTCCGCGATCGCGGTGTTCTGGGAAAAACCGTATCAAGAGCCGATGTCGCGATGGCAAACGACGCTGTACGATCGCTTTATGTTGCCGCATTTTATCTGGCAAGATCTTTGTGATTTGATCGATGATCTTAATCGTCGAGGTGCAACGTTGCGTTCGGAATGGTTCGCTCCGCAGCACGAATTCCGGTTTCCAAAGATTGGCGAAGTCACCCACCAAGATGTCCAACTGAGGCTACGAAGTGGGATCGAGCCCTGGTATGTGATGGGCGAAGAACCGGGATCGGGCGGAACGGCTCGGTATGTCGATTCGTCGTTGGAACGGTTAGAGATTCTTGTCGACGGAATGGACTCGGCACGCTACGCAGTTCTTTGCAACGGAGTGCGGGTACCAATGCATCCGACGGGGGTCCAGAACCAATATGTCGCCGGCGTGAAGTATCGTGCATGGCAACCGCCACGGTGTTTGCATCCGACGATTGGTATCCACACCCCGCTGCAGTTCGATATCGTCGACCTTCGCAATCGGCAATCGATCGGCGGATGCCGTTACCATGCGGTGCATCCAGCGGGGCGCAGCCACGAAAAGTTTCCCATCAACGCGAGCGAAGCCGAATCACGCCGGGTCGCTCAATTTGAACGTTCGACCCTCAGCGGAGAAAAGTTTGATATCGCCGATCTCCCTCCGTTGGCAAATCGATGTGAATATCCGATCACGCTCGATCTGCGAAGGCACGTGCGAACGTGAGTGGGCCCGCAAAGCTTTCTTAACTGCTACAGACCGCAGGGGAGGATGGAAAAGAAGATTGTGAGATCCACACAAACGAAAATCAGTTGATGCACCACCGTCGCGGCGATGCGACTTTGCCATTCCAAGCAGATCGGTCTAACCTGTTGACTTTCAAGAGGTTAGGTTGCCTTGGTCAAGCGGCAAACCGGATGGCCCTCCGTTGGGGGAATCAAGAAAAGCTGCCGGATTTGAGCAAGTCAGCGTTGCTGATCAACCGAATGACGACAGTCATCGCTTGATATAGACTGTGGCGACTGAGCGGCAATTCGCGTTTCGCAAGAAAGGCCTGCGCCGTTGGATATTTCTTGCTCCTACCTGCGAGTCTGATGGTTTTGACATCGCCCGTTGCCTCAACACCCTCGCTCGGCGATTACGTCGCCACGCCGGAACGTTTTGACGAATGTAAAACGCCAGGGGGGAAGCTGCGTCCCCATTGGCAGCCCGTTGCCAACTATCTGCAATCGCTTGGCAATCAGGGGATGAACGAGCGGGTGGCAACGATCGACGAGCTGGTTCACGAGAACGGGACCACGTTCAACGTCGACAGCGAAGAGGGGCGGGCGGTGCGTCCGTGGCGATTGTCCTCGATCCCGCTGGTGATCGATTCCGCTTCCTGGGCCAAACTCGAAGCCGGGCTCGCTCAGCGAACGCTGGTCTTGGAAGCCGTGCTAGACGATTTGCTTGGCGAGCAGCGGTTGGTCAAAGAGAAGATCATTCCGCCGGACGTGCTGTGGGCGAACCCTTATTTTCAGCGTGCTTATCACCAAATGCCCAGTTGCGGTGGCAAGCGATTGCATATCACGGCCACCGATATCGCGCGAGCCACCGATGGCACTTGGTGGGTGACGAGTGATCGCACGCGAGCCCCAAGCGGGCTGGGCTATTTGCTGGAAAACCGTATCGTCACGACGCGAGTGTTCCCGCAGGTGGTTCGCCAGTGCAACACGCGGCGGCTCGCATCCTTTTTTGATTCGTTGCGGAGCCATCTTCGTTCGCTGGCGCCGCGAATGCGTGATAACCCGCGAGTCGCATTGCTGACGCCGGGGCATGACAGCTACCGCGAATTTGAAGATGCTTACTTGGCTCGCTACCTCGGTTTGACCCTGGTCGAAGGCACCGACCTTGCCGCTCGGGGTGGCCAATTGAATTTGAAAACACTGGGTGGTTTGTTACCGATCGAAGTGCTTTGGCGACACGTGTCCGATCGCAAATGTGATCCATTGGAATTGGATCCCGATTCGATCGAAGGGGTGACCGGGCTGTTGCGTTCGGTTCGTGAGCAAAACGTGGCGGTGGTCAATTCGGTTGGCAGCGTGATGGCGCAAACACCGGCGCTGCTGCCGTTTCTGCCGGCGGCCAGTCAATTGTTGTTGGGTGAGTCGTTGAGTTTGCCGAATGTGGCCACGTATTGGTGTGGTGGCAAAAAAGAGTGCGACTATGTGCTCAGCAACCTTGATTCGTTGGTCATTCGGCCTGCGTTTGTGGTGTCTGGTGTTCCTCCGGTCGCTCCGTCGACGTTGTCGAGTTCGGCGCGTGAGGAGTTGGTCGCGGCGATCAAGGCCAAGCCACGCGAGTTTGTGGCTCAGCAGAAACTCGCCCATAGCACGACGCCGGTTTGGACCGACAACCAGCTCGAGCCGTGGTATTTGGCGCTACGTTGTTTTCAATTGCAAACCGCCGAGGGCGTCGAGGTCTTGCCAGGGGCGCTTGCGCGTGTCAGCCCGCGAGAACAGGAGCTCGACCGATCGCACGCCAGCGGTCATTTGACGATGGATTGTTGGGTTTCCAGCACCCAACCAATTGATACCGAAACCACGCTGCTGCCACCGCCCGATGCCAAAGTTGCGCTCAAGCGAAGTGGCGACGAATTGCCCAGTCGTGTGGCGGAACACTTGTTTTGGCTTGGTCGGTACGCCGAACGTGCTGAAGCGATCACGCGGTTGCTGCGGACGACGATCGTTCGCGTGGCCGGCGAAAACGAACTTAGCGATATGCCCGAGCTTCCGCGGTTGTTGGCCGCGCTGGCGGCGATCGGGCAGATCGAACCCGGTTATGCTGTGACGGGGCTTGATGGCACCTTGCCGCGCGTCGAAGACATGTTGCCCAGTTCGATCATGGACCGCAATCAACCACGCGGACTGCAGGCCACGATTGGGTCGATGGTGATGAACGCTCGCTCGGTTCGTGACCGGATTTCCATTGATGCGTACCGGATCATCCAACGGATCGGCAGCGATTCGATTGAACGAACATCGCATGCGGGCGACAATATGGGACGGGTCATCGAGCGGTTGAATCTGTTGATTACCGATCTGTTGGCGTTTGCCGGTGTTGCAAGTGAAAGTACCACGCGAACCCATGCTTGGCGATTCTTGCAACTTGGGCGACGCATCGAACGAGCGGACCAAACCGCTGAACTGCTTGACGCGACGATGGTCAATCCGGTCGGCAACGAAGCGTCGGTATGCGAAGGAGTGTTGGACGCGCTGGACAGCATGATGACGTATCGTTCGCGCTACCTAAACCTGGTTCGTCCCGCACCGACGATCGATTTGTTGGTGACCGATGAAACGAATCCTCGATCGCTAAGTTTTCAGTTGCATGAGATTGCGATGCTGATTAGCCAATTGCCGACCGGTGCAAAGATTGTTGGACTCGGAGCCGATGAGAAAATTGCCAGCCGGATGTTGCATGCATTGCGGATCGCGGATCCGATTCAGTTAAGTGAAATCGGGCCAAATAAAAGTCGCCCGCACTTGGAACGATTGCTCGAACAATTGATTCGTGGATTACCGAGTTTGTCCGACGCGATCGCGGCACGATACTTGATTCATACCGGGACAACGCAAATTTTGACCGGGGTCAGTGTGCCCGAGATGGATTAGCAAGGTGGTTTCCGATGCCGGCCTGTTGTGAGAAACTGCGGTGTAATGTGAAAATTGTGAATCTGTGTCGTCCATGATCCAATGGCTTTGAACCGTGCCTGACTCATCCATTCGTTATCGCATCACCCATCGAACTCACTATCGCTACAGCGATTCGGTGGCGGTTTGCCAAAATCAATTACGGATGCAACCAAGCACACGGCCGGGAGTGACATGCCACCATTCCGGTATTGCGATCTCGCCCGAGCCCATGACGGTGACCGAACACACCGACTATTTTGGCAATTGCGTTTACTCGTTTGCGATCGAAACGCTGCATAAAGAGTTGACGGCAGTTGCCACTAGCGAAGTCACTGTCGATCCGCCGTCCTCGATTAGTGTGGACGGTGCGATCAATTGGAATACGATTATTGGCCATCCGGGAGCGATTCGGCAGAGTCGCTCGGGCCGTTATGTCGACGAATTTTGTTTTGATTCGCCGCGTGTTCAGAAAGAGTCCAAGTATGCCGACTACGCTCAGATCTCGTTCACCGAAGGGCGCGGAATCGTCGAGGCGACCTTGGATTTGACCAAGCGAATCCATCACGATTTTCGCTATGACACTTGTGCGACTGAAGTCAACACGCCGACCGCCGACGCGTTTGCGCTGCGTGCGGGGGTCTGCCAAGACTTTGCCCACATTCAAATCGCCTGCTTGCGTTCGATTGGATTGCCGGCCCGGTATGTCAGTGGTTATTTGCGAACGATTCCACCGCCGGGTGAAGAACGCAAAATCGGTGCGGACGAATCGCATGCATGGATCAGCGTTTATTGTGGTCCCGAATTAGACTGGATCGATTTTGATCCCACCAACGCGTGCCAATGCACCACCGATCATATCCCGATTTGCATCGGCCGCGATTACGGTGACGTCAGCCCGATGCGCGGCGTGATTTTGGGCGGCGGCCAAACCTCGCTCAAGGTCAGCGTGGATGTCGAACCGATCCAAGGACTCGGTTAACGATTCGCGGTGATTGGCAACGAGTCGAGGCAATCCATCTACGCGAAATCACGGTCTTGAGGACTGGCAGGGGCGGAACCGGAAATCTCGGTCGCAAGTTGTTTGACTTTGGGGCGACGCTTGCGACGGGTTTTATCCGGAATCATCGACCGCATCGCTTCGAGTTTGCCGAAGCATAGCAAGCGGTCGCCCGGTTCGAGCGTTCGCTTCAGTCTTGGGTTTGGGATCACGCTGGCGCCGCGGTACAGCGTCAACACGTTGATGTCTTGTTCGGGAAGTCCCGATTGATCGATCGTTTTGCCACAGAACTCCGAGCCTTCGGGAACATGAATTTCGGTCACTCCGTAGCCGCGGCTGACGGTCAAGCGTTGACGAACGTCGATTTCGGCAAAGTCGACTTGGGCTGAAACGTAGTCGATGATGGCGCCGGCGATATCAAGTTGGGTGCATGATTCAATGCCTTCGAGCCCCGGCGACGAATTGACTTCCATCACTTGTGGTCCGTCGCTGCCTTCGAGCATATCGACGCCCGCCACACGCAGCCCCATGATTTGGGCACAGCGGACGGCGGTTTCGCAATACGCGTCGTCGAGTTCGACCAATTCGGTACGGCCGCCGCGATGCACATTGCTACGAAACTCTTGGCCCTGCGCCACACGCCGCATTGCCGCCACAACACGGTCGCCGACGACGAATGCACGAATGTCGCGGCCACGGCTTTCCGATACAAATTTTTGCACCAACACGTTTTGCCGCGTGCTTTGCAGCGTTTCGATGATCGCTTCGGCCGTCTTGACCGATTCGGCCAAGATCACGCCAACGCCTTGGGTGCCTTCGAGCAGTTTGATGATGATCGGCACGCCGCCGACGCGTTCAATCGCAGGCAACACGTCTCGCTTTTCGCGAACGAAGGCGGTTTCAGGGATCCCGATGTGATGGCGACTTAAAATTTGTAAGCAACGCAGTTTGTCACGAGCGTTCGTGATCCCTGCGGAGCTGTTGGTCGTGAAGATATCCATCTGTTCGAATTGGCGGACCACGGCGGTCCCGTAAAACGAGATGGATGAACCGATTCGCGGAATCACGGCGTCGTAATCGCTGAGTAGTTTCGAGCGAAAATAGAGATCGGGTTCGCCCTGCTTCAGATCGATCGAAAAGCGAAGTGTATTGAGCACCTTGGCTTGATGGCCACGTGACAATGCGGCTTCTTTTAGACGCCGTGTGCTGTAGCAATTCGGGCTACACGAAAGGATCGCCAACTTCATAAAAGGGTCTCAAAGCAAAAAGATTTAGAGGGCTAGGTGATTTTGGCGTTCCAGGGGCGCTGGTGATGATTCACCAGTGTTTTCGTTTTTTCTTTTTGGGGCGTCCGCCAAAGTAGGATTGGCCTGGATCGACCAGCATGCGTCCGCGAATGGCTTCGCGACCCATCAACATTCGGAATCCCATTTTGTTGCGGTTGGCAAGCGTCAATTCGACTTGCCAAGTGGTATCGAGCCAATGGACTTCGGTCAAGATAAAGATCCGTTTGGAAGCTTGCCCGCTTGAACTGCGAACGCTGCGAATGTCGTGGACCGGAGCTTCGCATGCGATCGTTTTGGCGTCAGACCGTTGGTGCGGTTGAACGGCAAAGCGAACCATATCGACGCCGTCCACATCAAAGGTTTCGATATTCAAGGCATGCAAACTTGACGATCTTGCACCGGTGTCGATTTTTGCCTTGATGTGACGTATTCCCAAGCTCGGCAAGGAAACCCATTCACGCCACCCAATAACCCACTGGTCCTTTGTGTCGTGGGAGTTGGACGGAGCATCTTGGTCGTCGAAAAGGTCGTCTGAATCTGTCGGAAATGTCAAAGCTATCGATCCCGATTCGCCAAGGGGACGTGGTTTTAGGGGCTTCGGAACAGCACCGGAAGTCAGAAACTCTCGAATATCCAGAGGTTAACCATCCCGGCGTCGCGATGTCTAGACGGCAACATTCTGCAAAACAAATCGACTGTGAAAAGTTTCGCAAAACGGCGGATAATCCGACTCATTTATCCGTTTCCGCTAAGCCAGTGAATGTTCCGATCCTGCGATCCGATCCAAGCCAATTCAAATGAATCACGAATCGCGTTCGCTTTCGAACTCGTTGAGCAATTCGTCGATGGCAGCTTCGATCTTGGGGTGGTTGTTCTGAGCGGCACGCTGCTTGGCCGCAATCAGGCCGCTGCGATGCAGTCGCCCAAAGTCTCCGAAGGGAAAGTGGAAGCGGCCTTTGGTGTGCTTGCCAGCATCAGGGTCGACCGCTAAGAACCACTTTGCGTATTCGTCCCAATCATGCGTCTCTAGAAATTTGTTTTCGTCATCGCTGCTCGGTTGTGCATCGCCCCAATCGCTATCGACGACATATTGATGTGACTTGACGAGCGATTTGGCCTTTTCCTTTGCTGCGGAATTTGGTTTGTATTGAGTCATCGCATTTGTCTGTTCTTTGGGAGCGATCATTTCGCCGCAAGATGGCACGGTGATTTCGAAAAACCGCCGCGCCATTTTACACGCAGTGACGCGTCATAGCCTTAAGCATGCGCGGCGCGGACGTTGACGGATTTCTCTGCGACCTCCGTCAACTTGTGATCCGCTTTGCCTTCCTCGTCGAGCGTTTGCTGCAACAGATCGGCGATATCTTGTCGGCCACAGCGTTCGGCAAACGTTCGTGCTGAACCGTATCCAGCCATTTCGTAGTGCTCTACCCGTTGGGCGGCAGCAATCAGCGCGGCATCCTTGATCGAGGCATCGCCGCTAGCTGAAATCACCTCTTCGCCTTCTTTGATCAACCCTTTCATTGCTTCACACGTTTTCCGCTCGACCTTGCTTCCCAGCATCACCAAGGCTTTTTCTACCCGCGTTACCTGCGTCCGTGTTTCTTCGAGATGCTGTGTGAATGCATTTTTCAGTTCAGGCGCAGCCGCCGCGTCCGCCA
>NZ_ANOG01000838.1 GCF_000346295.1 Rhodopirellula maiorica SM1 | reverse complement strand
TGCGGTCATCGCAATGTACGTCGAACTAGGCCGCTGGGCGCCGGATTATTATCGCACCAACAGTGCTCAACCCGGCGCGATGGTCGTACCCGTCAACAGCACGACCGCGTTTGCCTAATTGCTCGGTAGGCGTTCGTCAATTCAAACGGCCTCTCCCCCTCTTGTTCGCGATCCATGTCGAGGGCAGTAAGGGAATGGCGAGACTGCGGTGGCGATGATTCCGCGCCGTGGAGACTTGTGGCCCGATGATTTTGTTGCAAACATAGTTGCTTAAGCATTGCATTTCGCTTTGCTTCACGCTCACGCACGGATCCCGATTCGGTGGTGCGCGTGAATGGACTGGAACCTTGATTGTTTGTCACACAATATCTCTCTCATGAAAGTCTCTGCTCCGAAAGTCGAGCGTATCTCGACGGTTGATTCTCACACTTGCGGCGAGCCCACCCGGACGATCGTTTCGGGCGGCCCCGATCTTGGCAAAGGGACGCTGATTCAGCGTCAGCAGCGTTTTGCCAAAGAATTTGATCACTATCGCACTGCGGTGATCAATGAACCACGAGGAAGTGATGTGTTGGTGGGGGCATTGCTATGTCGGCCCACCAATCCCGAGTTCGCGGGCGCGGTCATCTTTTTTAACAACACCGGGTATTTAGGCATGTGTGGCCACGGTGCGATCGGCGTTGCGTCGACGCTTGCCTATCTAGGCCGTATCGGCCCCGGGTACCATCAGCTTGAAACTGCGGTGGGCGTGATCGGTTTCGAGTTGGATGAAGACATGCACCGCGTCACGATCGAAAATGTTCCCAGCTACCGTTATCGCAAAGCGGTGGCGGTCGAGGTTCCCGGTTTTGGCCAAGTCGTAGGCGATATCGCCTGGGGCGGTAATTGGTTCTTCATGGTTCGTAGCGAGTCGGATCAGATTCGTCCCCAGCATCTCGATGAATTGTTGACGTTTACCAAAGCGATCCGCAACGCTTTGGAAGACCAAGAAATCACCGGACATGGCGGCAAAGTGATCGATCATATCCAATTGTATTGGGATTCCGAGACCAGCGATGGTCGCAACTTTGTGCTGTGTCCCGGTGGCCAGTGGGATCGATCGCCCTGCGGCACCGGAACGAGTGCCAAGATGGCTTGTTTGGCTGCCGACGGCGAACTTGCCCCCGGAGAACGATGGCACCAGGAAAGTATCATCGGCACCTATTTCGAAGCCAACTATCGCTTGGCAAGCGAGGAAGAAATCAAGCAGCTTGGTAATATCGGGCTGGATCCCAAGCAAACCGTGGATGATTCCGTTCGCGCCAGTTCAGGGATCATCGTTCCAAGTGTCACGGGCGAAGCGTCGGTGACCGCGGAAAGCCAGTTATTGCTCGACCCAGACGATGCGTTTCGGTACGGCATTCCAGTGTGAACGTGCGTCGAAATCCGCCGGACCCCATTTCTGCCTACCTGAACTCACCTTGCTGATGACATCCCAACACGTGCCGCCGCAGTCCAAGTCAACTCAGCACGTCGCAGCTTCGGGAAGTGAATCCCAGCATGTTGCAGTCGTGGGAGGCGGCGTTGTCGGTATTGCGTGCGCGCATTACTTGAACCGCCGCGGCTATCGTGTGACAGTGATTGATCGGGGCCGTGTCGGCGGTGGCTGTTCGCACGGCAATTGCGGATACGTCAGCCCCAGTCACGCATTGCCGCTGGCCGAACCCGGTGCAATTTTCTCGACACTCAAGGCGATGCTGAAACCGAATCCGCCGCTAAGGATTCGGCCGGGATTGAATCTACATCTCTGGAAATGGTTGTGGAATTTTTCACGTCGCTGTAACGAAACAAATTGGATTGAATCGGGGCATGCGATTCATCCGCTGTTGACCGAGTCGATGCAGCTTTATGGTGACTTAATTCGCGATTACCAACTGGATTGTGAATGGACCAAACAAGGATTGTTGTTCGTTTATAAAAATCAGCACGCGTTTCAAGCGTACGAGCCGATCGATGCAATGCTTCGACGTGATTTCAACGAACCGGCGCGGCGAATGTCGGCAGCCGAGTTGCTGGATTTTGAACCCGGGTTGCAAGAGGATGTCGCTGGGGCGTGGTATTTCGAACATGACGCCCACCTGCGACCGGCTCGTTTGGTCGCGTCTTGGCGTGATTCGCTTCAGGAACGCGGAGTGAGGTTTGTCGAAAATCAATCGCTCGAAGCGCTCAAGGAATCGGCTGGCAATGCGACGAGTGTCTCGCTGTCGTCTCAGCAAGTCGCGGCGGATCATTTTGTGATTGCCACCGGCGCCTGGACGCCGCTGCTCGAGAAAATTCTCCGTTTTCGTGCACCGATTCAACCTGGCAAAGGTTATTCAATCACGATGCCGCGGCCCGAGCACTGCCCAACCACGCCGATGATTTTGCCAGAGCGGAAGGTCGCCGTGACACCTTGGGGGTCCGAACTACGCTTGGGGTCGATGATGGAGTTCATCGGTTACGATTCGACGATATCCAAGAAGCGCCTGGGGTTATTGACTCAGGCTGCTGCGGACTACTTGAAGTGCAAACTGCCTGAATCGTTCTCGGAAACTTGGTATGGATGGCGTCCCATGACCTACGACAGCACACCGATCATCGGACGCTGTCCCAATTTCTCGAACGTCTACTTGGCGTGCGGACACAATATGCTGGGGCTAAGCATGGCTCCGGCGACCGGTCGCATGATCGCCGAGCTGGTCTCGGGCGATTCGACCAGTATCCAATCGCGGCCCTATCAAGCCGAGCGTTTCATCGCCTGATCGGCCTACGCGTTTCATCGACCGACATGCTCAGTCCATTGGCCGGCATGAACGTGGGGACGATTTGTCGCATGCCCCTGACTTCTCGACGGTCTATTTTTCTTGGGGATCGTCTTCTCGGCGGACAAACCAAAACCATAGCAACCCCATGCTGGTCAGAATCAGTATAAGCGAGACGACAGAGATTATCAGCGAGATCATGGCAAGGGGGTAGCCTAGTGATGGAAGAGGGGGGGCAGCGTGATGGCCGTTACCGCTGGCGGCGCCGTCTCCGCATTGGCGAAAACTAGAACAGCAAGCCCTCGGTGCCCATCACCTGGTTTGTCTCGTCGTCATTATCGCGGAACAATGCATCCACTTGAATAGGGGTAGATTCGAACGAGCCTGGTGCTGCGGTTGCTTCGCTCTGCCCGGCGGTCGTGCTATTGGCGCCGTTTGCTCCTAGACGATTCAGTTCATTGATGACCACCAACGCGTCCAGGGGAGTGATCCGGTAATCGCCGTTGACGTCGTAATACAGATCCCCGCTGGGTTGCTCGGTTTCCGGATCAAGTGCGCTGTTGCCGTTTCGAAATTGCAACGCGTTGATCACCGCCAACGCATCAGCGGCGGTCACCAGACCGCTGGAATCTACATCATATTGATTCGATGCGTTCTGGAAGAACGGCGGTTCGTCATCCACCAAATTGATACTCGCCGAGTCCGCAACATAACCGCTTGCCGCGAATGTGTAGCTGTATTGCTCGGTCGGTTCGGGATCGCTGTCGTCAACGGGGACCACATTGATCAGCAAACTGGTTTGATTCGCAGGGATGACAAAGTCACCGCCGAATCCCAGTTCACTTGCATTGCCACCGGAAACTTGAACCGGCAACGCTTGCGACACGTCACTATTGCTGCGGGTGATTCGCAATTGCACCGTATTGGCTGCGTCTTCGCGGACGGTGTCGGCAGTAAAATTAGCGCTAAGCGTCTCGTGGTCTTTGACAAGCAAGTCGATCACGCCTGGATCAACGCCGGAACCCGAGGCAGACAATTCGAGCGTTTGGTCGCCGTCGAGCAAAGCATCGTCCACCGCAGCGACAGGAACTTTGACCGAAGTGGCATTGGCGGGAATGACCGCTGTTGTCGGCACGCTCGCCTCGCTGGGGTCCGAGGAATCCAGTCGAACCGTCAGCGGACTGCTCGAAGCCGGGCCCGAGCGGGTAATCGTCAATTCGGCAGCGGAGCTTCCGCTGTTTTCCACGATCGACGACGTATTCAGTGCAAGCGACAACTTCGGAGGCGACGTTACCGAAACGCTAAAGGTTTTCTCGGCGATTCCACCATCGCCGTCTTCCACGCGGACGCGGACGGTAAAGTTGCCGGCGGTTGCATAGGTATGGGTGCCGTCAAAAGAGGCCAATGTGGGGCGAGTGGCATTGCCGGTTTGATCGATCGTTGCAACGCCCGATTCGACATCGCTTCCGTCACCCCAGTTGACGGTGTAGGTAAACGTCTCGCTGCTAGCAGGATCCGAAATCGATCCAAGATTGGTGATGTTCAGCGGAGTGTTGACGACCACGTTCTGGTTCGCAGCAACGGTTAGCGTCGGATGAACGTTGGTGATCGATGCGGTGGTGGCGGGAATCACTAGCTCGCCCAAACTGCTGCCGGTCAAAACGATTTCCACCGGAAAGCTTCCATTGTCGCCATAGACGTGGTTGGCGGTGACGGTAACGGTCGATCCGACCAGCGTCCAACCGATATCATCCAACGCCGCCACATCGAGCGATGTGATCGACTGTCGCTCGTTGTTATTCAGCGAGCTTCGCATCAGTGTCGCTTGATCATGGGTGTCCAGGATCGAATCGGCCCAGTGAAAGCTTTGATTTAGCGGTGGGTTGCCGGCTCCTACATAGGCCGCATTCGCCTTGGCACCGGTAAAGGAGTTTCCGCTGGTATACGTGCTCCAGGACTTGTTGATCCCCGCGTTGCCAAACCCCAACACGTGCGTCAATTCATGCATCGCAACGGTGATGAAATCGGTTTGCCCCGGCTGGATGCCGTCAATGTCTTTGCCGAAATACCAATTGGTGCCATTGTTATCAAAGGCGACCGAACCTCCCCACGGTCCAAAATCGGTTGCCGGTGAAGCTTTAGCACCGCTTTCGCCGCGGAATTGGACGAGGTCACGAAACGCGTTGATGTTTGCGAGTTCTGCGGGCGTGATCGATCCGACACTGGGAAACGCGAATCCGCCGGGGCCGCCGCGGCCTCGTTCAAACCCGGCCAAGTCGCGGGCGCCGGGAAAGATGACGAGCTCGTTTGCGTTGACTTTCAAGTTTTTGGCAACAGCATCGCGCGCAGTCCCATTGCTATTGAGCGTTGAATTGCCCGTCGACGGATTGGTGAAGTTAGCGATCCACTCCGTCTTTCCAGCAACACTCGGGGTGATCGCATCAAGCTGATCCGAAAAACGTCGTACAATCGAATCGGCAGCAAGCTGCAGCAATTCACGCCGATACTGATTCGCGCCGGAGAAAAATCCCGATGAGTCCAGCGAGTAGTCAAAGCGAATTTTTAAGCCGCCGGTCGCTGGTTGCGAATTGAGCGTCGCGGCGGTTTGCGTGCCATCACCCCAGCGGATTTGTGCCGAGATGTTGCCGAGCAGCCCCGTTGTATCGACGTTGCGAACAATTTCAAATGGATCGCCCTCGCCAACCAATAGCCGACGGTCTTCGAGGGTTTGATAGCGGATCAAGCGTGCCGGACTGCGGCGGCGTTTTCCTCTCTGGTTTCGCTCCGAACTTGTCGAAAAACGATCGTATTGGCCTGGGAAAACAGCGGTGGCAATGCGAGCCAATATTGCAGAGGCAGTTGATTTAGGCATAGCGAATGGCTGATGAGAAGAGATGTCCAGTGATGACTTCCATGTCGAGAGGATCAACCACTCGGAAGCTGGGGGTAACGCCAAGGAATGCGTAAGAACGTTGGAAAGTGAGAAATGTTGGTGCCGGGTTGCCGTGCCGAGGCCGTTCGCGGCTGCCGTACCGAAATGTTTCGCTTCTATTGAACGGTAGGTCCGAGATTTCAGGAACCCCTTTGTTGGCGGAAAACCTTGGATTGGTTCCAGGCAAAAAGAGGATCACCTGCTAACAGTTACGCGGTTCATCCGGCAAATGACGACGCCCGGAAACAATGCAATCGACGTACCCAGTGGATCTAGAAAACGTGAAAACCGCCGTGATCGTCTAACCGAAGAAGCGTTCGCGTGATAGCATTTCGGCATTGTTCAAGCTCGCCTTGATTCCGTGGAAAAGGTGCTGTTTGCGGCGATCACGCATCACGTGGCGAACTGGTAAATTAGAGGCCGCTGACACCGGTGTCTCGATTTTTCGCGGTTCGCCGACCCTCCGCCGGTTTCTTGTAATCAGCTTGGCGGCACCTCCAAGTCCCGCTCGCTTCCCTTCCTGCCTAATTTGTTTATCTCTCCATGAATGCTACGAACTCTTCCACCGAACCTGAAAAGAATCGCGACCCTCAATCGCTTCGCTCCTACCGTTGGTTTGGTCCCGACGACATGCGATCGTTCGGTCACCGTTCGCGGCTGAAAGGAATGGGGTTTGACGACATTGATTATCAAGGTCGCCCGGTGGTGGCGATTTTGAACACATGGAGCGATTTAAATACGTGTCATTCGCATTTTCGCAACCGAGCCGACGAGGTGCGTCGCGGGATTTTGCAGAGTGGTGGTTTTCCAGTTGAAGTGCCGGTGATGTCATTGGGCGAAATGATGATGAAGCCGACCACGATGCTGTATCGCAACCTGTTGGCGATGGAGGTCGAAGAGGTTTTGCGATGTCACCCGGTCGATTCCGCGGTTTTGATGGGCGGGTGTGACAAGACGGTGCCGGCAATGTTGATGGGGGCGATCAGTGCCGATGTGCCTTCGGTCTTTCTACCCGCCGGTCCGATGTTAAAAGCGCGATGGAAAGACGTCACGCTGGGCAGCGGTAGCGATGTCTGGAAATACTGGGATGAACGACTGGCCGGCAACGTGTGTGATCGCGATTGGAATTGCATCGAAAACTGTATCGCGCCGTCGGCGGGAACCTGCATGACCATGGGCACGGCCAGCACGATGGCGTGCATCGCCGAAGCACTCGGGTTCACGCTCGGCGGTGCGGCGAATGTACCCGCCGTGGTCGCGGAACACTCACGATTGGCGGTTGCCACGGGACGTCGAGCAGTCGAGATGGCTTGGGAAAAACGAACGCCCTCGAGTTTTCTGAACGAACAATCGATCCGAAACGGCGTGGTCACTTCGCTGGCGATTGGCGGCAGCACCAACGCCATTGTGCATCTGATCGCACTCGCAGGCCGAATGGGGATCGAACTGACACTGCAGCGGTTCGATGAACTCTCGCGAATCACCCCGGTGCTTGGGAATCTTCGTCCGGCCGGCCAATACCTGATGGAAGACTTTTATCATGCCGGCGGACTGCGAGCCCTTTTGAAAGAGCTCGGTGATTTGATCGACACGTCATGTCAAACGATCAGTGGAACGACTCTGGGAGAGCAGATTGCGGATGCCGAAGTGATCGAACCGGATGTGATTCGGTCACGTGAAAACCCGCTGTCTCCGGCTGGCGGAACGTCGGTGTTGCAAGGCAATTTGGCGCCCAGCGGTT
>NZ_ANOG01000837.1 GCF_000346295.1 Rhodopirellula maiorica SM1 | reverse complement strand
TATAGCATTTGATCCATGGTCACTGGCAGAGTCGTCTCGTGGCCTTGCACCACCATCGCAAGCGAATCGCCGACGAGTAAAATGTCGATCCCTGCTTCGTCCAAAATCGCGGCGGTGGGGAAGTCGTACGCGGTCAACATCGAGATCGTTTTTCCGTCGTCTCGCATTCGCTGAAGCGTTCGGGTGGTCACTCGGGGTCGGGAGGCGGGCGAGGAAGGCGACATCTGCGCGTGGGGGCTCGGGGAAAACTCGAATCAGAAAGAGATCAACACAAGTCTCCAAGCTAACCGTACAATGCGAGAAGTCCAGCGGGGATGGTTCGCCCAACGCCGCAGCTTTACTATTTTTAGGAGCTTTCAAATCGATGAAGAATCTATGTTTGTTTCGGTTGAACGGGCCCCAGCAATGTCCCGCCGGTGACGCTGCATTGAGCACCTCGTCGCTTGAACTCAAAATCAATCATTCCAAAACCGCAACTCGAATTCTTTGCATCCTCGCGTTCTTACTGGTGATCCCTTCGGCCGTCTTGGCTCAAGGCAACGCAAACATGGTCACGCAGTTCAGCGGGACGCTAAAAACGGCTCAACCTGGCGTGCTAGTGATCACACGCGATGATGGCACCGAGATATTTGTTCAACCGCCCGATGAATTACCCAACTTGGCCTTCGTCGCCAAAGCCAAGCCTGCCTTTTTAGGCCGAGGAATGTTGATCCGATTTTCTGGGGTCTTCGACGGAGCGGGGAATCCACTGTCCAAGATTGAAAAGGTCGAAATCTTTCAGCCCGTTCCGCCACAACAACTCAAAGGCAGCCAGCGGGACAAATTTACACCGGGGGTCTACGGCGACCCTCACGCCAATCCACAACAGCGGGTGGAACCTCAGAAATACGACGTGGTCGGCATTCCCATGGGGATTACGCCCACTGGCATTTTGATGACGCAAGCGGGCAAGATTCCAGTCCGCTGCCCATTGGCCGAAAATGTCCAATTCGAATTGCGTTTAAACAATCTTTCCTTGGCTCAGCCCGGCGACCCGGTGTCAGTCAGCGGTTTTTACCAACCTTCAGACGAAACCAAAGTCAAGGCAGAGAACCTCACGATCACGACCGATCGTGTGTATGGCGAACCGCTGGCAAACGAAAACCCACGCAATCGTCGTGCATCACGCAGGAACCGTGCCGCCGACGCCGAGGAAGCTCCCGCCGCCGAAGCCGATCCGCAAGCCGAAGCGACCGAGTAACCTCGCTGCGTTTTGATTCTCTAACCTTATGATGTCGATGCACTGCCCTTCCTTGCTATTGCCTTCCTTGATATTGAAAGTTTGTCCATGTTGATGCGTGTCGCCAGTGGCCACGTCATTGACCCCGCGTCGGGCATCGACGGAGTTCAAGATATTTGGATTCGCGAACAATCCATTGCGGATCCACCGGCAGACTCGAAAGCCGACCATACGATTGACGCAACCGATTGCATCGTGATGGCGGGAGCCATCGATTTGCATACCCATATTGGTGGTGGAAAACTGACGCTGGCAAGATTGCTGCTGCAAGATCAGTTTCCTCGTGACGATCAGCGAATGAGTGAGTTTCTGCCGGCGGCGAGTGTCGTCGGCAATCGCTATCTCGACATGGGCTATACGACCTGTTTCGAACCCGCTGTAATTCCCTGCAACGCGCGTTCGGCCCATGCGGAAATGGCAGACGTGGTCGGCATCGATACAGGCGGCTACTGTTTACTGGGCAACGATGACGTACTACTGCAACTGCTGGCCGAAGACGCACCGCAAGCAATCATCAATGACTACGTCGCTTGGATGGTCACCGCCACACAGTGCATCGCGGTAAAAGTAGTCAATCCTGGCGGTATCAACGCTTTCAAATTCAATACACGCCAATTCGATGTCAACACGCCGCATCCTCGCTACGGGGTCACTCCGTCGACGATCATTCGCCGCTTGTGCCGTGCCGTTCACGAGATCGGTTTGGCTCATCCGCTGCACGTTCACTGCAGTAACCTCGGCGTCCCGGGCAACATCGCGTCAACCTTGGCAACGATCGAAGCCGCAAACGGTTTACCGATTCATCTGACCCACGCCCAATTCCATAGCTATGGCAATTCCGGCCCCTACAAGATGTCCTCCGCGGCCGAGCAACTCGCTCGCGTCCTACAAACCCATCCCAACGTCACGATCGATGTAGGACAAGTCATGTTTGGCCAAACCGTGACGATCAGCGCTGATTCGATGCATCAATACGACAATCATGCCTTCGCGAAACCGCGAAAATCGGTGCTGGTCGACGTCGAGTGCGAAGCCGGTTGCGGGGTGGTGCCGTTTCGCTATCGACGCAAACAATATGTCCACAGTTTGCAGTGGGCGATTGGGTTGGAATTGTTTTTGATGATCGACGATCCTTCACGAGTCTTCTTGACGACCGATCACCCCAACGGCGGCCCCTTCACCACGTATCCGCATTTGATCCGACTGTTGTGCGACCGCTCGTACCGCGAAACCGCACTCGCTGAAATCGAACCCGAAGCGGCGGCGGCCAGCCAATTGGCAGGCCTGTCGCGTGAATACAGTTTCGCGGAAATCGCTACGATGACGCGTTCCGCTCCGGCAGCCATCCTTGGACTCCGTGGCGTAGGCGACCTAGCGGCGGGATCCCAGGCCGACCTCGTGATCTATCGCAAGCACGAGAACATTGAACAAATGTTTGCTGAGCCCACCTATGTGATCCGTTATGGCAAGATCGTTCGTGGCGAGGGAGCCAGTGATACTGTGACCCTCCCTAGCGTCTCCCACACCGTCGACGTCTCCTTTGATTCCGAAACAATTCCGATGCTCGCTCAGCGGTATGCCGAACAGGGAACGATGGCAATGAGTCGGCTGAGGATCAGCGATGATGAAATGCAAAGCACGCTAGGCTCGACGCCCAACAAACATACCGCTGTGCGAGCAACGATTTAAACGACATGGATGAATATCTTCATATCAACGACGTTCGCATCGACCCGACCTTCGCAGAAGCGTTCGACATGAAGGCGACGCGATTGATTGTCACGGCGGACGATCGCCAATGGGCAACCGATGCCGCCGCCGCGATGACCGGGTTTGGCACCAGCGTGATCGCTTGCGGTATCGAAATCGCCGTCGAACGCGAACTCGCAGAAACAGAAACCCCCGATGGACGCCCGGGCGTCGCCATTCTTGCCTTTACCGTCTCTGGCAAAGAGATGGACAAACAGATCTCGCTACGCGCCGGCCAATGCATTTTGACCTGCCCCACGACCGCGTTGTATGCCGGAATCGAAGAAACCGAACCGAAGTCCGATAAACGGGTCCCGATCGGAAAATCGCTGCGATATTTTGGAGACGGACACCAGATCAGCAAGGTGATTGGATCGCGACGTTATTGGCGAATCCCCGTGATGGACGGCGAATTCGTTTGTGACCACGACGTGGCGCGTGTCGATGGTATTGGCGGCGGAAATTTCATCTTGATCGGCAACGACGTCAAAGCGGTCTCGACGGCATGTCGTGCCGCGGTCGATTCGATGCGTCAAATGGATGGGGTCATCACGCCGTTTCCAGGAGGTGTCACACGTAGCGGATCAAAGGTGGGTTCGAAATATGCCGCACTGTATGCGTCGACCAACAATGCCTTCTGCCCCACGCTTCGAACCGTAGATCCAACCACGCAATTGATGCGTGACGAATCGGTGGCGATGGAGGTGGTGATCGATGGATTGTCGGACGCCGTCATAGCCGATGCAATGCGGGTGGGTATCCAAGCCGCGTGTGCTTCGCCAACCAACGGCGGACTGCTTCGAATCACCGCGGGGAATTACGGTGGAAAACTCGGACGACATCATTTCCACCTTGCGGAGATTCTAAGATGACCAGTTGGCTTTTGGAATTGCGGCAACAACCCACATGTGACATCGACGCCTCGGTAATGTCGCCGATGACCTTCGCTTCGATCAGCGATGCGGACGAAATCAAACGGTTGCCCCTACAATGTGGTGATGATACGTGCCCGATCGGCGAGCTATTTTCCATTTCCAAATTGTCGAGCAAAAACGAATTGCGGTTGGTTGGCGACCTGAGTCGATTTCACCGACTGGGCATGCAGCTACGAAGCGGACGGATCACCATCAAGGGGAATGTCGGCGACTATGCCGGAACGATGATGTCGGGTGGCGAAATTTGGATTGCCGGCGCCGCGGGCAACTTTCTCGCGGCTCCCGTGGACTCATTTCGCAGCGGCATGTCCGGAGGCCGAATCGTGGTTCGTGATTCGGCCGGAAACCATGTCGGCCATCGCATGCGACGTGGCGAAATCTTTATCGAAGGCTCCGCAGGAGACTTTGTCGGCAGCCACCAAATCGCCGGCACGATTGTTGTCGCTGCAAAAACGGGTAGAAGTGCGGCATATGCGATGCGGCGAGGCACGCTGGTCGTCAATCAGCCACCCCCGCTCAGCCGTACTCGTTTTAGCGATCCAATTGAGGCATTTTCGGTCATTAGCCCCTTATTGGGACGCCAAACCAAGGCCTGGGCGTCAGCTAACGCTCCAAGTCAGTTTGCTTGCAAAAACGTGATTCAATTGTTGGACCAAATCGCTGATGAAGGATTCCGGTCGATGCGTGGCGATTTTGCGGTCGGTGGCCAGGGAGAGATTCTTTTTCCGCGTTAAAGCCTGTATTTCATGATCCAGGCATTCGATTTGCATCACACGCTCACCTGGCCCTCGTATTTCGGATATTTTGTTACAACGAAGTCATGTCAAAAACAACCGAAATTCCCGCAACCACTGGCGGAAAGCAGGGCATTGTGACTATTTTCTTCGGTAGTATGCGATTGCTTTCGGCGTCCGATCCTCGAAAACATTTAAAACACACCGGCCCGATACTCTTTCATGGGCCAATTCCCCTACAAACAACCCAGCATTTTCAAAAATGAAATTTTTCACTTTCCGATCCACGCTTCTTGTCGCAGCGGCGTGCTTGTTGACCTCGCTCGTGTCACCCGCCGCAAACGCCGAAGCCACGCTCGGTATTGGCTCCAAAGCGCCTTCGATCGATATCGAGCACTGGCTGCAAGATGGCAAAGGATATTTCAAACCGGTAAAGAAGTTTGAAAAAGGCAAAGTCTATGTGGTTGAATTTTGGGCAACATGGTGTGGCCCTTGTGTCATGAGCATGCCTCATCTCGCGGAGCTACAAAACCAGTACCGCGGCGAGAATGTACAAATCATCAGTGTCTCGGATGAAGAAGTCGAAGAAGTCAAAGAGTTCTTGGCGCGCAAAAACGAAGACCTGAAAAAGACGTTCGACGAGATCACATCGGCCTACTCGCTGACCACCGACCCTGACCGCTCGGTTTACAAAGACTACATGGAAGCAGCCAACCAACAGGGCATTCCGACCGCCTTTATCGTTGGCAAGACCAGCCAAGTCGAATGGATTGGCCATCCCATGGAAATGGAAGAACCGTTGCAACAAGTTGTTTCCGATTCGTGGGATCGTGAAGCATTCAAGAAAGCCATGGAAGAACAGCAACGGCTGGAAGCAGCGATCCAAGAAATTTCAATATTGGCAGGTGCTGGAAAGTTTGATGAAGCAATCAAATTGGTCGACAAGCAACTCGCCGAAACCGACGATGCCGGACTGCAAGCGAACTTGAAAGATTTCCGATCCAGCTTGATGCTGTCGGCGGGTCACGTTACCGACGAAGTCGTGAAATACTATCGCGACCGTCTCGAGGAGATGAAGGGCGATTGGATGTCGCTGGGGCAATTCGCGTACTCGTTGACCGCCGTGGTTCAACAAGGCGGCAGTGTCGGCCCGTTGGCCGGTGAAGCCGTTGCCGCACTCTCCCCGCTCGTAGATAAAGTCGACGCCGAAGCCAAACCGCTCGTCTACAACATCTTGGCACAACTTTCCAAGATCGATGAAAAACTTGATGAGGCGATCAAGTTCCAAGAAAAGGCCGTCGAACTGAGCGACGATCGCCAAAAGAAACGAATGGAATTGTTCCTCGAAGAATTGAAGTCTGAAAAAGAAGACAAGTAACGAGCCTGTCGTCGACGAATGAATGAATGAGGCATCGTCATCGCACTGCCTCGTCATTGAATCGTTTCGATAAACCATCAAACCATTTCTACCGATCGGTAGGAATGGTTTTTTCATGAATGGACCGGACTGCCTGCTGACTAGCGACCCGCTATTGCGGGGGCAGATCGAACGACAAATCGAAACGTCGCCAACATATCGCTGTTGCCAACACACTCATCGCAGCAATACACCACGAAGCAGCGATCGCGCCACTGACAAAACCAATTGCATGTAAACCGTCCGGTAAGATGCTCTTGCATACGGCCGACCACAGCACCAACATTGCTAGCGACGCCGCGATCACACCCGCCTTTCCCAAAAATGTCAACTTGGCTCGCAACATCATGCCCAACCCTTGTTGATGAGCATGATGCGGATAAACCAAAAACAACGCGTTTTCAACGGCAAAGGTAAACACCGCAAATGCAGCCATCAGCAACGTCCACATCAACCACTGGCTCCAACCGGGTTGAACGACACAAGCTGCGATCGCCAGCGTGACGCACTGAAAAATCCATGTGATAAAAATGGGTAACGTTAATTGACCGAGGACCATCGAAAGCGGCTTGACGGGCAATGATTTCAACAACTGCATTCTCAACAGATCGCGGCGAAAATCGAGACGAAGCGCCGGGGGTGCTAACAGCATCGTGCACAATGCAACTCCGCTGACGACATAAAACCACTGTTCGATCACCTGATTGGTTACCAACGGCGATAGACACAATAGCGTTGGAATCACAAAGCTGGCCAAAATCGTTCCGCGATACCGCAGTACACTTCGGTATTGTCGAGCCAGCAACGCCGCGGTCGTCCTTAGCCTCGGGTACCCCCAAAGCACATCGACGTCCAACGAGCGATGCGTTTGTGTTGGATCCGTCGCGGCGCAGTTGCGACCTGAGCGGTCCAGTTCGCGAAGCAGTGATTGCTCTTGCCTCTGACTCTGCATTAGCGCCCCGTGGTCCGCCCAAACCAAAACGCGTACCGCAAACAGAACCGTCATCGCCACACAGACCATCGCTATCGGTGTCCAAACCGAATAGCTAGTCGTCACGGCCAGCGATGCCATTGGAATCCAGGCGAAGGCAACGGCTTGAATCACAACGCTTTGGGCTAGTTCGCCTACCGCATAAAACATATGGATCAAATACAACCAAGTCGGAGACCCCATCGGAGTCATCGCGGTCACTTTTGCGATTACTTGCAGTGCGACGGCGGTGGCCATGACCACACTAACGACTTTCGCACGTCGACGATTTAGATCGCTCAGCCCGCTGGCGACACGAACCAGAATCTGCCGGACCGTATCCAACAACAACAGCGAGCAGAAAACCCCAAGGATCAATAGTTCCACATGCTGAACATCGCGAGCGATCACGATCGTCAACAACAATGTCTTAATCGCGGTCGCTGAAACAATGTTGGTGATTCGATAGGTCGCCAAACTCGATCGATGCAGTGGCCCGCCACCCAACCACAACCGTTCGGCGGGCGTCATTTCGAGATCGACGACCGTTTCGGTCCATACACAGCGAACCGCATGGTAAAACGCGTAAAGCACCATCCCGCCCGACAACCAGGCACGAAGATGATCGGGCGACGCCGGTGCCCGATTGGACAGTACCAAAACGCCGTACATCACGTACGCGACAAGAAAAACACCGGCCAACAACGTCGCGACAATGCGTCTTGGGGACAAAATCCGTGCCAGCGTTCGTCGCAAACGAAATTGACTTCGCGCGTTCGTCAACCACAACAACTCTTGATGGACATGCGGTGCATCCCACAGTGCCCCGAACTTGGTTGGATGCGATGCTCCGCTCATGCCACCCCTTCCATCTGAGCAATCTCTGTACTCACGCCGGGACAGACCACGGGATTTTCAATCGCTGCAAAATAAGCATCTTCGAGCGATCCGATCCCAGGGTACGCGGATCGCAGATCGTTGGCGGTTCCGAAAAATTTTGCCTCGCCCTGTTTCATTACCAAATAATGGGTACAGACGCCTTCGATCATCGGCAACAAATGACTGCTGATCATCACCGTCGCTCCTGCCTCGGCACGTTGACGAACCGATGCCAACAACTCACGAATCCCCGGCGGATCGAGCCCTGTCATTGGCTCATCGAGTAGCAACACGGCGGGATCAAACAGATACGCACAACACACTGCCAACTTCTGACGCATGCCGCGTGATAACGTCGTGGCTCCCGCATCGACCTTGCCTGTTAACTGAAATTGGCTCAGCAGCCGCGTCGCATGAGCCCGGAAATCTTTGACTTGATACAATCGCCCGATCATTTCCAAGTGCTGTCCCACGGTTAGATCATCAAACAGCGGCGGGTCATCGGGCACGTAAGCCAACCGGCGTTTCAATTCGATCAAATCGGTCTTCTGGTCACACCCGGCGACGCAAAGCGATCCGTCCGAAGGCGGAATCAAACCCGCCAAACATCGCATCACCGTCGTTTTACCTGCTCCATTGGGCCCCACCAGCCCGCAAACTTGGCCTGGCTGCAACGCAAACGAGACACCGTCGACGGCCAAATGCCGATCGTAAATTTTACGCAAGCCCTGAACTTTGATCATGATCCGCAATCGCTAAACGTCACAAAGAGAAAAATGTCGTTGTTACTGATGTACTGAAAACTAGCACACAAGTAGGCAACGGCATTCGCTGGTGGGGTCGTAACGATTAAGTGGAATGTCGGATCGAATTCGGCAGCGATCTATCGGAACTGTGATCTATCAAGACTGCGATCTATCAGGACTGTGATCTATCAGGACAGCAAACGAGCGTGCCTTCTATCTATCAGACCTCTGGTTTATTGGAGCTCTGTTTATTGGCTTCGGTTTACTGAGCGATCCAGTAGTGCCGCAGCTCGGCATCGATCTCTTTGCGTCCGATAGCACGTTGCTCGTTCCGTACTCCGCTGCGGCGATCGGCGACACCTTTGACGATCACACGAACCGAGTCCGACAGATCGTAGAGGTGGGCGATACGACTGGCGACCGCCAACTGAAAACGGGCTTGGGGATAGATGGGAACGTTCAATCGATCGAGCGACCATAAATTCATTTGCAAATGATGCCAGCCATCGGAGTTGTCATCCTGCAGAAACGGGTGTATCGTCGCGGGCAGTTGGTCCATCGCCGAGCGATGAATTTGGACCTCCACACGACTGCTGTGCGGCGAATACAGTGCCCATGATGTCCAATGATCCCAGTACCCCCACCGTTCGGTCGCTGGCATGACGATCGCGAGTATCACAATCGCTGCCGCCAAGCGTTTGCCGATGGATTCGGTGACAGCCGCATATTTGGCTTCCGACTGCGGCGGCGAAGTCTTACATGGTTCTGCGATTGGTTTCAGAAACAAAAACCATGCTTGAATGATCAGCAGTACATTCCAAAACAGCACGCCATTACTGTGATCCAGATTCCAAGGCCCCAGCATGACCACCAAACTCAGATGCAACAATATCACACAGACTGCTGCCACCCGCCGCGTCCGGTGAAACAACAACCCAATCGCAATCAACGCTTCGCTCAGCGGCAATAACAACGCGATGATTGCCAGTGTGTTGTGCTCGAAACGATCAGCTAGATTCCCGATTACCGGTAGATCGACCGCGGAAAGAAAATTTTGACCGACGGTATGAGCGAATTGGTAATCCAGTTTCCCCAGCCCGCTGTACAGATAAACGCTTGCGGCGAGCGGAACCAGCCATCGCCGCGCCGTTTCCCGATCCATCGCAGCAAAGACGATCGCGTAGATTGCACTTTGGTACGCCCAGGGCTGCAGACGATGCTGGTTGAGCATAAAGGAAATGCCAAGTCCGACTGCAACGATCCACCATAACCACGGACGCTGAAGCTCGGCGGTGGCGACAATCGCAACACAGGCAGCCAG
>NZ_ANOG01000836.1 GCF_000346295.1 Rhodopirellula maiorica SM1 | reverse complement strand
TCTTGACGGCTTGTTGATTTATTGAACCGCGACGCGTCAGCGGCCGGGTCCCACACGATACCCGGTGCCTTACGGCCCACGGCTCACGGCTCACCCTTGCGATTTCCATTTGGAGTAAATCAACAAGCCGCTGACGACTTCCGCTACGTCGGTGATGGTTCCGCAGGCCCTAGACAGCGACTCTTTTCCAGAATTTAGCGCAGGCTTTCCGTGCATCCAGGCTCCTTGTGGGTAGACCGAAAACCTGGAAGGAACCCAACATGTCCAAACGTGTGTCCCACAGCCTGCTCGATCCGCTCGTCGGGCCGCCTCTGACTGCCCTTTACCCGCATTTGCATATCCCACGTCGGTTTCCACCCGAAGGGATCGTTGCGATCGGTCATCTGTCGGCGATTGCCGGGGCGATCGGGCTTGCCCTTTCGACGACGTTTTGGTGGGGCGGATTGTTGGCGGCAGCCGGGATCGCCGGCAACCATTTGGCGGACTGTGTTGATGGGCGACATGCTCGTACGACAGGGCAATGCCGTAACGGCGGTGAATTACTCGACCACTTTACCGATCCGCTCTCGTTCACCTACTGGTTGGTCGGATTGGCCGTTGCTTGCGGCCGTCTGGATATTGGACTGGTCGCTGTGATTGTGCTGATGGCGATGGCGGTGCTAACCAACTTGCGTGCCAAGCTGACCGGCGAATTTACGCTCGCCGCGTTCGGGCCAACCGAGTTCAAGGCCTTGCTAACCGTCTTTGCTCTTGCTCTTGCAACGCTGTCCGTATTTGCGTCTGGTGTAACGCTAACAACTTGCCTTGTCGGCCTGGGCGGCTTAACAACACTCGGACTGATCCTGCTGCCGATTCAGTTGATCCAATCGGTTCGCGAAGTCAATCGCTGCGGCAATCAACCCGATACCAGTGAATGGGAAACCGCACGATCAAACTAATCAAGCCATTCATAACGCAAGTCCGACGCGAATATCAACGCGACAATTCTCGCTCGACGCCACCGCTGTCGGCAAACGCCCCTAGATGGCCTATCGCGGCATCTCGGTGGAAAACGGAGTCGGCAATCTCACCTGTTAAGACGATGCGGATTCTAGCGCCGCGAGCATTCCATTCCACACGTCCGCGATGTCGTGTTCGGTCGTCCGCCAATTCGACACGGAGATACGAATCGCCGGTGCGTTAAAATACTCCGTCGGTGTCATATAAAGCACTCCGTCCACTTGCACTGCCTGCAAATACGCTTGAATTTGGCCGTGCGTAACATTATCGCCAGCGAGCGTGAACACGATGCCATTCATTCGCACCGGCGCTAGCAAGCGAAACGCGCTGGAGGCATCGATCCGCTTGCCGATCTCCTCGGCGATCTGGCAATTTCGCGTCACGATTTCACGATAACCGTCGCGACCATACGCCATCAATGTGAACCAAGCGGGCAAGGCGCGGAAGCGACGAGAGTTCTCTGGTGTTAGATTCACGAAATTGCTTGGTGACGGATCCGCTTCGAGATAAGCGGCAGCGTTTTGGAAAACCTCACGCTGCAAATGCAAATGACGCGTAAAGATCATCGCCGAATCGTACGGCACATTCAGCCACTTGTGCGCGTCGATCGTGATCGAGTCCGCGCGATCCATTCCCGCAACCAGCGACTGCTTTTCCGGAACACAGGCGGCAAAACCGCCAAAGGCTGCATCCACATGCAACCAAACCGCGAATTCGCTGCACAGATCCGCCACTGCGTTCAAGTCATCATAGTCGACGCTGTTGACGGTCCCCGCGTTGCCAACGACCACACACGATTGCCCCGCTTCGCTGAGCTCGGTCAAGCGTTTTCGCATTGCCCCCACGTCGACGGCTTCACGACCAGGCAGCGTTGCAATTCGTTCCATGTTGTCACGTCCGAGCCCGAGCATCGCCATCGCCTTAGAAACGCTCGAATGAGGCGTCCCGCACAGCACATGGATCGGCGACAGTCCCGACAATCCCGATTTGGCAATGTCGACACCATTACGATGCCCAACCGATTGTCGCGCGGTCGCTAAACCAACAAAATTGGCCATCGTCGCGCCTGACACAAAAACACCCGCCTGCGCCGACGACAGACCAAACAATTGACGCAGCATCCCGATCGCAGCCAATTCAATCTGCGGCGCGATCGAATCCTCCGAACCGGTCGCATTCTGATCATAGATCGTCGTCAACCAATCGCCCGCGATACTCGCCGGAGTCGCGCCGCCCGTGACCAGCCCAAAGTAGTGAGGCCCTGCCGACCCACTCATCCAATCCGCATACTTGGATTGAAACAGATCATGCGTTGCCGTCGCTCCGATCCCAGCCTCCGGCAGCGTTTCAGCATCGCTCGCCGGTGGCACCACCCCAGCAGGTCGAGAGCTAGACGCATTGAGAAAACGGACGCTGTCCTCCAGCACACTCGCCAAAATCTGGTCAAGACGCTGGCGATCGGCGTGAAGTTGTTCGTACATAGGGCGTTGCTCTACGGAAGCGAGGCAAGTGCTGCTGCGTGTTTACTCGGGCACGGATCTTACCTCCGGCGAGCTGGCGTTGACAATGCACGTGACCAGCCGATCGGCTCTGGATAATTCAAACAGCCTACGACATAATTCAAACAGCCTACGACAGCTTTGGGGCTCTGCATCCTGCCGACCAATCTTTCGAGGCAAAAAAAGGGGCGAGTAACTCAGGTGCCCGGCATCCGTTCTTGTGATCATTTTGCGGCGTGCTCCATTTCTTGATGGATTGACTCGCAGTAAAATGACGGCGTGAAGAAACCGCGTGGCGTTGCATGGAGTGACTTGTGATGCCGATTGAAAAGCCGAACGATGCCGAAGACGAATCCGCCCCAACGTCGGGGTCGATCGCACCGACGTTTCCTGTGGATGAAACGATCGACGAACACGTCCCGATCAATGCACCACTCGGCTTAGCCGGCTTCGACGTCCTCGAAATGGCAGAGTCGAGCCAAAAAAGGCAAAGCCAACAACTTGGCGATTTCCGACTACTGCGCGAGATCGGACGCGGTGGCATGGGCGTGGTGTTCGAAGCCGAACAGGTTTCGCTACATCGCCGTGTTGCTCTAAAGGTACTGCGGTTTACACCCCACAGCGATGCCGATGCGATCACTCGTTTTCGCCGCGAGGCCGAGACGGTGGCGCACCTGCATCACACCAACATCGTTCCGATTTTCTATGTTGGATTCGAGCAAGGCGTCCACTTTTTCGCGATGGAGTACATCCGGGGACGCAGTCTTGCCGATGTGCTCGGCGAGACGACCGAACCAATCGATCCGATGACGGCAATGAACTGGGGTGTCCAAGTCGCCGACGCACTTGCGCATGCCCACCAGCGTGGCGTCATTCATCGTGATATCAAGCCGTCCAATCTGCTGCTGGACGAAGACGACCAAATCTGGCTGACCGATTTTGGCTTGGCGATGCGGCTGGACACCGTGACGCTCAGTATGACCGGCGCTGTCATCGGGACGCCACGTTACATGAGTCCCGAGCAAGCTTCAGCAGCTCGCGACCGATTGGATCATCGCTCCGATCTGTACAGCCTCGGAGCCACGCTGTACGAATTGATGACCGGGCGGCCGGTTTATTTGGCCGAGACGCCTCAGGGTGTCATCGATCAAATTTTGAATCAAGAACCGGTTGCCCCTCGCACGTTGTCACCGGCACTGACTCGCGATATGGAAACAATCTTGCTGAAGTGCTTGGCGAAACAGCCCGAGCAGCGATACGAGTCGGCTCATGCGCTTGCGGAGGATTGCCGAGCAGTTCTCGACGGTCGTCCGATCAAAACACGTCGGGCGAGTTGGATCGAACGATCGACGCAGTGGGCTCAGAAACATCGTTCCGCACTAAAATCGACCGCCCGATCGGTCGCAGCGACCGCAACGCTATTACTGGCCGTCTTGTTGTTGACGCAAGCGTATCAGCAAAGCCAGCGGGTCCCTGTTTCGTTCGTCACCGACGCTCCTCCGTTGGCGGCGGTCATCCGCGACAGCAGCGGTGAACTTGTCACCCGCCAAACCGTGCCGACGCAGCAGCCAATCGAGATCGCCGCGGGCGAGTATCAAGTGCAGGTTTACGGCGAGAACCGGCTCAGCGAAACCTACGGTGTCAACCTGCTTCGCGGTCATTCACCGATGTTTAATGTGGACCTCGATGAATCCTTGTTGATGCCGCCGTTGGAAGTCAACGGTGCCTACAAATTGGTTTCGGCGAACGGCCAATCCTTGATCGTGATGATGGACGACTCGGGGCTGCGATGTCTTGACCCTCAACAAAACCGACTGCGATGGACCGTGGCACTGGAAAAAGCGGCGCAGCCTCTGCTGAAGCCCGCGACCGGTTGGGTGTGGTCGTGGAAGCGTTTGATGAGCAGCAGTCCTTTCACAGGCTGGGGCAGCTTTGACCTAAGACCCTTTATTGTTAGCCCCGCCGTGGACCTCAACGGTGACGCCGTCGACGATTTAATTTTGGCGGCACGTCACCAAGCGATGGTATTGGCGATCTCTGGAAACGCGGCGGCTTGTTGTGGACCTCGGCACGCGGCCATGATCTAAAGCAAGAAATCACCAGCGAGTCGGAACGCAATTTCCAAGGAGTCCGTAGCAGCGTTTTGTATCCACCGATTGCAGTAGGCGATTTAAATGCAGACGGTGTCACCGATCTCGCCGTGATGATGGCCGAGCAAGAAAATCCGGCATCACAGGTCCGGCGTTGGCTCGAAACCGTATGCGGACAATCGGGAAAAACGATCTGGCAGAGCGACTTCAATGAATCCGACTTCGTCACGCCAGCAACGCTGGATGTCCCCGAACCCTTTCGCTGGTTCTATGGTTCCGCCGCCGCAGTGACTTCGACCGGCGGCATCCAGAGTGACTTTTCTGTAAACGGCATACGACGCCAATTGTCTCGGTTAGAACGCACCGGATATTTCCACCACGTCCCCAGTCCGGCGTTGCTGGCGTCCTGGAACACCGCCAACGCCGCGTTGCCGAAACAATTAACGATGATGGTCGGTTCGCGTCTGATTGCCTACGACACCGCAACCGGAACCCCGCTTGACCAGCCGATCGATTGTGGCGTGCAACCAAGCCGAGCCCCAATCGTGATCGATGTCGACGGCGACGGTGCCGACGAAGTGATCTTGACTCAAAGTTTGCCCGCCGTCATCGCGCCGGCCGCCACCAGTCCCACATCGCGGGTTCGGATTGCCGTCTGGTCGCTCGCGTATGCTCGGATGTTGTGGACATCCGATGTGCAAGCCGAACTGCCGGTTGCCGGTTGGAGTCGGACCATCATCGATCCACCGCAATGGCCGCTCGTTGTCGACCTGGACGACGACGGACGATCTGAATTGATTTTCCCCAGCGGTACATCCAAGGCCAACGGTAACCGCTTGCGAGCATGGGGTGAGATCGAAGTTCGCGATGCAACCACAGGCACCCTTCGCTGGAAACGAAAACTCAAGACAATGGATCAACAAGTAGACCATTTCTTAGTCGGTCCCGACATCAACAACGACGGAATTTCCGACGTATTTACTGCCACGCTGTGGTCGCGAGAGTTCGATTTGTACGTGGACGCATTGTCTGGTCGCGATGGGACAAGTCTGTGGGTAGGACGGCATCCTTTGACGGGTCCAACCGAGAGTGCGAGTTATCGTTTGGGACCACCGCTATGGTGGAACACAGGTAGCGACGGATGGCCTCAATTCCTGGTACCGGTTCATCCGCTGCAAGGCCACGATAAACTATCGCGCGCCGTTGCCTTCTCTGCTGGAACAGGCGAGGTAACGCGAGAGGGTCCAAATTTGGTTGCATTCGAAGCCGCCGCGACGCAGCAACATGGGCTAGAGGATTTGTTTGCTTTTGTTCCCCGACAACCGACATCACTTGATGCCGGTGGAGAATTGATTGGTTTCCGAGGAAAACCACGAGAATTGTGGAACCGCATGGGTGAACGCTGGTCCGCCACAGTGGATTTAAATCATGACGGTGTCCTTGATCTAACTCGGGTCTGGCCCGACGGAACGATAATGGCGGCATCGGGACGCGACGGACGCATGCTGTGGGAAACCCAGCTACCCGAAAAAGACATGCACCATTTGCGCGTGGTTGCTGCGGTACCACGACATGCCGGATCGCTCGGTGCGGGATTCTTGGCGGACGACAATCAGCTGCATCAGCCAAAGGTTAACTCGAAAAATCGGCAGTCCGCCCCTGGTGACTTTGACCGAGATGGAACCATCGATTTGCTGGCGTACGTTAGTAACTTGGCCAAGCCAGAACCGAGCGTGCCGCTGTTTGCTCTGTCCGGAAGCACGGGACGACGAATTTGGGCTGCCGATTTCCACGCTCGCTTT
>NZ_ANOG01000835.1 GCF_000346295.1 Rhodopirellula maiorica SM1 | reverse complement strand
GCTCGGCAAGTGCAGCACACGCGCACGCTCGAGCAATCCTTTGATCGTCGACTTCACACGCAAAAGCTCGCGGCGCTCAAGCAATTCGCTTACGGGCTTAGCCACGAGATCAACAATCCGTTGGCCAACATTTCGACGCGAGCCCAGCAATTGAAGCAGGGCGAGGCCGATCCGCATCGAAACACGTCGCTGCAAAAGATCGTCGACCAAGTGTATCGGGCTCACGAGATGATTGCCGATTTGATGTTCTACGCGAATCCGCCGCTACCAGAGACTTCACCGTGTGATTTGAACGTGTTGGTGAGATCGGTTGCCGACGAATTTGTCGACGAGGCTGATTCGCTCTCCATTCGTTTAGAAACCGAGACCCCTGTCGGCGAGCTGTTGCTCGATCTTGATGAACCGATGTTCGGCGAAGCGTTGCGAGTGTTGCTGCGAAATTCGATCGAGGCAATTGGATCCTCCGGTACGATTGTGGTGTCGGTCGTTCGGGAAGCGGATCGCGTCTTGATTCACGTAGCCGACAGCGGTCCCGGGCTCTCGCGTGCCGCTCGCGAGCATGCGTTTGATCCCTACTTTAGTGGCCGCGAAGCCGGTCGCGGGCTGGGGCTGGGGCTGTGCCGAGCCTACCGAATCGCCAAGCTGCACGACGCCGACATTTCGCTTGCCGGTGGCGCAGCCGGCTGTGTCGCCACAATCACGATTGGCAAGTTGCCTGCGTAGCTGGAAACACGTCATAGCGGAAATCGTCAACGG
>NZ_ANOG01000834.1 GCF_000346295.1 Rhodopirellula maiorica SM1 | reverse complement strand
GTCCGAGCAGCCAGGAACTTACTCGCGTGAAGTAAAAGACAATGGCGGAAGCCAAGTTGGGGCGATCCAAAAAAAATTAGCGGATCTCAAACAGATGGAATCCACGCTATCTCAGCTTGTTCACGATTGCTCAGGTCGGGGCAAGGTCCCTGGTTGTCCAATCATTGAAGCAATCGTTAGTGAAACAAACACTTGTAATCACAACGGAACTTAAAATCATGAATACAACGTTTTCGACCTCGATGACTTGCGGGGGATGTCTCAGTAAAGTCACACCGTTTTTGGACAACGAACCAAGTGTCCGTCAATGGAAATCGGACTTAAGCGATCCAAGAAAATTGATTCACGTCGACTTGGCTCCCGAAGGCCGGCCCGAGCACATTGTTGACCTGATCGGGCAAGCGGGCTTCACGGCATCGGTGATTCCGCACGAGCCGGAAACCATATCCATTGCCGCGCCGGCTGCAAAGCCTGCGTTTAGCTTGGGGACTTACAAGCCGTTGTTCCTTGTCGTTAGCTATGTGATCGGTGCCACGGTATTGGTTGAATCGATTCACGCAAATTGGCAATGGACTCGTGCGATGAGTTACTTTATGGGATTCTTCTTTTTGGGGTTTGCTTTTTTTAAATTGCTGAACATCTCAAAATTTGCTGACGCCTTTTCGACGTACGATATTATCGCACGCCGGTCTCGTTCGTACGCGCTTGCGTATCCGTGGATCGAAGTGACGCTTGGATTGTTGTTTGTCACCGGGACTCAGTTGATGGTCGCGAACGTGGTGACCGCGGTGGTGATGAGCATCGGGTTGGTGGGAGTGATTGCGGCGGTCAGAAAGAAGCAAGCGATTCAGTGTGCTTGCTTGGGAACCGCATTTAATCTGCCGATGTCGGTGGTCACGATCATCGAAAACAGTGTGATGATCGCAATGGCACTCGCGATGTTAGCGATGTAAGTTGCCGCTAATCACCAGATCCGATTTCGAGCGAGCGTAGGTCATGAGACCACTCTTTGCAGGCCTCGGCGTACGCGGTGATGAACTTGGTTGGATCCGAGGGGCGTGCGTCGGGCGATGCGGATTGTAATTGCTCGCACAACCGCTCGGCAATCGACGTGTCGATCTCGTGATCCGATGTGGGATGGGCGATGAAATGTTCGCAGGTGTCTTCGAGCATCTGCCGACTTGCGTGCCACAAACGCTCTTCCGGCTCGCTGATCGAACTGGCATTGGGGCCACCCGTGGCTCGTAATGCCTTCAACAGCGAAGCGACTTCTAAGCAAAAACGCAACATCCGGCTCATCGAGTACCGTGGCTCACTGAAACGAAAATAGTGCAGTACCGAATAGAAGTGATGCGATTCAAGTAACTCGGCCATGTGCGAGGCAAGCGTGTACAGATCTTGATGGATCAGCGACGGGTCATCGCCAACGAGGTAAGGTTTCAAGTAAGCCAAAGTGTCGCTTGTTCGTTGGGTCCGATAGTCAATCTCGCAAGCGAATTGGTTGCGGCGAGCCAATCGGGAATAGATCGAAATCACGTAGGCCAATACCAGCGTAAAGAAACTAAACCCCAGTGCTGCGGCGGCCACGGTCAGCACCTGCATCGGCGAGTGTTTGGGCACCAAATCACCGATGCCCAGTGTGGTGATGGTAAAGCCAGCGTAGTACACGGCTGTCCAAAACGAAGTATCCACCGGTTTGCCGCTGCTGGTGATGATGCCGTCACCGAGTTCGGGCCACGCGATCAGACTGAGCCCGATCAAGAGCAACGTCCCCCAGCTGATCACATGAATCGTGATCAGAGCGGGACCACTAAAAACGACAAGACGACACTGCTTGAGCCATCGCGAATCAATCAAGTGGTAAAAGCCGCGATTGATCGCCGTCGTGACCGGGCCGACCACGGCGCGGGGGTGCAGGACCGCCATAAACGTTTCCCACATTCCTAGCAGAGTCAGCAGAATGCCGACGATGGTGCAGCCCCAGAATATCACGTCAATCGATGACCCCTGCGTATTTGCGGAACAGCTTGATCAGTTCTTCCAGCTTCTCGTCTCGATCTGCTGGGTCTCCGTTTTCGATGGCCTCGGTGACACACCGCTTCAAATGCTGCTCGAGTACGATTTGTCCCACTTTGCCTAACGCACCCGTCGCGGCGGATAACTGCATCAAAATATCGACGCAATACTGATCTTGATCAATCATCCGCTGGACCGCTTCGACTTGTCCCACGACACGCCGAAGGCGATTGGCTAACTTTTTCTTTTCTTCGTCATCAAGCATGGGAAATCAGTGTCTTACGCACGAAGCGAAGCCGGGGACATTTCGTTTGGGTAGAAGCCCATTGTACTCAGCCAAGCTCAATCCGGCAGTGGACACGATGCAATCTACATCTCCATGCCGTGCATCCCCATTTTTTTCCCGGATTGATAGGTCGATGGGTCACCAAAGCGTCGCACGATTTCCTCGAATATACTTCCTTTGGGGATCTCTTCATCGGTCTCCATCACCTTGTGATAGAGATCCTCCGGCAGCACTCGGAGTGCAGTCATTAGCCCCATGATCGACATCGGCCACATCGCTCGCATCCCTTGGACTTCGCGACGGCTCCAGATCGTTTTCATCATCGCATCGGACATATTCATGCTCTTCATTTCCTGCGGATATCCCGGGGTATCAAATCCAGGATCATCGCGAGTCGCATCGACGCGGGGGCGGTTGGAATAGTTCGCTAAATAGCGGTCGACCGAAACGCCTTTGCGAATCCGAGGACCAACTTGCCGAGTCATGTGATTCATCATGTGGTGAACCATATGACAGTGGAACATCCAGTCGCCTGGGTTGTTGGCGATGAATTCGAAATCCGACGCCTGAGCGATTCCAATCAATTCGGTATTACGAGGAATCCAGGCCGATTTGGGAATCCGAGCCCCTTCGTGCCCCGTCACCCAAAAGGTGTGTCCGTGCAAGTGAATGGGGTGGTGTTGCATCGGAGAGAAGTCGAGGATGCGAACACGGACTCGCTCGCCGTGTTTTACGACCAGCGGTGTGGTGTAGGGACCGCTGCGACCATTGATCGTGTGCCAATTCCAATCCATCCGCCAACTATCGGAAACGGTATGCGTCGGCTCAATAAAAAAGTTTTGAAAGATCAAGCCAAAGTCGCGATCCACCGGCGGGTCGAACACTTTACGAGGATGCACGATGAACCAACCGACGCTGCCAAACGCTTCTTGCATCGGGACGTGGGAATGATAAAAGAATGTCCCTTCCTCATGCACGTCGAACTCGTAGACAAATGATTTGCCCGGTTCGATCGGATTCTGAGTCAACGTTTCGCTGCCATCGTACTGGACTGGCAGCTCGAATCCGTGCCAGTGTGTTGTGGTGGCTTCGGGCAGTTCGTTGGTCACCACAATCCGCACCCGATCACCCTGGTTCACTTCGATCGTGGGGCCTGGCATGCTGCCGTTGTAGCCGTAGACATTCATCTTGTAGCCAGGCAAAAACTCTCGCTCGACCGCCATCGGCACCAAGTGAAATTCCTTTGCACCCCGCACCATTTTCCAAGGCAATTTAGCGAGATCCGGTGCGACGAACGGAGCCGGACCCGCCGCGGCACTGCGAAAGCCTGGCATCAATTTGCCTAGGTAATAATCCGAATCGGGATCGTTACCGCGACTGGGTTTGAAGCGAGAGAAACCGTCCATTTCCGCTTTGACGTCGGAGTCCGCAGGGACTTGGGGACGAGGTTTTTCCGAGTGACCGGCATGCCCATGGGGCATCGGCATCGGTTTCGTC
>NZ_ANOG01000833.1 GCF_000346295.1 Rhodopirellula maiorica SM1 | reverse complement strand
GATCACGTTCGCCAAAATCAGCGAAACGCACCGAGGCCGCAGCACATCCGCTGAGATCCTCGCCGCGTTGTAAGCCATTATCGCTCGCTGCCTATTACAAGCTGTCTCCCTGCGAGGCAGTCGTTGGCGGCTTCGGCCAACGCTTTGCAGCATTTCTCGGCCCTTCCGTTCCAGTCGATCTGCATTCTGATTCTTGGTGAAGACACCAGCGATCGCGATGCGAGTTGGCAGCCTGAGTTGGCATCACCGCTGCGAACTGCTCGGACGACCGAGCGACGACTCTCGGGGACGCCGGCTACATTCGTCGCTCGCTGATTCGACGGGTGCGGGTGGATGGCTTACACTGACGCTCCTGCGGTGCGTCTGGATCGATACGCTGGAATCGATATGCCTGGCACATCGCTGCAAATAATGGAACAGCAGGAAAACATCTTCCTTTCACGAGCAGTGGTGGTGTGGTGACGGATTCGGTAAGCCAAGATGAGAACACGGATACCTTTAAACAACGCGTGACAAAATTTTGGCAGTGGTATCCCACCGTTGCTGAGCGATTTTTTCAGACCATTGAAGCGGGAAAATGTGGTGACCTCGTCGATGAGGTCGCCGAGTTCTGTGAAGCGACGATCCCTGGATTGAGCTGGGTCTTTGGGCCCGGTGAAAATGGCGGCCACTCCTTCACGCTCTCCGGCGAAGGCCAGATCACCAAACAACTGCTGGCAGAATACTGGTTGCAACGCGCTCCGGAGATTCCCAAATGGAACTTCCATGCCTCTCGCCAAGCCACACCGGCCGAATTCGTCAAAGGATTCGCGATCGCGGTCGACGAAGGCAAGCGAGTGAATGTGGACGGCTTCCAAATTCGCACCCACGTCGATGACGAACGTCAAAAAATCGATATCATCGCATGGCATCCCGTGCTCGAATCGGTACCAAAATCCCAGCACTTTACGATCCTGTTCCTGCTGGTCGATGAAGTGCTCGGCGAATTTGGCACCCAGATGTGGCTGGGCGAGATCAAGATCGAGCCATTCACCCCAGATGCTTACACGCGGTCGCTCTCGGAGCTGCCCGAATTCATCTCGGGAGTCAACACGTATCACCAATGGGAAAAACTGCCACCACTGGATACGTATACCGTGTATCAATTGAAAGAAACCAAATCGACACCGCGTGGCGACACAGTGGTCGGATCGAGTTTGATTCCTCGATTGGTGTCTGAATGCATCGATAACAACGGAAAGCTGAGCGAGAATCCACTTGCAAACACCGGTGCGGAACTGATTTATATTGCCATCGACAGCTCGATTTTCCCCGAAGGCCAACAATCCGATGTCCGTGCGAACATCGAAGACATCTTGACCGATTCGCTCGCAAAAGAGCTCAGCGGACAAACTCTCGGCGGGGCTTTCGGATTGCACGAAAGCTACGTCGATCTGTTGCTAGTCGATGGCAAAGAGAGTCGCCGGATTGTCAGCGAAACGTTAACGCTATTGCAACTCGACAACCGCGCCCGAATCGAATCGTTTGTCGATTGAGCGAAGAATTGCAGCGATGCAGGCCGGATCACAGCGGAGCGGGAATCCGGCTCGGGCCGCGGCAACGAAGTTGACATCACTTTCGCGTCCGCCGGATCTGCGTCGCTTGGCAGCGACTTTGATCCGGCCTACGGCGTGGGTAACGCAATACACCACAACTCTTTATCTAATCTCAACGTGCTCTCCGCGAGGCGTTCACATCGCGATTGTAAAACACTACCCATCAGTGAAAGGCAATACATCACGACAACAACGAAAAGCACTTGAGCGATGAGATCGATCCACTATCGGCAAATAGCCTTGGCCATCCTGTTCTGCGGATGCCTGAGCGGATGCAATACAGAACCCGCACTACATCCGATCAGCGGGCATATCACCTTAGGCGGCAAACCCTACGAACGTCTAATCGTTTACTTTCGCCCACTCGACGACGCGGTGACAAAATACAACCTCGGGGTTGGTGAAACCGATGCCAAAGGCGACCTCTCACTACGTTCGACCGCAGGCCCCGGTTTGGCTGCGGGAACCTACAAAGTCAGCTTTACTTGTATCGTCAGCCGGGGCGGGAAAGTGATCGGATCGACCGACGAAAAACAAGATGACGATCGCAGTTTGGTCACCGAAGAATTGGTCCCGCCCGCCTATGCCGAAGGGGGCATTAGCGGGCTTGAGTTTGAAGTCCAAAGCTCGGCTGAAAACCGCTTCGAATTCGATATCCCCGCGAAAACGTCCTAACGCTTTGGACGGCATTTTACAGTGATAAGCGAATGATCGTGAGCCGTGGGTCGTAAGGCACCGGGTCGGGCGTGAGACCCGGCCGCTGACGCGTCTCGGCTCAATACATCAACAAGTCGTTGGCGGTTTTCCTCTGCGAGCGATGCGACGGAGACTTACAGACACCTTTTTGCCAAACCATTTACCCCCCTTTCACATTTGGGAAACCTTACGATGAAACATCCTTTGACTGAACGCAGGCAAGGATTTACGCTTGTCGAATTACTCGTGGTCATTGCCATCATTGGCGTCCTTGTCGGGCTGTTACTACCTGCGGTCCAGGCGGCTCGCGAAGCCGCTCGGCGGATGCAGTGCAGCAACAAGCTGAAACAATTGGGATTGGCCACCCACAACTTTGCCAGCACGTATCAAGACCAATTGCCGATGTTGGGTGAGGCGCAAGAGGGCGGGCACTGGAGCGCGTTTGTGATGCCGTTTTGTGAACAAAACAACCTGTACGAAGCGTTGACGTTTGGCTCGACCAACTGGGCTGCCGGAGCCGCACTGGAGGATGCTTCGCTCGATTCCTCTAATCCTCGTGATCGCCAGGTGGCCGCTTGTGAAACGTCGATCAGTGTGATGCGATGCCCTTCGTCGATCGCCCCCGAAGGGGTCTTTGACGCCTCGGTCTATTCGCCACCGTGGTTTGTTGCTGCTCGCGCGCCGGCGAACTATTTGGCCGTCGTGACCGGGATCCAGCCCAACGACTGGAAACCCGCACTCGGATGGGGACGTGACAATCTGCCGACTTGGGGCGACGGGCAAACGACAAAACATCACTCGGAACTCGATGGCATGATCCAGACTCGGCCACTCGACAAATCCCGCATCGCGCAAGGGGGGCCAGGCGGCGGAACCAAGCTTCGCGACGTCATCGATGGACTCTCCAACACACTGATGTTGGGTGAAGCCGAACCGGATCCCGAGTTGGCTTCGATCGCGTCGACCGCCGAAAATGCGAACTCCGGACGCAAGGATCACTGGGCGATCGGCGGCGACGACTTTGATAACTGGGAAGGAACCGATTGGTCCGAAATGGGCGGATCCACCGCGGTCCAGATCAACTACCCCAAACCGATTGACATCCCCACCGCCGATGATTCACCTGAATGGGGCGCGTATGAGGTCAGCTTCAGCAGCCAGCACCCTGGCGGTGCTCAATTCTGTTACGGCGACGGTTCGGTCCGCTTTCTAACCGAATCGATCGACCAAATTTTGTTTTCCGCTCTGGGCACGCGTGACGGCGGCGAAGTGGTTTCAGAACCGTAGCTCGTTTGTTCGGCACCATTAATAACGCCATAGCAGATCGCTCGGCCTTCACCTCCTTTCCCTCCCAAAAAAATCTTCCCCATGTACATTGCTCTTCGATTGCCAACCTGGTTTGCCGTTGCAGTAACGCTCGTTTGCGGCGTCACTTGCACATCGGCCCATGCCCACAATGGCCCCGACCCGCGGGCCCACTGGGTCTTTGGAAAACCATTTTTTCAAGACGGTGTTCTCACGAGCCAACTGGGGCCGCATCTACGAGCGACGGGGACCCCACGCTTGGATAATGCCGACGGTCTCAACGCAATTCGGCTCGATGGACAACAAACCTATTTCACGGCCACAGAAGCTTGGCCCGATTTGCAGGCCAAACTTCCGACGAAAACGATCACTGTCGCGTCTTGGGTTTCACTGGATTCGTTGACGCAGTACGGCGGCATCGTCTCGGCGATCCAAGACAACGGTGGCGAGGAAGCGGGCTGGGTTCTCGGCTACAACGAACAAACGTTTACGTTTGGTGTCGCCAGCAAAGGAGCCGACGATGGTGACGGATTGATGACCTATTTGCAGGGCACGACCAAAATCGCCACGGGCAAATGGTACCACGTCGCCGGCGTTTACGACGGAGTGACAATGCAGTTGTGGGTCAACGGCAAATTGGAAGCAGAGACCGACGTCCAGCACGGTGATATCCTGTATCCCCAGGACGCGACACTCGCGGTGGGCGCCTATCTAGACCGTGACGAAAGATTTGCGTTGCAAGGACGATTGGCTAAAATCGCGGTTTATGACCTTGCCGCTCGCGGGGCTTGGATCGAACATGACTTTGAGCATCAAAAGGAATGGGCGGTACTTCCAGCAACCGCCAAGCCGCGACAACCGCTTGCGTTCTTAGTCGCTCCTTATTTGCAATTCGCAACGCACAACAGTATCCGCGTGCTGTGCGAATGCAACGAAACGAGCGAGGTTAGCGTCCGCTATGGCCAGACCGACGCGTTTGAGCATACCGTCGCAGCAACTTCGACGGACGGGATGCTGCAAACCGCCGTCCTAGAGAACCTCGAAGCCGAAATGGGGTACTACTATCAAGTCACGGCAATCGACTCGGAAACGCAACAGACCATCCAAAGTGAAGTTCTGTCGTTTCAAACCGCTTCGTTGCCCGAGACCCCTTATGCGTTCGCCGTGATCTCGGACACGCAAGGAAACCCAGAGGTGAGTGGCAAGATCGGCGAACTGGCTTGGGGGCTACGTCCAAACTTTTTGGTGATCCCAGGCGACCTTGTCTCGACCGGTACCGTCAAGAACCAATGGACGTACCAGTTCTTTGCCAGCTTGAATCCGCTGATCTCGCGAGTTCCGTTTTACCCGGTTTTGGGAAACCACGAACGGAATGCGGATCATTACTACCGCTACATGGATTTGCCACCGCCTGAATATTACTACACGTACCGCTATGGAAACGCCGCGTTCTTTATGCTTGATTCCAACAAGGAAATGGGTCCGGAAAGCGAGCAGTACCAGTGGCTCGAGAAACAACTCAGCGAGCTGGAGCAGGAAAAGGAATCAGGAGACAGCGGAGTGGTTTGGACGTTTGTCAGTTTCCATCATCCCGCCTATTCGTCGGACGAAAACGATTATGGCGATCTATGGAAAGGCAAAAGCACTTGGGGTGACCTGCGGATTCGACCGATGACGGAGTTGTTTGACCGCTTTGGCGTCGACATCGTCTGGAATGGACATATCCATTCTTACGAACGGACCTGGAAAATTCGCGACAAGCGTCCTCACGACAATTCGGGCACCATCTATATGATTACCGGTGGGGGTGGCGGCCACTTGGAACAAGCAGGTCCGATTCGCCCTCCGTTTCAAAACACGGTGCGACGCGGACACCACTTTGTCTTCGTTGCCGTCAACGGATCGGAACTGCAATTGAAATCTTATGATTTGCAGGGCCAACTGTTTGACACCGTCACGCTGCGTAAATAGAGCGTCTCGAGTCACCCGAAAAGAGCCCCGTCGCGCGGCCGGGCTTCGGAGGTGCATTCGTTTTTTGGTAGCGGCACGCCGCGAGCTCAATGCCATCTACTTTGGTAGCGGCACGGCGCGGGGCCCGTCCGGTTGAGGCGAGTAAAACGTTCGGTTTAGACCGGGCGGGCCCCGCGCCGCACCGCTATAAACGCCACCCGTTTAGTGCCAAAGTAGATGGCATTGGGCGTGAGCCGTCCGGTTGAAGCGGGGAATGCGTTGGATCGGGACCGGGCGGGCCCCGCGCCACACCGCTATAAATACCATTGCCCTTCACGTAAAATCTTTGTGAAGACTCGTGAGCTTGCTTTGTGAAGACTCGTGAGCTTGCCCGGACGTCGCAATGGAAGCAGGACTTGTCACCTCGTCCACTACTCAGAATACACAAGGCTAACTGATGACAGATACCGATCAACCTTCGCTTCGACTAGCGACTTTTGGCAATGGCTGCTTTTGGTGCACCGAAGCCGTCTTTCAACGGCTTGCGGGCGTCGAACAGGTGATGTCGGGTTACTCCGGTGGCCATGTTGACGATCCGACTTACAAACAAGTCTGCACCGGCACGACCGGGCACGCTGAAGTCGTCCAGATCCAATTCGATCCTAGTGTCATCAGTTTTGACGAACTGCTGGAAGTGTTTTGGAAAACGCACGATCCAACGACGTTGAACCGGCAAGGCGCCGATGTCGGCACGCAATACCGATCAGTAGTGTTCTATCACGACGAATCACAAAAACAGCAGGCCGAGCACTTCAAGCAAAAATTGGACGATGCGGGGGTCTTCTCGGCTCCCATTGTGACCGAGATTGCCGAATTCACAAAATTCTATCCCGCCGAAACCGATCATCACAACTATTTCAACGAACATGGCAACCAAGGTTATTGCCAAGCTGTGATTCGCCCGAAAGTGGATAAGTTCACGGAGGTGTTCCGCGACAAACTGAAACAAGCTTAAATCAACCCGAGTGCCCTGCAAGCCAAAAACGTCACCATTTCTATGCGTTTGAAT
The DNA here is from genome assembly GCF_000346295.1 of Rhodopirellula maiorica SM1. Taxonomy (GTDB): domain Bacteria; phylum Planctomycetota; class Planctomycetia; order Pirellulales; family Pirellulaceae; genus Novipirellula; species Novipirellula maiorica. The sequence continues at coordinate 1,448 of NZ_ANOG01000833.1, read as the reverse complement.
ATCGATGATCGTTTCAACAAGCAACTTCCCGCCGACGCGGTGCAAACTCCTTCACGCCGCCAAGTCACCGGAGCTGCGTTTTCCTTTGTAACGCCACGCGTCCCCAGCAATCCACAGTTGCTGCACTTTTCTAGCGACGTTGCTGAGATGCTCGGATTGACGCCCGACGACCTTCGCAGCGACGAATTCCGTGATGTCTTCAGCGGCGGCAAAGTGATCGAAGGAACTCGTCCCTATGCGATGTGTTACGGCGGACACCAATTTGGTTCCTGGGCAGGACAACTCGGCGATGGCCGTGCGATCAACTTGGCCGAAGTCGAACATGCTGGCAAACACTGGACGCTGCAGCTAAAAGGGGCCGGCGAAACCCCTTATTCACGTACTGCCGATGGTTTGGCCGTTCTTCGCTCGTCGGTCCGCGAACATTTGTGCAGCGAAGCGATGCATCACTTAGGAGTTCCGACAACGCGATCGCTATGTCTATTGACTACCGGCGATCAAGTGCTGCGAGACGTCATGTACGATGGCAACCCCGCAATGGAAACCGGGGCCGTGGTTTGCCGGGTCGCTCCCAGCTTCATTCGCTTTGGCAATTTCGAAATCTTTGCCTCGCGAAACGATCTCAAAACGCTACGTGAATTGGCGGACTATACGATTCGCCATTACTACCCGGAAATCGAAACCGGAACCCAATCTGGTTACGGCGATTTCTTTCACGCCGTGTGCCAACGCACACTGACGATGATGGTGCATTGGCAACGAGTCGGTTTTGTTCACGGCGTGATGAATACCGACAACATGTCAATCCATGGCGACACAATTGACTATGGCCCGTATGGCTGGCTCGAAGGCTACGATCCCAACTGGACGCCCAACACGACCGACCGCACACATCGACGCTATCAGTTTGGCAACCAGCCACAAATTGCACTTTGGAACTTGGTCCAATTGGCCAACGCGATGTACCCCATCGTCGGTGAGGCGTCACCATTCGAATCCGCGCTGCAACAGTACCAGCACGACTTCAATCGCGAATTCACACGCATGCAAGCCAACAAGATCGGGCTCGCCGAGGTGATTCAAGGCGACGAAGAACTCCTGGACCAACTGGATGCGGTCTTACAGCTAACCGAAACCGACATGACGATCTTCTTTCGTTTGCTCGGAAACATCAAGAAGTCGGACGAATGCGACACCGGCAGCAGTTTTCTTACCCCGGTTCGCGATGCCTTTTATGCTGCCGAGCAACTGAGCGGCGAGGTGCTCGAGTCATGGCGTGATTGGTTTGCCAAGTACCTGTATCGATTGAACCAGGATTCGCAAACCGATTCACTGCGTCGTGAACAAATGAACCGTGTCAATCCAAAGTACGTACTTCGCAATTACATGGCGCAATTGGCTATCGACGCGGCCGATCAGGGCGACACATCGCTGATCGAAGAACTGTA
>NZ_ANOG01000832.1 GCF_000346295.1 Rhodopirellula maiorica SM1 | reverse complement strand
AACGCGTCCACATCCACGCCTTCCCCCAGCACGCCTTTCCAGCGAAAGAAAGCTGGGACATGCGTGCCGCCTTCGTGCGGTGAATTCTTGCCGCCGTTCATTCCAAAATTATAGTGCTTCACTCTTTCGCCGTTCAGCTTTCCGCTGAGATGAGTTGCTCCGTTGTCGGTCATGAAGACCACCAAGGTGTTGTCCAACATTTTCCAATCGTCAAGCTTTTGCATCAGCAGGCCCACATTGTCATCAATGTTTTCAATCATTCCGTACCGGCCCGCCGTCCCTTTGTCATAGCCGAGATCCAAAAAACGTTGCGTATACTTGTCCGGTGCAACCAGCGGTGCATGTGGAGCGTTCAGTGCGATGTAGGCAAAGTAAGGATCGTCGGCATCGGTTTGTTGTTTGATCCAGTTCAACGCGGCTTGGAAAAACAGATCGGTACAAAACCCTTTGGTTTGCACGATCGTGTCGTTGTGCAGCAACACGTTGTCGAAATAGACGTTTTCTTTGTTGGGCGGAAAGTCGCCAAGGTTCGTCTGCCCGATGCCCCCGGCGCCATGCATCAACACTTCGTCAAATCCACGGTTTTGAGGCAGGTAGGCTGGTTCATCGCCCAAGTGCCACTTGCCAAACAAGCCGGTGGCATAGCCGGCCGACTGCAGTGCTTGCGGCAACGTATAGACGTCCAGCGTCATTCGCTCGCGCTGCCGAATCGTATGAGTTACGCCGACCTTGAATGGCGGACGGCCACTCATCAACGCGGAACGTGTCGGGGCGCAGGTCGGACTGACTTGAAAATCGGTCAGACGCGTTGATTGTTGATAGAGCCGATCGATGTGAGGCGTTTGCAAAACGATGTTGCCCATGCATGATAAGTCGCCCATGCCTTGATCGTCGGTCAAAACAAAGACGATATTCGGGCGACTGCCCTCCAGCGTTTGAGCCGAAGCGATCCCTGCGGATGCGATTGCGACCGTCAGGGCTAGGTTGATCATCAGAATGATTTTGTTCACTGCGGTTTCACCCTCTGGTTTGGGGA
>NZ_ANOG01000831.1 GCF_000346295.1 Rhodopirellula maiorica SM1 | reverse complement strand
CCGGCCCCCTATCCCGATCGGCTTTGTTATTCACCGTCTACGATGTCGAAACAGCAACGACCGAATTTTCCGATGCGTCGTTCAAACTGGTTGGTCGGGCAAGAATCCACGACTTAGCGTGTGACGCGATTGCATTGGTGACAAACCCGAAAAGGGCCACGAAGAACCAGAACAGTGTCGGAATCGAGCCGTCAACATATTCGGACATGTTCGAGAAAATATTGCCATGATCCATGAAGTGATGAAGCGTGTAGATCAAGGCAGGAAAGCCGCCGCCGATAATAGCAAATTGCCCAAGGCGTTGCAGCGTCGTCAGGGCCGCTTTTGTGAGTTGAATCTTACGTGACATTGGTGCTCCGATCGGGTTGGTGTGAAAGTGGCCTGACATCCGTGTGTCGCCGCGAAGATTGTATCAGGAGTCGACCGAGAACCGTTAGTGCAAATCGCCTCGTCCCGTCCAGCGCAGGCCGTGAAACCGATCGTACTGGAGTGCCTCCGTCGAATAACGGTAGCGTTGTGCGGGCGGCGGCGATTGACGTGCAAGCAAACGAAAAAGCGTGCCACCGCCGCTCCGTCACCATCGCATGGTTATTCGCCGCTTTAGTCCCCAATAGTTAGGCCGTACGGAGCCATGTCATCACAGTTGTAGTCTACCGCAACATCGGCATCGCCATTTGGTTCGCCGAGTTCGGAAGACCAGAAAATGGAGAAACCATCCTCGGAAACGATGATGTGCGGATCAGCCAAATCGTTGATGTACTGTAGGCCGTATCGTTCCTTGACGGAATCAAAGTACGCCAAGGCCGATGCGATCCAGTCGTCTAAGCCTACCTTCAGAGTCGAGATCAGTTGTGGAGTGTAGTTGCACTGTGCTTGCTTGTTGATCGTGACGTCCACCTCACCGCGAACGGACATCCAAGTAGCGAAAAAGTAGTCGCCACGATCGTCGAACTCGGGCGGCAGTGTCATCATTTTTTCAATCCAATAACGGTTGCGATCAGCGGGCCGGGAGAGTTGATTTTCCATCGGTGAAACCTCGCAAGCCCGGCTCC
>NZ_ANOG01000830.1 GCF_000346295.1 Rhodopirellula maiorica SM1 | reverse complement strand
GCAGTCGCGTCGGCATTGCCTCTCACGCCCCCTTTTACTTGGATCGGCCGAGCCAGCGGCGGGCGCGATCGTACCATGACGCAGGCTTGGGTGGACTCATCATCTGCTGCAACGTACGTGGCGATTCTCGTCGGCCCTGAATCACGTCAGACACAAGATTGCCAATGTGTTGATTGACCGCATCATCGGGTTTGATCCGTTTCGCGTGGGCGATCGTTTTTTCGGCTTTCGCGGTTTGCCCATCAATCAAATAGGCGACTGCCAAATTACCAAGCAATTCAGGATCGTCTGGTGAGACCGCGACGGCATGTTCGCCTACCAGACACGCCTGCTTGGTATCCGTTTGTTCCAAACAGATGCCGGCAAGTTCTTTGAGCACCATCGTATTGTCGGGTTCAAGATCCGCAGCACGTTGCAAACAATCGCGAGCTCGTTGAAGCTCGTCCACTGCAAACCAAGCTTTCCCCAACATCACATGGGCGCCCCACGCGGTAGGTTGTTTCGCGACCAAGTGCTGCAATTGGCCGATCGCGTTTCGCAACGCTTGCTGACGGCTAGCGTCCACCGGCGGATCGCCCGGATTGCGATTGTGTTGCCACACCGCCGCCACGGCTTGTTCATAGATCTCTTCGTCGGTTTCATGCAGCCGAGTGTGATAGAGTAATTGTCCCGTTTCCTTATCACGATACACATCGATTTTACCATCGCGGCGGACGAACTCTAATCGCGATCGCACTTCTTCGCCCGACAAATGTTGTAAATCAGGCTGCTCGCCGGGTGTCCACGATTTGGGAGCAATGATTTTCCGGCTCTCACTACCGCGCATTGTCGCGATCAAACCGCCTTCGTATTCGAACAACAGTAACCAATCATTGTCGGGTTCCGCTGTTTGATTATGCGAATGCACCATCACAAAATCCACGACGTCATTGGTTTGCCCGAGTCCATACAACTCAAGCTGTTCGGCGAAACGCTTCGCGTCCAACGGCGACATAAAGCTTGCTTGCGATAGCAGATCGTCGCTGTAGCTCATCGCGTTCGGAGCGATCGAAGTAAAATCCGCAGCCCCGCCTGGCAAACAACGCTCCAGTGCATCGTTGCGGATCACAATCGCCGTGCCTTGAATCAATAGCGGCATAACGATGATCCTTTCTGTAGAACAGAATCAAGGGGCAAGCAAACGTGGGCGATCGCATTATAAGGTGAATGATTTCACCATGCAGGGTTTGCCCAATGCCATCTACGTAAAGCAGTTAGGCAGGAACGATTGGCTAAAATCCCGTTAGCCGCTGGGGTGCTTGTCCCGGTTGTTCATGAGAACCGTGGCTAGGCCAAGACGGCCAACCTACCGAAAGACTCCTGCCTGCCTACTCAGAAGCAGTGCGGCGAAGGGGGGCTCGCAGTGCGGCGGCGAATAAAACGTACGATATTGGTAGACGATTGGCGTTGGTCAGACGATTGGCGTCGATCGGACGATTGGCGAGAAAGCTCGCGATAGGGAAGCGAAGCCGCCGGTTACAGATCGTCATCCTCGTCCAGAAAATCTTCGTCCAGTTCGTCTTCGTCAAATTCGTCTTCGGCTTCGCCACGATCTAGAAACTCTTCCGGCGGCTCGCCACCGTCTTGGGGGATCCAGCGGATTGTCGGTCGCGGTGGGTCCGACAACGCCTCTTCGCACTCGAGCGCTTGCCAGGTCAAATCGCCAGGACCGTCGGCGGTATCGCCGTCCTCAACCTCTTCATCGGACGTCAACATATAGAGCGAAGCATTTCGCAGAAATCGCTCGATGTCGGCCGGTTCGAACTTTTCCGCTTGATAAACCGCTTCCAGATCCGGCAGATCCAATTGACCGTTGCCGACGGTGTCCATCAACGTCCAGGCGTCGTCGGCTTTGAAAATCCGCACGTTCGTCCACATGTCCAAAGGTGGCAATTCGTGGTTCCACGCATAGTTCAACCCCTGACGCAGCCCGGTCTCGTCCCGCAGCACCTCACCGCCAGGATTGAAATAGCAAATCGCTTGAGGCAATTGCAGCAATTCGGTCACCGCTCGAGTGACAAACTGCATCTCGTGAACGGCATCATAGTCGTCGGGCACCAGCGGAATGTCTTCGTCTTCCTCGCCCCCCGTTTCTTCGACCCCAAGCACGTAGCTGATCAGAATACGAATATGAGCGGTGTGCTCTTTAACCGCATCGGCTCCATCTTCCCAGCCCCAAGTCTGCTCGGTCGCCCGCTGCAGACACCCTGGAAAGGCGAGTGGGCCGAATTGGCCCAGCGACCAAGCGACAAAGCGTTCTGGCGACTCGTCGGGGTCCCCCATGTCATCGGGCCACGTGCTCCGCGAGGGGGTGACCAGCAAATGGCCACCCACGTCCTCGCGGTATTTCATCACCAAGGTTTCCGGGGCGTCGTCGTCCTCGATCGATTCGTGACGCCCGACAAGCTCGAAACACTTCAGCCGCTCTTCTAATTCGGCGATCGAAACCGGCTCACGGAGCAGGACGCACATCCCCTGAGTGAACAATCCTTTTGCCATTTCGATCTCAATCCCCGTCGCTAGCTGTTAGTAATCCACTGTTTTAACTCAGCATGGGATCATTCACGAGGGTACACGTGGTTGGGGGAAACGCCGGCCGCCCCATGCCATCTCTTTTCGTAGTGAACTCGCCAGCTCCGTTCGTAGTGGAACTCGCTAGCTCCTTTTGTAGTGGAACTCGCCAGAGTTCCCCGTGCTGCCGGTATGGGAATTCTGGCGAATTCCACTACTTGGCATCCAGCTCTTCGTGCCAAGAATATGCTGGCGCACCGCGTTCCCACGCCAAAACAAGCCGCTCGGGACAATCGCAGTGAAAACCGATACACTACCCCCTTTCCCTTGCGTGAGAATGGTCATAGCGTTGATGATTCACACGGAAATTCCTTGTTCTAAGAGGCACCTGAACGAGCATGACGACGAAGGAAATCACAGTCAAAGGTGCTCGAGAGCATAATCTTCGCGATGTAAATCTGAGCCTGCCGCGAGGCCAGCTGATCTGTTTTTCAGGCGTTTCGGGAAGCGGAAAGTCTTCGCTAGCATTTGACACGCTGTACGCCGAGGGGCAACGGCGGTACGTCGAGAGTCTGAGCAACTATGCTCGGCAATTTATGGGCCAAATGCCCAAACCGGACGTCGATTTTGTCGGCGGACTGAGTCCTTCGATTTCGATCAGCCAAAAATCGACTGGAAATAATCCGCGCAGTACTGTTGGAACGATCACGGAAATCTACGATTTTCTGCGGGTTTTGTTCGCCCGGGTCGGCACCGGGCATTGCCCGAAATGCCAATGTGAAATTACGGCCCAGTCGCGAGACGCGATCGTTTCGCAAATTTTGTCGCTGCCCGTTGAAGCGACGCTGTGGGTGATGGCGCCGTTGATCCGCGGCCAAAAAGGGGAGTTTCGGGACCTGTTCGAGGATCTTCGTAAACATGGTTTCTCGCTCGCACGCGTCGATGGCGAGACGATCCGGCTAAGTGATCCGCCACATCTCGATCGGCAACACCGCCACGACGTCGAAGTCGTGGTCGACCGCATTGATCCCGATTCTCGCGATCGCGGCCGGATCACCGAAGCGATCGAAACCGGATTGAAACTTGGGGAATCGAGCGTGGTCGTTTCGTTGTCCGAAGCGAACGATCGCGATGCCGGTAAACCAAGCGATGATCTGCTCTACTCGTCACGTTATTCCTGTGGATCGTGCGGCCAGAGTTTCAAACCGCCCACGCCGCAATTGTTCAGCTTTAATAGCCCTCAAGGAATGTGCGAGGCTTGTGACGGACTCGGCCGGTTGTACACGTTCGTGCCCGAGTTGTTGGTCCCCGACGAAACCAAATCGGTACGCAAGGGGGCCGTCGAACTGCTCGGATCCTGGAGCGACATGGGCCGCTACCGTCGTCACGTCTACCAAGGTGTCGCCAAGGCGATGGACGAGCTGTTCGAGCTGAAAGACGGCACAATGCTGGAAGGTCCATGGCACGAATTGCCCGAACAAGCCAAGCACGTTTGGTTGTGGGGCAGCGACGATTCGTTAGAGTTCACTTGGAAAGGCAGTAGCCGCGCCAAAACGTACTCCGATTCATTCGACGGATTCATTCCCGAACTACTGGCTCGTTACCGTACGAACAAGAACAAGATGCAACAGCGTCAGTTCGAAAAGTACATGAACACGATCGAGTGCGTCGATTGCCACTCGCAGCGGCTGAACCCACAAGCCTGCGCGGTCACGCTGACCACGAAAAGCCAAAAGCACATTACAGCATACGGAACCGACAAAGCTTCGCTACCGACGCTTTGCGAATTGCCAATCGATGAACTGATCGAATTTTTCAGCGATATCCAGCTCAGCGACACCGACGCCAAGATTGCCTCGGAAGCTCTCAAGGAAATTCGCACTCGGCTAGGATTCCTGCTCGGCGTGGGACTTGACTACCTGACGCTCGGCCGCACCGCCCCAACGCTGTCCGGAGGCGAAGCCCAGCGGATTCGATTGGCAGGCCAAATCGGCAGCGGGCTGGTCGGGGTGCTGTACATCTTGGACGAACCGTCAATCGGTTTGCATCCACGTGACAACGACCGCTTGATCGAAACGCTCGTTCGCCTGCGTGATCGCGGCAACACGTTGATTGTCGTCGAACACGACGAAGATACGATGCGGGCTTCGGACATGGTGGTCGACTTCGGGCCAGGCCCCGGGATCAAGGGCGGGCGTGTCGTCGCCGCCGGAGACGCGGAAACCGTTTCGAAAACAGCTAAAAGCGTGACCGGGCAATTTTTGTCGGGCCAACGCAGCATCGATCCTCCGCCGACACTGCGTCCTATCGATCCCAAGTTGCAATTGACCGTCAAAGGGGCTCGATTTCACAACTTACGCAACCTCGATGTCTCGATCCCGCTGGCGACCGTCACCTGTGTCACCGGCGTTTCCGGAAGCGGCAAAAGTTCGCTGATCGGCGGGATCGTCGAACCGGCGCTTCGCGTCGCTCTGAACGGAGCTGAATGTGAAAGTGGCGAGCATGATACGATCGAAGGACTCGAACATCTCGACAAAACCATCGCGATCGATCAGTCGCCGATCGGTCGTACGCCCCGCAGCAACCCGGCAACGTACGTCAAAGTCTTTGACGAAATTCGTAATCTGTATGCAAAATTGCCCGAGGCAAAAACTCGCGGCTACACAGCCAGCCGGTTCAGTTTTAACGTCGATGGCGGTCGCTGTGCGGGCTGTGACGGCAACGGCGCGAACAAGTTGGAAATGGACTTTCTTGCCGACATCTGGGTCACATGCCCTGTTTGCCAAGGACGACGTTACAACCGTGAAACCTTGTCGGTTCAATTCAAAGGCAAATCGATTGCCGATGTGCTGGAAATGGACATTTCACAGTCGCTGGCGTTGTTCAAAGACATCCCCAAGATTGCTGAAAAATTGCAAACCCTTGTCGACGTTGGCTTGGAGTATCTGAAACTCGGCCAACCGTCACCGACGCTCTCAGGCGGCGAAGCCCAACGAATCAAACTGTCGCGTGAACTCAGTAAACGGGAAACCGTCGCACACTGTATGTCCTCGATGAACCGACCACAGGATTACATTTTGCCGA
>NZ_ANOG01000829.1 GCF_000346295.1 Rhodopirellula maiorica SM1 | reverse complement strand
TCGAGCTACAGCGTCCGCGTGCAAAGCACCGATGCCGGCGGCTTGACGGTGGAAGAAACCTTCACCATCACCGTCACGGAAGTCACAGCCAATGTCGCTCCGACCGCGATTGATCTGAGTGAAACCTCGATCGCCGAAGACGCTGCCGTTGGTGCCACCGTCGGCACGCTTTCCAGTACCGATGCGAACGCAGGTGACACACACACCTACACGCTGGTCAGCGGCAGTGGCGACACCGACAACGCGTCGTTCGCGATCAATGGTGACTCGCTGGTGACCGCCACGACGCTCGATTTTGAAACCCAATCGAGCTACAGCGTCCGCGTGCAAAGCACCGACGCGGGCGGCTTGACAGTGGAAGAAACCTTCACCATTGACGTCGCCAATATCAACGAAGCTCCGACCGCCATCGCAGTTTCACGCACCACCATCGCGTCGAACGAGGCGGCCGATACGGAGATTGGATTGCTGAGCAGCGAAGATCCTGACGCAGGCGACACATTCACCTACACGATCGTGCCTGAGGAAGGTGCAACGTCGGAACCGTTCAAGATCGCGGAGGGCAAACTCGTGTCCAACGAAGTTTTTGACGAAGCGATCCAGGATTTGTATGCGGTCCGAGTCCGCAGCGAAGACGCGGGCGGGCTATCGTTCGAGCAAGTGCTTGAAATCACGATCAGTGAACCTAACGTGGCCCCCACCGCCGTCGCACTCGATAACAGTACGATCCCAGCCGATGCCCCAACGGGCACCACGGTCGGTTTGTTGTCGACCACCGATGCAAACGCTGACGACGAACACGTCTACTTGCTCGTCAGCGGAACTGGCAGCGATGACAACGCATCGTTTACGATCGAAGGAAATGTACTGAAGACCAATGTCGATCTCGACTCGAGTTCACCGACATCGTTCAGCATTCGAGTGCAGAGTATTGACCGATACGGACTTTCAACGGAAACGATTCTGACGCTTTCGCTCGAAACCACTCCGTAAGGGCATTGGCTTGGTGATCGGCGTCAGAACGAGAAGTTCACGCCGGTCGTCAGCCCATGGGAGATAAAATCGTCGGTCTGGAAAGTAAACCGAGGATTACCGCTGCCTGAGGACGGTTCGGGTGGAAATTGCGAGACGCTTCGGTCGATTACATCGGCGACTCGTGTGGCATCCGACCAATACAGCAGACCGTAGCCAATCGAGAGTTCGACAAAATCATCGATTCGTTTGGACAAGGTGATTCCCACTTCGGGGATCACCGTAAACTGCGAATCTTCGTATTGACCAATGTTGGTTTGTTGGGCGAGCAGGCCGCCCGTGAATGACGCCGATCCCGACCCCGGCACGGTATTGGTGGTCCCGCCGTCAATCGTGACATCGGCACGGTTGACCCCCAGCCCGACTTTCAGCAGCGTGGACAGCGTCCAGGTTCCGTTTCGCCGACGGTAGTTAAACCCAATTTCGCCGCCATTGAATTGATTTTCGACGTCAAAATCGTCGAATAAAACGACCGTGGTTCCGGAAACGATTTGGCCTTGCGCCGCTGTGTAGGTGGACGATTGGTCGATGCGTAGCATTTCATCGAGGCGAGCGTGGCGATAACCAATCAACAAATCGAGGCTATCACAAGCCGACGTGACCAATCGTAGACGCCGTAACACGTCAAAGGCGTACAGTTCGTTTTCGACTTGAACACGCACCGCGCCGCTAAGGAAATCGGGATGGGCAATCAACATCGCATCTTCGGACGCAGTTTGCGTGTTGAAGATGGGCCGCGCAAGCAGGCTGCCGTTATTGCTAAAGCTTTCGCTGTCACTAAACACACCGATTGCCGACAGCTCAGTAGCATCACAGCCATTGGAATCAAATCGCCCGACACTAATCCGTACCCCGGATCGCAATTCATCTAAAATTTCATTGCCGCCAAACAACACGGTCGTTCCCGATTGGCCGAGCACACCTGTATTTTCAGGCGTGGTGCCCGCGGGGCTGGTGGTGACTAAGGGCGGCAAACTGATTCCATCGAGTGCCCATGCCAGATATTCGGCGCGTCCCCAGAATTGACTTCGGTGACGCGTGATTCCCATGGAATCGCACGCGTTACAGCTGTCGCAAGATCCGCAGTCACAACCGCCCGACTGCGTGACGAAGCCGACGTCAGGGGACAACGGGTCGCCCACGAAGGAGTCGTAGAAGTCGTATGAAACGGGAGCCACGGTAGCCGATTCAGAGTCATCGGATTCGGCAGCGGATGTTCCGCCGGCTAATTTTACCGTTTCCGCATCCGTCGGCTTGCCCATGTCGGCATTGCCGGAGACAGGACGCCACGTCATTTTGCGAGGCGACTGCGATGCGGCGTCCGCGGATTTGGTTTCGGGTGAATCTGCCGCGCAGAGCAGGCTGGCCTCGACGAATACGATCGCCATGGCAAGCATGGCAATACTCCGTCGGCTTTTTGTTTTTCTGATGGACAACATTGTCTTCGGGGCGCAGGGGGAGCACTGATCTTGACATCAGCCCTATGTCGCTGATCCAGCAAAGCGGTGTCAATGGCGAATATCCACACGCTCGCGGCCCAAAGACAGATCCGTTGTGGCGCCCCTAAAAAAATGCCTTCGATCTGCCGACATTGTTAGTTGCCTGGGGGGTAGACCAATCGTATATTATCAGCGAGTTTCAGGCCGGGATGTGCAGATGAATGTACCGTAGAGGTCGCGAAACGTTGCTCCGATGTCGATGATGACGCTGGTGGCAACTAGAGTCGGTCACAACTCGAAATCCTTGTGACCCGCCGAAGCTATTTGCGTTCCCGCATTGGTCCACCGATGTGAATCACCGCAAAAAGCTTCCTCAAAAGGCTTTCCAACGATGTTGGTTCTCTCACGCCGCTCTCAGCAGCAAATTGTTTTCCCAAATCTCGGTGTCACCCTTCGGATCCTTCAAGTCCGCGGGCAAATCGTCAAAGTTGGCATCGATGCTCCCCCCGAGATTTCGATTCTTCGTCAAGAGAGGCTTACCGCCTCGTCCGATCTGCAAAGCGGAATGATCGCCGCCCGCTCCTCAGGTAACCAAGCCGAGCACCGACGACGCAATCAGTTGAACGTGGTTCAATTGTATCTCGATGCGATCCAGTCAAGAATCGATCGAGGCGAATTGTTCGACGTTCAAACGATGATCGACACGCTGGTCGCGCGGCTGAACAATGAAAATCGCGAAGAGAATGAAAATCACGAAGAGAATCGAGATCACGCCTCGCCCCGCCAAGGCAACATTCGCGCAGCTGCGGTTTCCGAACACGACAAATCTCATCCTCGCACGAACCAATCCAACATAACCGATCCGCGGGTGCGATTGCTCGTTGTTGAAGACTCGGACAATGAACGCAGTTTGATGACATATTTGCTTGCATCCCAAGGCTTTGTCGTACACGTCGCCCGTGACGGCGGCGAAGCGTGCGAGCGTCTTCAATATTGGGGAACGCTGCCGGATGTGATTTTGATGGACATGCAAATGCCGATGTTGGGCGGACTCGAAACGCTGCACCGAATTCGGCAAAACGAGCGGACGCGTGACTTATTGGTCTATGCGATCACCGGGTCACGTCGCCAGACCGAAGACGAGCCCACCGGCCGCGGATGGGACCGGTGGTTTGCCAAGCCACTGGATATCAAAGAATTGGTGCAAGCGATCCATGAAGACCATGCCCACCACCTCGCTTTGATGGGACCGCCCGCAGCGGGAGGGCCGCAGTGGTATCAATCTTAAACGACCGCCGCAGTGGCACATGGCCGGGCTTGGTTCGACGCTACGGAACAGCGATCCTGAGCACCGGATTTGTCATTTGGATCCGTTCACTATTGCAACCTTGGTTGAACGAGGAGTGCCCGTTTAGCCTGTTCTATCTAAGTGTGTTATTAACGGTTTGGATCGCCGGCACCGGACCGGCGGTCTTCGCAATCGGCTTGGGCACCCTCGCCGCAGCCCACTTTTTCATTCCTCCGTCATCAAGCTTGTTGATCGATGACGTCCCCGATCTCGTCCAATTGATCATCTATGTTTTCGTTAACTGCGTCGCGATCATGCTGTTTAATCGTGCAGAACGTCAGCGTGACCTTGCCGAAAAACGTTCGCTTGAAAATGAACGTCTTAGCGATGATCTGCGAAAAGCGGACTTGCGAAAAGACGAATTCCTGGCGTTATTGGCGCACGAACTTCGCAATCCCTTGGCACCGATTCGCACCAGTTTGGCGTTGTTGGAACGAAACGAAGGCTCGCCCGATGTGGTCCGGCGGATGCGAGAAATCATCCATCGGCAAACTATCCATCTGATCCGGATCACCGATGACTTGCTTGATGTGTCACGCTTTTGTCGCGGCAAGGTGGAATTGCAAATCCAACGAATCGATCTCCGTTTAGCGATCGCTGACGCGATCGAAATGGTTGAAAACGCATTTGTGTCCAAATCGCAACGCTTTCAATCGCTGATCCCCGACGACCCGATTTGGGTTGATGGCGATCGGGTTCGACTCGCTCAATTACTCGCCAACCTACTTGGCAACGCGTCCAAATACACGCCCGAGGCAGGTCGCATCACGTTGAACTTGGAATTGATCGACGAACTGGCGTCGATCATGGTCAGCGATAATGGAATCGGCTTTGCGCCGCTACAAGCGGAGAGAATCTTTGAACCGTTTGTCCAGATCGATGCAAGCCGCACACGCGAATACGGTGGACTTGGCGTCGGATTGACCATTGCCAACCGATTGGTTGCCTTGCACGGGGGTACGTTATCGGCAACCAGTCGCGGCCCCGGTATGGGTAGCTGCTTTACCGTGACGCTATCAGCGGCGGCATCAGAAGCGAGTCGCTCAAATTCGCGACACGATGATTTTGCAGCCCCGGCATGGCAAACGCCTTGCCAATCGAAATCCTCGGTCACGACGGGTGGCAAGTCGTTGCTTTTGGTGGAAGACAACAAAGATGCATCGGAGCTGCTTGCCGAACTTTTCCGAGCCGAAGGATTTCAGGTCAATCAAGCTTACGATGGCGTTGAAGCAATCCAAAAGGCAACCCAATCTCATCCCGATGTGATCATCATGGATATCGGATTGCCAAGCATGGACGGCTATGAAACCGCGCGTCGCATTCGTCGTTCACGAACCATCACTGGCATCAAAATGATTGCGTTAACCGGTTGGGGTGGCCCGACCGATCGCGATCTAGCCATCAAAGCGGGATTCGATTTACATTTAATCAAACCGATTGCATTTCAAACACTGTTGGACCATGTCGAAGCCTTGGTCCGCCACGCATCCCAGGCGGACTCGGACGATAAACCCAACTTGATTCCGGCGTAGACTCAATGCCATCGACTTTGGTAGCGGCACGGCGCGAGCCGTCCGGTTGAGGCGAGTAAAACGTTCGGTTTAGACCGGGCGAGGCCCTGCGCCGCACCGCTACAAACGCCACCTGTTTAGTGCCAAAGTAGATGGCATTGGAGGATGCTCAAG
>NZ_ANOG01000828.1 GCF_000346295.1 Rhodopirellula maiorica SM1 | reverse complement strand
TCGGAATGTCCGATCGACCGTGCTTTGCCAGAAGACTTCAGTGTGCGAGCTCATGAAGATTTGTTCTTTCGTAAAGACGGTACGGCGTTTCCTGTGATGTGCGCAGCCAGCCCCATTTTCCGCCAAGGCGTACCGGTATCGACCGTCATCGAGGTCCGCGACATCACGCATCAGAAAAAGGTGGACGAGGAACTCCGCGAGAGCGAGGTGCGATTTCGCGAAATGACGAATGCGGCACCTGCGATGATTTGGGTTACCGATGAAAACCATTACTGTACGTTTCTTTCGCAGAGTTGGTATGATTTCACAGGCCAGACAGAAGAAGAGGGGCATGGATTGGGGTGGACCAACGCGGTTCATCCCGATGACCAGCAAGCGGCAAAGAAGAGTTTTCTGACGGCTGCGGACCAGCGTGTCGACTATGAGATTGATTTTCGATTGCGACAGAAAGATGGTACCTATCGCTGGGTCATCGATGCCGGAAAAGCTCGCTTTGACAAGAATGGGAATTTCGCTGGCTATGTCGGAAGTGTGATCGACACGCATGACCGTCACGAGGCGGTGATGAAGATCTCGATCAGTGAAGAACGGTTGCGAAACGCTGCCGAAGCCGCTGGTTTTGGGATGCTGCACGCGGATCTCGTTGCTGGGACGCTCGCGTATTCCGATGAGTTCAAACGACTGATCGGTTTGCCGGACGATGCTGACCAAGATGTTCTCGGCAATGACATCCCAGACTGGGTCTATGCCGAAGACCGCGGCATCTGTCTTCGTTTTTACAAACGCTTGCTAACTCTGCCCGAAGGCGTCAGCGACCAAATCGAGCACCGTGTGCTGCGAACCGACGGTCAAATCCGATGGGTGCGAATCCATGCTCGGCCGATCTATACCGGCGAAGGCGAGAAGGTCCGAGCGACACAACTGATAGGAACTTTGATTGACATTACCCAGCAGCGAGAGTTTGAAGAATCGCTACGCGAGGCGCGAGAACAAGCCGAAGCAGCTAACGAATCGAAAAGCGCTTTCTTGGCAAACATGAGCCATGAAATTCGCACGCCGATGACCGCGATTTTGGGCTACACCGATTTGATCGCCGACAAGATCCGCGATGATGAAACGTTGAACTGGGTTCGCACCATCCGGCACAATGGTGACTTTCTATTGGATATCATCAACGACATCTTGGACCTGTCTAAGATCGAAGCAGGAAAGTTGGAGATTGCTCAAGAAACGTTTTCGCCTGCTCGGCTGATCGATGACGTACGCAGCATCATGGCGGTCCGTGCAAGCGAGCGTGGTATCCGACTTTCCGTCGAGTACCAGACGCCACTGCCAACGTGGGTTCGTTCCGATGCAAAACGCTTGAAACAGATTCTGATCAACCTGGTCGGAAACGCGATCAAGTTCACCCCCGAAGGTGACGTCACGTTGTTGGTTTCCTTTGTATCGAGTCGACTTCGTTTCGAGATTGTCGATACGGGAGTGGGCATTAGTGACAAACAGCTTGGAAATCTGTTTCAACCATTCTCGCAAGGAGATGGGAATGTCAATCGCGAGTTTGGCGGCACTGGATTGGGGCTCGCGATCAGCCAACGTTTGGCGCAAATGTTAGGCGGCGAGATCACGGTGGAAAGCACCCTTGGTCGCGGAAGCAAGTTCACCGTGAGTGTTTCGGTGGCTGAAGCCGCTTTCCCAGACGATGCATCATCCAAATCAACCGAAATCTGTTTGAGAGCTTCGGAGGAATCGGCCGCGATCAACGCAGAGATTTTGATCGTCGATGACCGCCGCGACATTCGTTTCCTGAGTAGGACGTTCCTCACCAAAGCGGGGGCAAGCGTCAGTGAGGCCGAAGACGGCCAATTGGCGATCGACATGGTTAAACGATCGATCGACGAGCAGCGAGGTTACCATCTGATTTTGTTAGACATGCAGATGCCACGGCTCGATGGGTATCAAACCGCACAAGGTCTGCGTCAACTCGGTTACCAAGGGCCGATCATTGCACTGACCGCCGACGCGATGCAAGGCGACATGAACCGCTGTATCGCAGCGGGATGCAACGACTACCTCAGCAAGCCGATCGACAAAGCCGTGATGCTGGAAAAAATCCGCCAGCATTTAAGAATTGGCTCTGCGGGCTTTGCCCCGGATCGACCTAAGGATGCGTCGCAGAGTTCTGGGAAATAGATACGCCTGGTGTTTCAGCAGCAAAGACGGGAATTTTGGCGAATCCCACTACTTGAGCATCCCCCTGTGGTTGCCAAAGTAGATGGCATTGGGCTCGCACCGGCAGAATTCGCGGGTGATGGATTGACGGACCGTCGAATTCTTTCCTCGTCGCAATTCCACGGCACTAATTTTGCATCGGTAGGGTTTGTATTAGTGAGCCGTGGGCCGTGAGCCGTGGGCCGTAAGGCACCGGGTAATGCGTGCAACCCGGCCGCTCAACCGCGAGCGGCTCACGAATCAACAAGCCGCTAGCCACGGTTTCGATATTCAACCGGGGCAAACGGCCAATCGGCCAACGGGATTTCACTCAATGATTCTTGCCTACCTGCTTAGAGCATACAAAGGATTGTTTCGTTCGCAGTGTCTCGAGTCGCAATGTCTCGAGTCACGATGTCAAGCGACCGGAGCGGCGGACATTCCGAATTTGAGATGTACCCAATCAAGCAAAACCCAACGGAACGAAATTTTTTCGCTCTGACAGCTTAGCCTTGCAGGAGCCGATCATGTTACCAGCAACAAACCAACGCGTCGCCGAGCATACTAACGATGAGATCAACGAGCAGATCGCTGCGCAAACTCGCGAGCGAATTGCTCACTACTCAACCTGTTCTCCGCACGAAGTGACCGAACGATTGCGTGAACTCGATCAGGAGTGGGATGTTGAACGGACGCTGGAATGCAATGCGGCGGCTTTCGCGTTTGCCGGTGTCGTATTGGCCGCGACGACCGATCGTCGCTGGCTAATTCTGTCGGGCGCAGTCGCCGGTTTTCTGTTTCAGCACGCGTTGCAGGGATGGTGTCCACCGCTCCCTGTTTTGCGCCGAATGGGTTTTCGGACGTCGGCTGAGATTAACGAGGAACGCTACGCTTTGAAAGCATTGCGAGGCGACTTTGAGCGTATTATTTCGCGAGATGGCATCTATGCTGACCCGCAGGCGGCAGCCAACGCCGCCGCCCAATAGGTGACGGCACGGCAAGCGGTGTGCCCGGCGGACAGCGAAGCGTTTCATCCGTCCCCTCACGATCGGCACGCCGATTGCAACAACGTGCCTGCAACAGGAAAAGCCAACGGGATGGTTTAAATCCTCATCTGCCGACTGTGTAAGGAGACATTCAAATGGTTGCGCTGACCTCAAGCTGCTCAGAAATCATCCGCTTCGACAAACTGGGCGTTGTGATTCGTGTCGATCGCATCGACCTACAAACGACTTTGGTTGATGTCACGATGCCCGAAGCGTTGTTTCAGGATGAATTTGACGCCAACCGGTGGGCACCCCGTGCATCCAATACTTCGCCGACCGAAGACGCATCCAAACATAGGCATGCAATTCGAAATCGACTGCATTCTGCCAGCTTGTCACTCGATGTACTGATGCGTTGCTCGTCCGACGACATGGCGTCAGACGTCGAGCGAATACTGGAAATCGCGGTCGAGTCGCTCAGCGAACTCGAGTCGTTAGCTGCCTGACGCTGCATTAGAAACCGTAGTGTTTCAAGTCGAGATGGCAAATTGGACACGGCGGAACCGCGAGCCGAGTGAACCGCGACGTCACCGAATCGGTGTCAGCCCTGGCTGCTAAATAAGGCAAAAACATGAGGGGCAAAAAAATGGGACACTGGACGATGGTCTTGCTTCCTGACATCTTTTTGTCCTCCATCTTTTTGCCGGTCTGCGGTACGACGCTTCGTCGATGTCGTGAAAAAGCGAGTCGAGTGAGCGGCGTCGTTGTTTTGCCGAAGGCGGCGTTGGCTACTGAATTTGGCAGGAAAATGAAAGGGCAGGAAAATGGGCTATCGCACGATGGTTCTGCTTCCTGACATCTTTTTGCCCTCCATCTTTTTGCCGGCCTGCGGTATGGCGCTTGATCGATGGCGTGAAAGGGCGAGTCGAGTTGCTAGCACCCGCGGTGGTGACTTAAGACGATCGAAGTTCGTTGACGCTGTCGATTTTGTCTTGCATCGATTGGTCGCGGTCGGTGCGGGTGCCGACTTTGATCGTCGTGGTAATTCGTGGTGCGCCGATCGCGTGAACACGTTCGTGGCAGCGTTTGATCGCGGCGAATACGTCGTCCCAGTCGCCTTCGATATTCGTTCCATAGGCGTGAAGCTGGTGCGA
Source organism: Rhodopirellula maiorica SM1 (assembly GCF_000346295.1). Classification (GTDB taxonomy): domain Bacteria; phylum Planctomycetota; class Planctomycetia; order Pirellulales; family Pirellulaceae; genus Novipirellula; species Novipirellula maiorica. Next base: position 590 of record NZ_ANOG01000828.1, on the reverse strand, counting down.
CAGTCCCGCTTCTTGCAATACCTTTTGGCACTCCGCCACGTACTTGCTGACCGACACTCCAACACCGATCGGCACGACACACAGATCTACAATGACTTTCATCTCAGCATCGCCTTTCATATAGTCAGTTCAGATAAACGTTTGAAAAACAAGTTTAAACGTTTACCGTAAGATTGGCAGTAGCAATTTCAAAGTAGCCACAAAGCACCTGCAGGATGTAGCGTCGGGCGTAAGCCCCACGAACCGTAATGGAAACATCCTCGATTAGCAGTCTTCCTCATCGGTGGAGAGTTAACCCGTGGGAGCTTCCTGAGCAATCAGGTTCTTGGCTTTCAGCTCGCTCCAGAAATCCGCGGGGATTTGAACTTTCATCGAGGCGATATTCTCTTTCACCTGTTGAGCGGTGCGGGCACCCGGAATAATTGCCGAAACCATCGACGGTGCTTCGGCAAATTGCAATGAAGCGGTTTTGATATCGATGCCATGTCTTTTCGCAATTGAATTGATTGCGGTGAACTTCTGCTTCATCGCCGGAGGGATCTCGCTCGAATAGTTGTCGAGACGCTGTTGTCAACGAAGTCGGGGAGACT
>NZ_ANOG01000827.1 GCF_000346295.1 Rhodopirellula maiorica SM1 | reverse complement strand
TCTGAGATTTTGGACAAAAACCGCTTGCCGATACAGCAGTTCGCTCCGCCAAAGTCCATGGCGCCACCGAGCACCACAGAGCCAGGGTCAAGGGTGTGAATCAGCGTCGTTATTCCGATGCCCAACCAGCGGGCGGTGTCATCGACGATTTCAAGCGCCAACGCATCGCCCTCTTTCGCAGCTTCATAGACACGTTTGGCGGTCAATTCGCTATCGCCGCCGCCAAGTAGACCGCTGAGTGAACTCTTGGCCCCCTCGGTCAACCGTTGCCGAGTCCGCTGGACCACCGCACTGGCCGACGCATAGGCCTCGAGTTGGCCGCGTCCGCCACCCCATACACACAGCTGGGCGGTAGGCGAAGGATCGACGATGATGTGACCACATTCGCTACCAAAACTGTTTGTGCCGTTGACCAATTCACCCTCGATAATGATCCCGCCCCCGACCCCGGTGCCAAGCGTCAGCAGCAGCATCGATTGGTCATTTCGGCCGCTACCGAGCCAGAATTCGCCGTACGCAGCGGCATTGGCGTCGTTCAAGAACGAAACAGGCCGCTCAAGCATCTTTCCGATCGAGTCACGGATTGGAAAGTCCCACCAACTCGGTAGCTGAGGCGGTGCGACAAGGTAACCGGTCGACAGATCCATCGGTCCGGGTGCCCCCAATCCCACTCGCCGCACCTTGTCCGAGATGCCAAGTTGGCCTTCGATGTCTTGAATCACCGCCGCGATTCGCTGCGTTGCTGCCGTGGGACCTTCGGATTCGCGCGTCGGCAACCGTTCAAACGCCAATGTGTGCCCTTCGTCATCGACCAACCCAATCTTGATCGAGGTACCACCGATATCAATGCCCCAGAAAAAGGGCGCCGTGGCGTCGGAAATATCGGTAATGTTTGGGGTATCAGACATGGCACGATCGTGTGATAGTTGGAATTCGCAGTTCGCAGCGCAGTATAAGAAGGGGGACAAATTGCCACAACGGACAACTGTCCCTGGCCACCTGTGATCTCGCATGCGGATCTCATCCACGTCCTAAGCAGCTAGTCAGAAGTCTTTCCGTATTATTAGCCGCTTTGACGCTAGCGGCTTGTTGATTTGGTGAGCCGCTCGCGCGTCAGCGGCCGAGTTCCACGCATTACCCGGTGCCTTACGGCCCTCGGCTCACCGATGCGATTTGCATTTCCATTAAATCAGCAGGCCGCTAGCGCCCAAACGGCTAACGGGATTTCACCCCATGGTTCCTGACTACCTGCTTAACCCACCGCGTAAGGACCTTGTTGCAAGGGCCATGCCAGATCAGTGCAAACGGTGGCCATTTCGCCTTGGACTTGAACCGGTAAGACATTTCCCAATCGTGTCCGCTGATCCGGCATACGAAAAAACGCGGTGGCTTGCTAAGAGACCGCGACGATTGATAGCAACGCCACACTTCGTCTGCTACTTCTTTTTCTTCCGCACGTATGGCTTCGTAAACTCGGCGGACTCGAAAATCACGTTGTCCGACACCCGTGGATCCGCTGTCCGTTTGAGCTCGGACATCAATCGTGACTCAAGCTGCTGGCGGATCGGTTGCGACTCGGGATTGTCGGCGAGGTTTTTCATACAGTGCGGATCTTTCTGGACATCATACAGTTCGACTCGCGGACGTCGGGCGAAGGCAAAATCGAACAACTTGGGATCCGAATCGCGATGCGTCACAATCCAAGTTTTGGTGGGACTGCCATCCATGTCGCGAAAACCAACCATGGTGTCTTCTCGCCATTGGGCAACGTTCGGCATCCGCGTGGCAGGTTCACCGTAGCCGGGCGCCGATCCCATCGGCCACCGCTCCGGTGCAAAGTTGATGATCAACAAATGTTGATCGGTACGAATCGCCCGTTGAGGATAAGGTGTAAAATCAGGCTGAGCAGCGGCAACGTGCCGTTCACGTCCGGTGAAGACGGCGTCGCGTTTTGCATCAACCAAGCCCGACTTTTCACTCTCGAGTACTGGGATCAACGATTTCGCCGTCATCGTGTTGGGAATCGAAACACCAGCCGCTTCTAAAAACGTAGGGGCAAGGTCCGGCAGCGAGACGAAATCATCCACCACGCGGCCTTGCTTTTTCATTCCCGCAGGCCAACGAATCGCCAGCGGAACGTGGGTGCCAAAGTCATACAAATTACATTTGCCTCGGGTGACGCCGGGGAAACCATGGTCGCCGCTGACCACCAGGATCGTGTTGTCGTAGACACCCAGTCGCTTCAGTTCGTTGATGATCACCCCCAGCCCCGCGTCAAACGCTTGTATTTCGCCAAAGTAATCGGCAAAGTCTTCGCGGACGACGGGAACATCGGGTAGGTACGGCGGGATCTTTCCGGCAAAGTCGTCGGGGTTGATGCCCCACAGCTTCTCACCGCTGCCGGCAACCCATTTGCGATGACAATTGGTCGGTCCAAAAAAGTAACAAAACGGTGCTTCGCCATCGACTTTTTGATCTCCGTTTGGATCGAGGAACGACAGCAAATTGCCGCGAACTTCGTCCAGCAAATCTGCCTTGCGAGCATCCGGATCATCGCCCTTCATTGCATTCTGCGAAAAACCATTGAACTTGCGGCCAGAGCGATTGAACCCACGTGCAGACCCGCCATGCGGTGCATCGACCGGCGTGCCGGGGCTCCAGACTTTGTACGTGTGACCGATCCGGTAACCGGCAGACTCCAACAACAGCGGATACGAGGGAATATCAAAATCCCACTCAGCTCCTTGCAGAATCGATGCCGAACCACATCGCCAGAAATGTTGGCCGGATAACAACGAACTGCGGCATGGTGTACATGATGGGGCACTGACGAACGCACGCGTGAACAACACGCCTTGCTCGGCAACCGAATCAAAATGAGGTGTCGAGACAAGGTCATCTAGGCCGCCGGGATTCAAGCGACCATACGCACTGGCGTGACATCCCCAGTCGTCGGCAAACGCCATCACGATGTTGGGACGCTCTGCGGCACGGCTGAACGAGGGGATGCCGAGCGACGAGATCACGCTAAACAAAGCGAGCGACAAAAGGGGGAGCAGTCGATTCATGGTCAACAGAGTCTGGGAGAGCGAGGGAAGAAACGAAACGAGGTCGCAAAAAGG
>NZ_ANOG01000826.1 GCF_000346295.1 Rhodopirellula maiorica SM1 | reverse complement strand
GCAATTGGTGCGATTGCGGCGATGCGAGATTTAGAAAATACGCCCGGAATCGATGTGATTATCGGCGGAGTTGACGCGACACCCGAGGCGCTAGACCTAATCACACGTGGCGTGTTGTTTGCGACGGTCGGAGGCCATGTGATGGAGGGCGGTTGGGGGATTGTGTTGCTACACGATTTTTTCAACGGAATTGACCTTGCCAGGATCCCAACTCATTACGATTCGCCAATGCGATTGATCACTCGCGATAACTTGGCGGCCTATCGCGCGGTGCTGAACCGCGCGACGTGGCGGAACACCGATTTTCGTAAGTTTTCGTTGCTGGATCGACCCAACCAGTCAAATTATCGTTTCGATCTCAGCACGTTGGCAACCGGTGCAGGGCCCGAGCCGAATTTCCCCGAACGAATTCACCCGAGCCAAATTTAACCGAGCCAAATTTAACCGAGCCAAATTTAACCGAGCCAAATTTAACCGAGCCAAATTTAACCGACCCGGCGGAGACGAATTCTGCTAGGCGGCAAAGCAACGGGGAAACGCGATGAACGTCGTCCCCGATGTGGCATCCTCAGCAAACCAGTCGGTGGACGAGCGGGTGCAAGAACGTGGAATCACACTGCGATATGTGATCGCTCTGGTGACGACGATTCTGATCACCCTCGGATTGTTGGTTGCTGTGGCAGCCTTGCTGACGATCACTCAGTTTGATGACCGGATTCGCGAACAAGCC
>NZ_ANOG01000825.1 GCF_000346295.1 Rhodopirellula maiorica SM1 | reverse complement strand
CGTTTTTCTTAACGCCCTGGTCGGTCGCCAACCGCTAGCTCCGCGATGCTCTCAAGCAGGTTATCTCACTGCTGTGCGGTCCGCCCAGAACGAAGACGCAAGCAGGCCGGGGACGAGATCCAGCAGTTTATCATCCGCACATTCACTACGTTGTTCCTGGCGGCGGGGTGAAGTTGGATGATCACGGCCAAGCCGAGTCATGGCAGCGCACACCGAAGAACATCCTGTTTCATCACGACACACTGGTGCGAGTCTACAAGGCGAAGCTGGCCGATGAGCTTCGAGCGTGTGGGCTATACGACACCGTTCCGATGTCGGCTTGGAATAGGAAATTTGTCGTCGATATCCAAGCGGTAGGTCACGCGATCCCCACGCTTAAATACCTGGCTCCTTACGTGCACCGGGTCGCGCTAAGCGACAAACGCATCGTGGCGGTGGATGACTCGTCGGTGACCTACACGGTGCGTCGATCGAAGTCCGTCCGAACCGTGACGCAAAAAGTCGAAGGGGAATCGTTTGTACGAGGCTTCGCCCAGCACGTTCTGCGATCCCCGTACGAAACCCTCGCGAGGCCGTCTCCGTTGTCATTCTCTCGTGTGATGTCTCCGAGGATTGGATGCAGCATACGTGTTTTCCATCTGTGCCAGAACGCCTGCCGCAACCGGGCACGAACGGAAGACTTTGATTTCAGTTGCCGCGTGAATGAGTGCTCAGGTTCACAGAGGTGTTCTGCAATGGCACGTTCTCGTCAAGTTTTCCACGTTTCATGAACAATTGGTATGCTCCATGTGCCTCCTCTATGAGGCGTCTCCATTTCCCATCCTCCAAGAGTTCCTCAAGCGATGGCATCGGATCAGGCGTGTTTTCGGCAACGTCGTTCCAGACATCGTGAAATCGACAAATCATCTCTGTTTCTTCAATCGTATATACGGGTGGTCCGTAATGTCCTTCAGGGGATTCGAATGGCTGCCAATCTTCCCACTGGTTGATAGCCTCGTTGCTGACGGAAACACAGGTAACTCGGTCCTGATAATCACGCTGGGCAGCGGGATCAGACACCCACCCCCAGTATTCGATCATTCGGTTTCGAACTCGCTGTTCAACTATCTGTTGGGAAACCACATCAGCCATTTTGTTGCAGAACGGTACCAATCA
>NZ_ANOG01000824.1 GCF_000346295.1 Rhodopirellula maiorica SM1 | reverse complement strand
AACTTGACCAAGGATACCGCGCCCGCGCTGGTCCATTTTGCCGACGACACCACTCAGCAGTGGCTCTTGGTGCGATTGGACGATCCCGAAGGCCAGCAAGAATAGTGGAGTAACTGAATGTTGCAAATGAGAATAAAATTTCGAGCGACCGCATGCGTTGCGGTGGTGGCCACACTCGTCTCGGGATTCGTATCGGGGTGCTCCGATACGCAAGACGAGTCCACCCCGATTCGTCCGGTTCGCACGGTCAAGGTCGGAGACTTAACCGCGATCAGCGGACGCCAGTTTCCGGGGCGTGCGTCGGCGAAAAACGAGGTGGAGCTTTCCTTTCAAGTTTCGGGTCCGCTCGTTTCTCTACCGGTGGACGTCGGGTCGGTAGTGAAGAAGGGTGACGTGATCGCCGCCATCGATCCGCGAGATTTTGAGACGGCGCTCGCGAGCAACCAAGCCAACCTGGATCGCGCTAACGCGAATCTATTGGCAATGGAACGCGGTGCTCGGCCCGAAGAGATCGAACAACTGAAACTGGATCTCACTCAAGCCGAAGCTTCCTACGAGCAAGCCGTTGCCGAACATGGTCGCAATGAAAGGTTGATCGAAAGTGGTGCGACATCCCAAACGGAGTTTGATATCTCGTTGGCACGCAAGAAACGCACCGCTGCCGCAGTCGAAGACGCCAAGGAGGCGTTGAAAATTGGTATGTCCGGGGCCCGTCCTGAGGACATCCAAGCCAAACGCGCGGAGATTCGGGCTTTGGATGCCGCCGTCAAGGCAGCGCAGAACAAACTTGACGACGCGACGCTAAAAGCACCTTTTGACGGTGAGATTTCCGCTCGCTATGTCGATAACTTTCAGCGAGTTCAGGCTAAGCAGCCCATTGTCCGCTTGGTCGATATCTCGGTGATCGAAGTCACCGTCCAGCTCCCTGAATCCTTGATCGGATTGGTCCCGCAGATCGAAAAGGTGGCTTGCCGCTTTGATGCCATCGCCGACCGTGACTTCTTCGGCACGGTCACCAAGGTCGGCCGGGAAGCTTCGCAGACCACGCGGACTTACCCCGTGACCGTTCAGATCAATCAACCGGAGGACGTCAAGATTTTGCCTGGCATGGCTGCCACCGTTCGAAACCACAGCGAACAGGATGACAAGCCCGCAACCGCGGAACTGATTGTTCCGCCCAGCTCGGTGTTCACCGCGCCGGAGGACGATTCGCAAACCTTCGTCTGGGTGTTCGACGAGGGTACCGGCAAAGTTTCGCGTCGCGCCATCCAGACCGGTGAATTGACGCCCGTGGGACTCAAGGTCGATGAGGGATTGGAGGTTGGCGAGTGGGTTGTCACGTCCGGTGTGAATTCGCTGCAGGAAGGCCAAGTGGTCAAGTTGTTGTGAAAGTGAAATCCTCAACACGATCACCGCGGCGTAGTACGACGCCCCTTCCGGGCCGTCGCTGCGACATAGGTACGACGGCCCTTCTGGGCCGTCGCTTTTATAACAACGGCCCCACCGGGCTTTCATACAATCGTCTTTTCGTGCCCAGCGTCGTCGGCGATGCGGCCCCCAAAAACGTGATGAGTAGGTAATGAATCTGGCAGAGCTATCCATCGAGAAACGCGCGATCACCTATTTCGGCATTGGGCTGATCGTTTTGGGTGGCGTCTTCTGCTACTTCCAGCTCGGCCAACTAGAAGACCCGGAGTTTTCGGTCAAGACCGCAGCGATTACCACGACCTACCCCGGCGCCAGCGCCGAGCAGGTGGAACTGGAGGTCACCGACCGACTGGAAACCAAGCTCCAAGAAATGACGGAGCTGAAGAACGTCTATTCCAATTCACGTGCGGGCCTGTCCATCATCAAGGTGGACATCAAAAGCAATTATTGGTCCGAACGACTACCGCAGGTTTGGGACGTGTTGCGAAAGAAGGTGGCCGACGTCGAGCCGACGTTGCCGCCGGGGGCTGGCAAGCCGAAGGTCGGTGATGACTTTGGCTATGTCTTCGGATTCTTGCTGGCGGTCAGTAGCGACGGGTTCAACTACGCGGAGCTGGAGAAATACGTCAAGGAGATGCGAAAGGAGTTGAGCGTCGTCAAGGGCGTCGCTCGCGTCGACTTGTGGGGCGTTCAAGACAAACGAATCTATCTGGACGTTTCGTCGGCCCAATTGGCGGAACTGAATCTGACACCGGCTCAGCTGATCCAAACGCTGCAGTCGCAAAACATGGTCGTCGATGCGGGGCACGTCGATTACCAGACACAGCGATTGCGAGTGGCACCGACGGGCGCATTCCGCACGCCAGAGGAGATCGGTGAGTTGGCGGTCACAAGCGTGGTCGACGGCCAAGACGAAATCATCCGCATTCGCGATATTGCAACCGTCAATGTCGGCTACGCCGACCCGCCCAGCCATATGCTCCGTCACAACGGACGGCAAGCGATCGGATTGGCAATCGCCCCAGCGTCAGGCGAGAACGTGGTCGAAGTCGGTCAGCGGATCGACGACCGGATCAATGAACTGTTGACCGAATTGCCCGTCGGCATCAATGTGGAACGCATCTCTTGGCAATCGGATCAAGTCAGCGAATCGATCCGGGCCTTCATGATCAGCTTGATCGAAGCG
>NZ_ANOG01000823.1 GCF_000346295.1 Rhodopirellula maiorica SM1 | reverse complement strand
ACTTCCGCAACGTAATTATCGTGCCCCTCCCGGGCTTGGTGACCTTTAGTTGGCCTGGACTAGTTGGCCTGGACCTTGATCCGGCGAGGTTTCACCTTTTCGGATTTTGGCAGCCTCAGCGTCAACACGCCGTGCTTCATCTCCGCCGAAATCTTCTCGGCATCGATGCTTTCTCCGACAGTAAACGTGCGATGGAAATCACCGGTGCCATATTCGCTGATCAAGAACTCGCCTTCGTGACGCGAAGGCACTTTGCCGTGGATCGTCAACTCGCGATTTTCAAAGCGAATGTCGAGATCGTCGACGCTGACGCCAGGCAGATCACCGTATAGCAACAGCTCCTCTTCGCCTTCCCAAATGTCAAACCGTGGGACATAAGTCGATTGATAGGTTTGTTCTGGGCTAGCGGTGTCGCCGGATTGTTTGTCCGTATTACTCATTGTCGTATTCATTACATCACCTCCGAAACAATTGAATTGAGTTTAGGTACCGTGTGCGTGACGCGGCATGCCGCATTGGCGGGCGCACGCGTCACTATGGGTTGGGGCAGCGGGGCAACGACTCAGTCTGCTTTTACCTCGATACGACGGGGTTTTGCCGCTTCGCTCTTGGGCATCGTCAATGTCAAAACGCCGTTGCGGAAATTCGCAGACACTTTCTCGCTGTCGACGTCGCCCGGCAGTTCGAGCGTGCGTCGGAATTTGCCGAAACCGCGTTCTTGCCGGTGCCATGCACCCGCTTCGTGCTCAGGCTGCTTGCGTTCGCCCGAGATCGACAACTGGTTGCCACCGGTGACGTAGATCTCGAGATCATCCATCTCAAATCCCGGCAATTCAGCTTCGAGATACAGTGAATTGTCGTCTTCCCACAAATTCATCAGCGGGAAAGTTCCACGTCGCGAATTACCGTTTCCGCCGCTTACCTGGCCGAACAGACGGTCCAATTCGTTGCGAAGCCGATTCACGTCTGCCATCGGTTGCCAATGTGAACTTAACATGATTGAACGCCTCCAAAAACTTGAGTTAGGTGGTGAGAGAGGTGTCGGAGCGACT
>NZ_ANOG01000822.1 GCF_000346295.1 Rhodopirellula maiorica SM1 | reverse complement strand
AACTCGTTTATGCCAATGCCCGTATCGCTGGTCAAGCTCCGCGCCAGCACGCCGTGCCATTTCGCGAACCTCGCCCGTCGATACCACATTCGGGTCATAGTGAACGCAGATTTGGCCTGGGCTTTCGTCACTCAGCTTGAGCGAATGTGCGGCGTCTATTCCTGTCTTGCTTTGCAGCAATTCCACCAGCCGCCTGATGCACGAATCGTCCGCATCGCTGACCGTCGGCAGAAGTAGCCTTAGTTCAATCTTTTCTTTTCTCATGCGTATGTCGATCTCATTTGGGTTACTGGTCACCTTTTCGCCTATGTGTTTCCAACATCACCAAATGCGAGCCTTGATCGGACTGCAACAGAAAGAGCACTGGCTTACCAGGCTCCAGCTCTTTAATGATCTCTGCGTACTGGGCTAGGTATTCAATTCGCCGATCGTTGACGCGAGCAATTACCATGCCAGCCGCTATGCCCTCGCGATACGCTTCACTATCGTAAGAAACATGCGTAATCAACGGGCCGTGTGCATCCAGTGGAAGGTCAAGCTCACGAACCAGCGACGGAGTCAGCGTCGCGAGTCCCAGGCCGTTGAGCGAATCGTAGTGCTCGAATGAATCCGTTGGCGGCGTCTGGGGAATTGTCGGTGTTGCGTTAGAGTGCGATGCGTGTTCAAGTGAAATTTGTAAACCAATGACCTCGTGGTCGCGAAGCACTTTCATCGCCTGTGATTTGACAGTTGCCGCGTTCGCGTTGATTGAGTCCGGGTCAAAAGATTGCGTCACAAGTTTACCGTCAAACTCGGTAATCACATCACCCTCACGCAAACCTGCGAGGCTGGCTGGCGATCGTGGCATGACGGCCTTTACATACAGCCCGGCTGGAAGCGATGGCTCCAACAGCGTGGCCATGTCGGGAGTCAGCGGTTGGGTTTCAAAACCGAATCGGCATCGCTCGACGTAACCGTTCATGCGAAGTTGTTCCACGACGGCTTTAACAACGTTGATCGGCGTTGCTAATCCGATGCCTTGAAACTCGCCAGTCGTCGTGACGGCTCCTTCGATGATTCCAACGACTTCGCCGTGCAGGTTCAGCAACGCTCCGCCGGAACTGCCGGGATTGGTGCAGGCGTCATTCTGAATTAGCGGATAGGGTGAACTCGGAACCCATCGCTGCGTCGAATTGATGATCCCTGCACTGACAGAACGTTGAAGATCATAGGGAGAAGTGAGCGATATGACCCAATCGCCAACACCCAGGCTGTCGGAGTCCGCCAATTTGACCTCTTGCAGGTCGGCAGCGTCTTTGAGTTTGATGATCGCCAAGTCGGAGAAAGGATCGCAAACGACTTCGCTGGCATGGAACTTTTGCCCGTCCGCCGTTCGCACAAACACCGCGTTGGCATTTTCAACGACGTGGCTGCAAGTGAGCACCCAGCCGTCACGGTCGATGACGACCCCCGAGCCCTGGTCGTCGGGAGAGTCAGGTGGCGACGTTGTGGTTGGCCGATATGTCGATGGCGCAGATTGATGACCGTGAATCGCTCTTTCACGCAACCGCATAGGAAGTGTCATTCTTGGCCCACGCAAAGCGTAGACAGTGACGATTCCGGGCGAAACCTGATCCGCAACTTTGCGGACAAGGTTCGACAGATCGTTCGCCGATGCAACGTCCGCATGAGATTCAGTTGAAACTGGTTCCGCCGAAATGGCGATCGTCGCGATCATCGACGCAAACAAAGTGCAAACAATGGTTCTGCAATCAAACTTCATGGGAGATGTTTCCGTTCGAGAGGTGAATCCGTTTAGTTCTGCTTGGTTAGGGTGATTTCACTGCGGACCACGGTGACACCCGGAGTGGTTCGAGCGATCGCGACGACCAACGCACGGTCGTTGACATCATCAACGGTGCCGGTGAGAGTGACGTGCCAGGGCTGATCACTGGAAACTTGCACGCCATCGAAGCCATATCGCTTGATGATGCGTTCGACTCTAACGCTGAGCGGCTCAGGATTCGCAGGAGGGTGCTTGGAGCTTTGCGATCTCACTTTGCAGCCTCGCACAAGATTCGCTCGTACTTGAGCCAGCGTCGGAGTTGCCGTTTCATAACCCGAGCGATGATGTAGAGAAGAATGCCGCTGCCGAGCAGGATGTACCACGATGTTTCGATGGCGACATTGCCTTGCTGAGCTTCGTGCATCGCAAATTCTAATGCCGGAAAAGTCAATGCGATGACCGCAACGGCAGCAGACTCGGCTCGAATAACTTTGGGGATGTCCAACGGGAGTTCCGCTGACTTCCATTGCCGAAGTCTTGGTACGAACGCGGGCGTGCGATTGGACCAATCGGTGAACTCACGACCAAACTTCCTTCGCAAGAACGCTTCCTCGGTGAACATGATGCGTTCGTAATACAATGCGAATGCCATCAGGTAGACCACGACCAACCAGGGAGCCGCGGAGTGCAACACAATGCCGAGGACAATCAGGAAATTGCCGAGGTACAGTGGATGCCGGACGATGGAATAGAAGCCGGTTGTGTTGAGTATTTCGGCAGCTTGCGTTTTCGTGTTGCGACCCGATGTTCCGTCAGCGGCGTGGCCAACTGTGTGACAGCGAACCTTCAATCCTACTAGCGAAACGCCGAGACTGATGATGCTCCAAATAAAATGTAAATTGGGATGCAATTCAATCACGGGATATCGCAGCACGGCGGTCACGATCAACGGTAAGAACACGAAGGGCAGATAGCTGCGCCAGCGGAACAGCCACGATCCCGTGCGTTCAAATTCTTCAATGAGTGCCATAGCGATTTCTGTTTTCGGGGCGGGAGGTAAAAACGGTTCCCGGTGCGTCGGCTGGTGAGTGACGCGGTCCGGGAACCTAGCTGACGGCTGAATGGCAGCCATCAACATTTCAGATTTCAGATTGAGCAACTGGAGAGTTGGGAGACGAGGAGTACAATTTCTCCCAGGCTTCCCCTCTCCCAACTCCTCATCTTCTTCTCAGGCGGCTTTTGCAATGGCGACCTCGTGAGTGACTCCGCCGACTAACCGAATGGTGCGGTGCGCGAACGCGGCGGTGTCCGCATCGTGAGTGACCATGACGATCGTACGTCCGTCTTGGTGAAATTCATTTAGATAGCTCATCACCTGTTGGCGAGTTTCTGAATCGAGGTTTCCGGTCGGTTCGTCGGCCAAGATAATCTGTGGGTCATTGGCAAGCGTCCGTGCCAACGCGACTCGTTGTTGCTGGCCTTGGCTCATTTCCGACGGACGGTGATCGGTTCGATCGGACAAGCCAACGCGGTCGAGCATCTCCATCGCACGCTCTTCTTGTTGCTTGGCGGTTTTGCCAGACAACATCAGTGGGATTTGCACGTTTTCGCGGGCAGTCAGCCACGAGATCAAGTTGAACGACTGGAAAACGAATCCAATTTTGCGGCCTCGTAATGCGGTGCGTTCTTCCACTGACAGGTCGTACAAGGATTCGCCATCGAGCATCACGTCGCCAGTGGACGGCGCGAGCATGCCGCCGAGAACAGACAGCAGCGTTGTTTTGCCGCTTCCGCTCGGCCCAACGATCGCAATGAAGTCGTTGTCGGGAATCGTGAGGTCGGAGTTGTCGAGTGCCGTGACGATTTGGCCGCGACGTTCGTAGGTCTGAGTAACAGAATTGAGTTGATACATGGGTTGATTGTAGATTTGAGATTGAAGGTTGTAGATTTGAAGAAAGGATGGAGACTGGAGATTGACGTTCTTTCGATCTCCAATCTGCGATCATCAATCATTAAAAACGAGGCATGGATCGAGACCGGCGGCGCGGCGGGCGGGTAGTAGGCTAGCGGCGACCGCGACGATCGTTGCCGTACCCATCCCCACGCCCAACAGCATCGGCATCGGGCGTACATGAATGCCCAACAACTGTGGTCCAAGTACTGCAGCGAGGATAGTGCCGACAACAAAGCCCGCGGCTCCACCGGCGAGTCCTAAGACCGCAGCTTTGCCAAGGAACATTTGCGTGACAAAGTTGCGGTTGGCTCCGATCGCCATTAGCGTCCCGATTTCCTTGCGTCGTTCGGTCACGTTGGCGTACATCACGCTCGCGATGCTCGCTCCACCGACCAGCAGCAGGATCGACAGAAAGACCCAGGACAAACGCGACATCAATCCGTTGACGGCGATTTGTGTCTGCACCACTTGAGCAATCGTGACAATTCGTGTCTCGGGAAGCTCGGCAGACAGGTTGGTAATCAATCCGCCAGCGGCATCTTCACAGCACGCCATAATCTCGATTACGTTCACCACTGGTCCCGCACCCGATAAGTCTTGGACGCTGTGCAAGTGAGCGAACATGCGTCCGTCGTCGATCGTGCCTGTCGAAGGCAGCACCGTGAGGACCGTAAAGTCATCACCGAGCAGTG
>NZ_ANOG01000821.1 GCF_000346295.1 Rhodopirellula maiorica SM1 | reverse complement strand
CCAAAGGGGAGGTGAATCGGCGGCTTCTCCCAGCAAAACTGGCAACAGCATCACCAAGTCGGACAGATCATCAACGACAAGCAGAGGGTTTTCGACCTCCAACATCTCCCGTGTATAGCCGCCGGTGCAAACCGCGATCACGGCGGCACCGATCGCGTGTCCACAACGAATATCAGCCGGTGTATCACCAATCACCATGATCCGCTCACAGGCCTTTTCGCCCGCCTCGCTGCGGATTACCTCCCTTGCTCGACGAGCCAAATCGTCACGATGGACGTCACTGTCACCGCCGACGATCCAGCGAACGTATTGCCGCAAACCAAAATGATCTAGCTTGTGATGTGCCGTCTCGACCAAATTGCCCGTCATCACGCTTACGCACACGCGCGCGTCGATCGCTAATTGCTCCAACAACTCAACCACTCCTGGCAACACGGTGCCACCCCGCTGCTGCAAAACCTCCGGCAGCAACGAAACATATCGATTCTGCAACCGTTCGCGATTGGATTTATTCGGCTCGAGTCCGTTCAAGATCAGCAATTCATCCAAAATCCCCCGATCGGTCCGTCCGGCGTAATCCACCTCCGCCGTCGCGTGGGGCAAGTCGAATTCTTGCTGTAGAGCCAGTTCCAACGCACCTTGCCCCCCACGGTTTGTCAGTAACAACGTTCCATCGATATCGAAAAGCAAAGTTCGCATTGGGCTCAAAATCTTCAAATATCGAGAAAAACAACGTAGTTACCGTTAAACCTGGGTACGGATTGACGGTCTTTGTAGCATGCCGACTGTACTGCGATACGACAATTCACCCTCCACCCTGGGATGGAAGACCGCAGGAAGCGGCAGGGAAGAGCTAGATACCTTGCCATTTCTAACCCAACGAACCCTCCCCGAAGAGGAGATGAACCTCCGTTTCCCCACCTCAACACGGGTCGGGCTTCACCGTTTCGGTGATGCAGATTAACTTAACAGCACTCTACCCTCAAAACGAAAACCGCTGGACTCGCGATGGTCGTCACCGAACACGAAACCACTAACACTGCCGATTCCGATGCAGCACCCCCGCTGGTCGACAAGAGCGGTTCGCGGGTGCAAGAGATGTTTCGTCAAATCGCACCTCGCTATGACGCGATGAATCATCTGCTGTCGCTCAGTATCGACCGCTATTGGCGGTGGCGTACGGTGCGAATTTTGAAACTCGACTCGACCGCTCCTGTCCTGGATACCTGTACCGGTACCGGTGACCTTGCGATCGCGATTGCTAAAAAGGCTCCGAAAAACGTCCGCGTCGTGGGCAGTGATTTTTGTCACGCGATGCTTGAAATTGCGATCCGCAAGCGACGCCCTGGAACGGCCAGCGAATCGATCGAGTTTATCGAGGCCGATTCGCAATCGCTGCCGTTTCCCGAGAACCATTTCCAGTGTGTCACAGTCGCTTTTGGACTTCGCAACGTCACGGATACCGACCAAGGCCTCCGCGAAATGACTCGCGTCTGCACCCCCGGCGGACAAGTCGTAGTGCTGGAGTTTTCTCAGCCTCGGCTGATCGGACTCCGCCAAGCCTACGGATTCTACTTTCGCAACGTGCTGCCTCGGATTGGACAGCTTTTCGCTCGTAACGACAAATCGGCCTACAAGTATCTGCCCGAATCGGTGGGCCAATTCCCCGATGGCCAGGCCCTTGCTGATCGCATGACCGCCGCAGGCCTAACCGACGTTCGGTTCACTCCGATGACATTTGGTGTCGCCACGATCTACCAAGGCACTAAACCGCCGACAGCGGAGTCGACCGAGTGAGCAACGCGGCATCGAATCCGGATCGAGATCCAAAGAATCAAGCCCCCGTTGTGCTGGCGATGACCGGTGCGAGTGGCGCGATCTATGGGGTCCGCTTGCTGCAAATCCTCGCTCGCGCTGGCTACGAAGTGCACGTCACGATCAGCCCCAGCGGGGCGGCGGTGATCAAGCAGGAACTCGGCGCGACCGTGGATACTTACAATGTCGATGTCGCAGGACTGTTGACGCTTTCCCCATCTTGGTCGGGCACAACGCTCCCGGCCCCCGATGCAAGCGTGCTATCGCGAATTCATTACCACCGCTATGACGACTACTTCACCCCGATCGCCAGCGGATCATTTCGCACGCAAGCGATGGTGGTGTGCCCGTGCAGCGGCAGCACGCTCAGCGGGATCGCTCGCGCGGCCGGATCGAACTTGATCCAGCGCGCCGCCGAGGTCCATTTAAAAGAACATCGAAAACTCGTCCTTGTGCCGCGAGAAACGCCCCTCAGTGTATTGCAACTCGAAAACATGCACCGCTTGGCCGCTGCCGGCGCTGTGATATTGCCCGCGATGCCCGGTTGGTACCATGGCGTCGAGTCGCTCGATTCGCTGGTCGATTTTATTGTCAGTCGCATCATGGACCAAATCGGCGTCGACAACTCGTTGATCCAGCGATGGAGAGAATCATGAACATCTCGCATTGGCTCGGACTGATTCGATTCAGTCATACGGTGTTCGCATTGCCCTTTGCTGCGTTGGCGACCGTCATGGCGCTATCAACTCCGCTCGCCTCAGGCGAGCGTCCCTCGTTTCGCTGGCAAGACATGCTGGGCATTCTGCTTTGCATGGTCTTCGCCCGCAGTGCCGCAATGGCGTTTAACCGATTGGTCGATCACGACATCGATGCACGAAATCCCCGAACCCAAAAGCGGCACTTGCCCGCTGGAGTGCTGCGTCGCAGCAGCGTGTGGGCGTTTACGATCGGCTGCTCCGTCGCCTTTATCGCATCCACGGCTTTGTTTTTGCCTAACCGTTTGCCACTCTACGCAGCGGTTCCTGTATTGATGTTCTTGTGTGGTTATAGTCTGGCGAAGCGATTCACTGCCGCAGCGCACCTTTGGCTCGGCGTCGCACTCAGTCTGTCACCGATCTGCGTCTGGGTCGCGATCCGCGGCGGCGAAGTGACCGCGAACCCGATAGACTTGCTCGCTCCACTGATTCTTGCCGCCGCCGTAGCCGCCTGGGTTGCCGGATTCGACACCATTTATGCGTGCCAAGACGCGGCGTTTGACGCCGAAGCAGGCCTCCACAGCATCCCAGCAAAATTTGGAATCGCGGGGGCGTTAAAGATTGCTGCCGTATTTCATATCGTGATGCTGGGGCTACTCAGTTTGCTGCCCACGTTTGCGGATAGCACCGGTCTCGGAATCTTTTTCTGGGGTGTATTGGCGGTTGTTGCCGCGATGGTGTTATGGCAACACTGGCTAGTCCGTCCCGACGATTTGAATCGGGTCAATCAAGCATTTTTCAACACCAATGCCGCCATCAGTTTGACGTTACTTGTCGCAGGAACCCTCGATTGCATCTGGCTGTAAGTGGGATAGGCTTCTAGCCTGTCATCTGCCACCCCCGTTCACCAACTGATATCCACCAATTTCAAGCGGTACGGCACAAGCCGTCCGGTCTCGCACCTAAAACATCCAACGCATGATCACTCAAGAACG
>NZ_ANOG01000820.1 GCF_000346295.1 Rhodopirellula maiorica SM1 | reverse complement strand
TATTGCTGTTCCGCAAACACGAGCAAGGAAATAAACGCGGTAGAAATCGGAGAGTTCACGCCACTGATTGATGCGGCAGCAAAAAAATCTGGGCCTCGGCTGCTCAATAGGGTCGCGATCGATTGGGAACTTTCGTTCCAGTTACTCTCCACCTGCTTGCCAGCATCCGCGCTGGGGTTTAGGCTTTTCCGTTTGCGCCGTGGGGATTTCCCCCCCGGGAATTTCCCCCCCCAAAGTTCTTGGGAGTTCGTTTGGTGTCGGGTACTTGTGTCATTGGTCTGCAGTGGGGCGACGAGGCGAAAGGCAAGCTGGTCGATCTGCTTGCACCTCAGTTCGATATCGTGGTTCGTTACCAAGGAGGTGCCAACGCGGGGCACACCGTGGTCGCGGGCGATCAAACCTACAAATTGCATCACATTCCCAGTGGGATCTTGCATCCCCAGGTTCAAAATCTCATCACGCCCGGGGTGGTGATCAATCCGTCGACGATGCTCGACGAAATTGATGCCTTGGCGCCTCGCGGGGTGGACTGTGCCAAGAACTTGATGATCAGCGAACGGGCTCACCTGGTGATGCCTTGGCATATCGCCGAAGATCGCCAGATCAACGCGACCGAGGTCCGCGGTGAATCGATTGGCACGACCAACCGTGGCATTGGCCCGTGTTATCGCGACAAAGTGGGACGCACCCATGCGATTCGCATGACTGATTTGATCCAACCGCAGCGAGACGAACGCATTCGCACGGTTGCGGAGCAAAAAATCCAGCTGCTGAAAAACCTCGGCGCATCCGACGAAGAACTACAAAAAGTTGCACCCGAAGTGGTCGTGCCGATGGCTGCGGCGTGGGCAGACCGACTGAAGGACATGATCGGCGACACGACCGATCTGCTGCTCGATGCGACCGAAGCGGATAAACGTATCCTGTTCGAAGGGGCGCAGGGCGCCTTGCTGGATATCGACCATGGTACCTATCCATTTGTCACCAGCAGCAACAGCAGCGGCGTCGGTGTTTGTGCCGGTGCCGGGGTACCGCCAAAGTGGATCAATACGGTCCTTGGGGTTTGCAAAGCCTACAGCACTCGCGTCGGTGGCGGTCCCTTCGTCACCGAACTTGACGATGCCACGGGCGACCGAATCCGCGACTTGGGCAACGAATACGGAACCACCACGGGTCGTCCACGACGTTGTGGTTGGTTCGATGCCGTTGCCGTTCGCTACACCGCACGGCTAAGTGGCGTGACGCGGTTGGCATTGATGATGATGGACGTCTTGGCGCACTTGGATGAGTTAAAGGTCTGTGTCGCCTACGAATTGGATGGCAAACGAATCGAACGATTCCCAAGTCATGCGGACGAACTACGTCGCTGCAAACCGATCTATGAAACGATTCCAGGTTGGAAAGAACCGGTAGACGATGTTCGCCGTATGGATCAATTCCCCACCGGTGCCATGGATTACGTCCGACGCATCGAAGAACTCGTTGGCGTTCCCGTGGGCGTCCTATCGGTCGGCCCGGATCGCGCACAAACGATCTTTACCGATGCCGCATCGGAACTTGCACTGCAACCGCTTAGCTAGTCAGGAAGCATCGCAAGTAAGGCGAACTGCAAGATGAAGGATCCAGCGAAAACGCGTGCTACTCAGGAAGACGACCGTGCCGAGAGCAAACGCCCTCGGCACATCGCGATCATCATGGATGGCAACGGCCGATGGGCTCAAGCTCGTGATTTACCGCGAATCGAAGGCCATCGCCGCGGTGTCGAAACCGTGCGAATGGTCAGCGAAACGGCGACCGAACTGAACATCGACGCCATCACGCTGTATTGTTTGTCGAGCGAGAATTGGAAACGTCCCAAGGCGGAACTCGAATTCTTGATGCACTTGCTCGAGCAATATCTGATCGAGGAACGCCGCACCATCATGGACCAGGGTTTGCGATTGAAGGTGATCGGTCGACGAGATCGATTGCCTGAGAACGTGATCACTGAAATGGACAAAACCTTGGCGATGTCCGAATCCAATCCCGGTACCCAATTGGTGTTGGCGATTGATTACGGTGGCCGAGACGAGATCACCAAAGTCGCCCGAGAACTCGCGCTCGAAGTCGCGGCGGGTACTCTCCGTGAAGACGAAATTAGCGAAGAACTGATCACCGCGAGACTTTATACCGCGGGATTGCCCGATGTTGATTTGATGATTCGCACCGGCGGCGACATGCGAGTGAGTAATTTTTTACTGTGGCAATTGAGTTATTCCGAATTGTGGATCACTGACACCTGTTGGCCCGAATTCACGCGTGAAAACTTTCTCACCGCGATTGACGACTTCGCGCTTCGTCAACGACGTTTCGGCGGACTGAACGTGAATGAGTGACCGTACGTGTTGCAGTTCCCAATCAACGCATCGCCCGCGAATATGCAATCGCCTCGGCCCCCATCGCTCTAGGAAAAACGCGTGCTTATTGACCGTCTAAAAACTTCGGCTGTCTTGATTTCCATCGTCGGGCTGCTGATCTACTTGGATGCGAATCACGCGTTCGCCGGCGCCGAAGGACTCTGGTTGATTCCGCTCCTGCTGTTTTTTGCTTTGGGTACCGCATCGGACCTATCGCAACTGTTGTCGGCCAGTGGTCGAAATGTTTCGCGATCGATCGCCATGTTCACGACCGCATTGGTCACGTTGTCGGCATGCGTGCCGATGCTCTGGCCCTTGTTTGATTCGTCGTATCCGTTGGATTGCCCCATGGGACGATTGGGTTGGATCGTAGCAGCGGCGATCGCGGCGGTCATGATCACCCTAGCTG
>NZ_ANOG01000819.1 GCF_000346295.1 Rhodopirellula maiorica SM1 | reverse complement strand
GATTTGGATGGGATGTCCTCGACGCAAGCGATCGAAGCCTACTTGGACGATGCCCGTCAAACGCTTGCAAAATTGGCTGGCCAAAGCGTGCAAGCCGCCGAAGCAATGGATTTGCTGGCTGCGATCTATCTGACCCGCGGCGACGATCGAACGTTGCCCAGCAGTACGTCACTGTGTCTGCGTCGCGCCGCTCTGCAAGGTCAACCGCAAAACGCGACGCTGGCTTCCAACCTGGGAATGCAATTAGCCCGTGTGGGCATGTTGACCGAAGCCCAACGTGTGCTCGAGCATTCCGTGTCATTGCAAAACGATCCGGCAACTCAGTCCGCTCTTGCCAGCGTGCTGCGGCAGCTCGGCCAATATCAGCAAGCGGAAAAAGTGAGTGTCGAATTGCAAGCGGCGAATTATCCCAGCACCCAATTTCCAAAGGGAATCCGAATCCCCGAAGTCATTCAGTTGACACCGGCCGAATTCGCAGCCGTTTCCAGTCCCGTCATGCAGTCGTCTGCCGCTTCGCCGCGAATCCCAGCT
>NZ_ANOG01000818.1 GCF_000346295.1 Rhodopirellula maiorica SM1 | reverse complement strand
GTCAGTCATCTTCTCGTACGCCGCATAGAATTCTTCGTCGCTGTAGCCTTCATGCAGCAGTGCGTGTTCGGGCGCATTGTAGCCCATCAAGTACAAATAGGTGTGTGCCAAGTCGGCTTGGAATCCGAGCGATTCAGGCATCCCAACGGCTTCGAGCAAATCGAGGATGTCTTTCCAGCTGTGCATTCCGGCCCAGCAGATTTCGCCTTCGGCCGCCAAACGCTCGCCGTGATCGGCCGCGATCTTGGCAGCTTCTTTGAACGTGTTGGCAATTTTTTGCGTGTTGGCCTTCGGGTCTTCACGCCACTTTTCGACACCAAACTCGGCGCTATCGATGCGGATTGCTCCGTATTGACGCACACCGTGGTCGTTAAAGATTCCGGCGATACGGCAAGCCATCTTCACCGCCGAGAGGAACTTGGCTTGTTGCTCGGCATCGCCCATAGCCGAATCGCCAACGGTACCGGGCCAAATCGGAGCGACCAACGAACCGACCGCCAAACCTTTGCTGGCGATCAAATCCGCAATCTTGCGAATCTCGTCGTCGCTGGCTTCGGGATTGGTGTGTGGCAGGAACAGAAAGTAGTCGATGCCATCGAACTTCTGTCCGTCGACTTCGGCCGCAGCGGTCAAGTCGAGCATTCGCTCGAGGCTGATCGGTGGCTCCTGCCCTTCGTCGGTGCCTTTGCCAACCAGACCGGGCCACATTGCATTATGAAGTTTCATCGCTTTGATTTCCTAAAAGAGTTCGTGTGAATCGCTCTGGTATTGCGCTGACTAATTTTGTTTCTGGGGTAGTGGATGTCGCCGGACATCCCGGGACGCAAGGAATTCTAACGAATCCCACTGCTCCAAACCCGATCGTTAACGGTGGTGGAAGCCTCAGCTGCCAGCCTTGGGTAAATTCTTGTGCGTGTTTGGACCAAAGTACCTTAGTCCAACCAACGGTTCGGTTCCAAGGTTTTCGATCTCGACGCCGTTCGTTGCAGCGACATGTGAGATGAAGACTTCATCCGAAGTGTTTTCGCCAAAGCGGATCATCGCTGGCGTCTGCAAATCGAGTGATCCCATACGGCCGCGGCCTTGGACCGTGATCCAGCTGCTTGCACCTGGATCCTGTAAAGTGCATTTCGCACCGGGCTGGATCGTCAACTCTTTCGCGCTGAACAACTGTTCGCCATCGACGGTGCCGTAGACGATCCACCGATCTTCGTAACCATCGCCACTGCGTTCTTCGTCGCGGACCGGTTCGAGATAGTTATTGTTCTTGAAGTGGGTGTCGACGTTCTTTTCCCAGTCCAACTGGCCGACGATAAAGTCCAGGTCTTGGTGCTTCTCTTCGGGCATGTCTTTGACCAGCAGCGACCATGGCACATAGCGGCCTTCGACGATCGATTGGTACATCCCGAATACGTCGCTGCCCCACTGCGGTTCGTACGTGCACAGCGACCCCGGGGCGTGCAGGACGCCGGGCGGAATCAACCAACCGGTTCCTCGTTTCAGACGATAGGCACGGCTGAGGTCCAGGATGCCATTGTCACCGGCGTTCCAGTTTTCCAAACAGCGACGCACATCCGATTTTTCCGTGCCGGGTTCAAGTCCCATGAACGTGTAAGCAAAGTTGTTGTCGACGTTATTCAACTGAGGCGGGAAGTAGTAACTTTCAGGCTTCCCTTCCTGGCCCACCAATTTTGCGTCTTCGAAACTTTGGTGCATGTGATGGGGGATCGGCCCCATGTTGTCAAAGAATTTCGAATAAACGGGCCAACGATCGTATTTTGAATAGATCGACTCGCCGACAATATCGTTACCGCGTTCGGAGACGGCATCTCGCAGCGTGAACTTTTTGCCTTCGAAGAGGACAAAGCTCAGCCCTTCGTGCCAGACACGGCCTTCGTTGGCTGCTTCGGTGGTACTGCCGAACCATCGTTCGTCGATACCGCCACGGTCGGCACCAAAGCGGTAATAGTCCCCAGGATGCAATTTGATCCGGCGTCCGGGATGCAAAAACGATCGGGGGACCCAAGTGGGGGTCAATCGCAGCAGTCCCTCGCCTGCGTCCATCGCGGAGTCGAGAATGTTAGCAACCGAGTCATCTTGGATTAAGCCGTCGTCCAGCTTAACGTTACTCATCGATCGTAGTACCTTTGATTCTCGGAGGGAAAGAGTATGTTCAGGCTGGAAACGTGTTCTTCGGTCACAGAGCACAATTTTGTGCAGAAGAAATCGATCAGTGGGATGAAATAAACGCCCTAAATTGGTTTCTGAGGAAGTTATGTTTTATTTGCTTCGCAGCGAACGGGCAAGAACGCCAGCGATTCAGAACCGATAAAAAAGACGACCTTGCTCGACCCGATCGCATCCACAAACGCCTAATCGCCCTCGCATTCAAAGATTCAGAAAGATCATGGCAGAAATTGTCGCACTTCGAAAATGGGACCGCCGCGAGCCCCAAATCGCCTGGGATAGCGAATCGCCCTTGTCGATGGACGTGGAAACACGCATGGGTAACGTCAAAACCCGGCATGGCCGTTTCGTCGGGGGCGCGTCGGATAATGTCGAAGTCGTTGAAATTGATACCGGCGTGATGCGGGTTATCGTGCTGCCCACTCGCGGGATGTCAATCTGGAAAATCGAGGCCGAGGGGATTCGGTTTGGTTGGGATTCGCCAGTCAACGGCCCTGTCCATCCGTCCCAAGTTCCGCTGTTTGACCCCAGCGGACTTGGGTGGCTCGAAGGGTTCGATGAATTGGTCGTTCGCTGTGGGTTGGAAAGCAACGGGGCGCCTGAATTCGATGAATCGGGAAAACTGAAATACCCGCTGCACGGACGCATCGGGAATCTGGCCGCTGATTCGCTGTCGATCGAATACGACGAAGCGTCCGGCCGGCTCGAATTGATTGGCGAAGTGATCGAATCGCGACTGTTTTTTAAGCGTTTGAGGATGAGAACGCGATTGCGAGTCCATGCGGGCAGCTATCGAGTGGATTTGTTGGACGATGTCACCAACGAATTATCGACTCCTGCAACGATGCAGTTGCTGTATCACATCAACGTCGGCTCGCCGATTCTAAAGCCGGGTGCGGTACTCGAAGCCGCCTGCGAAGAGCTTGCTCCCAAAGACGCTTTGTCCGCAAGCGAGCTTGATGCTTGGAACCAATTTGATAAGCCCGAATCGGGATATCAGGAACGCGTTTACTTTGCCAACTTGGTTAGCGACGATTCGAGCGAAACCACCGCGATGCTCCGCACGGCGGAAAGAAATCGTGGGATGGCGGTCACGTTTAACGTCAGCCAGCTTCCCAATTTCATCTTGTGGAAAAACACCGGCGCCAAAAGTGATGGCTATGTGGTCGGCATGGAGCCCGCAACCAATTTTCCAAACACACGTTCGTTCGAGGCCGAGCAAGGGCGAGTGGTGAAGATCGAACCCTCCGAGACCGCTTCGTTCCGGTTGTCGTTAGAAGTGTTGACCGATGAAGCGGCGGTCGAAAAGGTCAGCAGTCGAATCAAGGGGCTTGCCGCCATTCACGCGCCGCAGATCCATGATGACCCCAAGGCTGGTTGGTCGATGTAACGGTTCGGCTCACGTGTGATGTTTGACCATCACGACTTCGCTGAAACCTGAATTGAACATCACCTCGTCCATAAAACTGGTGATCAGCATCATCCCGCGACACTGCTCTAATTCAAATGATTCAGGCGTGCCGGGAGCGGGGTTAAATCGAGCCAAGCGGCCATTTCCATCATGCGACACCGAGATCCGCGTGTCCTTGTCGCCGCCCGACACCTTTAAGTGCACGCTGCGTTTGCGATAGCTATCGGACGTTGCGCGATTCATCAGTTCGTTATAGCTGTCTCGGTCACCCGCAA
Organism: Rhodopirellula maiorica SM1; assembly: GCF_000346295.1. Taxonomy (GTDB): domain Bacteria; phylum Planctomycetota; class Planctomycetia; order Pirellulales; family Pirellulaceae; genus Novipirellula; species Novipirellula maiorica. The sequence goes on along the minus strand of NZ_ANOG01000818.1, from coordinate 5,086 downwards.
TGACTTTGGCAACGATCGGGTCCTCGTCGCTAAGTTCGAGGTTGCCGTAGCAGATCGCATTGAACAACGCGCTGGCGACTGCCATCCCGATGCGGATTCGATTGGTGGAATTGAGTTTGCCCGACGCTGCTAACGCTTGGATAACAATCTGTGTCGCCGGATTGATCGATTCGATGTCATTGCTCAGTTTGAAATAAAACTCGGGTGAACGAAGTTGTCCCGACAATGGCTGCGAGAATCGATCGCTGCCCGAATACGCGATCGTTTGCCGTACAACGGGGTTGAGCAGCATGTTGAGCGAATTTTTGGGAACAAAATTCACTGCGCCTAATGCAAGTGCATCGACCGCCAAGTCCTCGGAACCTCGCGCCGTGACGACGACGGTGGGCAGCGATGATTGTCCGGACACCAACGCTTGGACCAATTCCAGGCCGTTCATGTTGGGCATTCGCAAATCGGTGACCACCAACTCGGGCATGTGCTGGGCAATCGACGCCATCGCTTCGCGTCCGTCTTGAGCACAGCGTACTTCATGAGCATCGTCTTCGAGCAACGTCTGCATCAGCACCGTATGCGTTGGGCTGTCTTCGCACAGTAAAATAGAAGCCATCGTAGACTCGTTGGTTATGTGGAGCGGAAACTCATTCGAGCCGTGAGAGCCGAGCCCAACGTTTTAGCGTCAGGCATGTGTCAATTGGATAGGGGCAATGGATTAGGCTCCGCTGCACGCTAGAAAAGACGCGTGCATTCTATAGTTTAAACCAACGTCGCCCGCAGTGGGGAATGATGTCGTCTTGGCGGGGCAAGAATTTTACGGTTGCTGCCGACGAATCGCATTGCGGCCAAGGAACCGCATTGCGGCCGAGGGAGCAGTAACGCTGCAAAAAAAATGGTTGATCAGCCTTTTGCGCGTCCGCGAGGCCCCAGTCGGCCAAACATGCGATCCAGTTCGTCTCGACTAAAGAACAAAGCAGTCGGGCGTCCATGCGGGCAATGGTGCGTGTCCTGGTATAAATCACGCTGTTCCAGCAAGCTGGTGATCTCTTCACGCGTGAGCGGATCACCCGCCTTGACGGCAGCTTTGCAGGCAATCGTGCTGAGCAAATGATTCAGCAGGTCTTGCGCGTCGGGCTCTTTGCCTGCCGACATTACCGATTCCAGCACCGTTCGCAGCATGTCGCCAGGCGCCATGCGTTTCAGCATTGCCGGGTAGGATTGAATCAGGATCGTTTCGCCCCCAAAGTCATCGATTTCAATTCCGATTCGGGCCAGCGTTTCCTTGGAATCGAGCGCGGCGGTTCGTTCGGCGGGCGTTAGCGAAACGGGCTCGGGGACCAGCAAACGCTGCGATTCTAGTCGCCCCGATCCGCCTAACACTTTGTCTTTCACTCGCTCGTACAACACGCGTTCGTGCAGGGCGTGTTGGTCGATGACGACCATTCCCTTCTCGTCTTGCGTGACGAGATAGCGATTGTGAACTTGGAAGCCAAGGTAGCAAACCGTTGGATTACCATCGCTTGGATTGCCATCGTTCGCAGCGGGCTGAGGGTCCCAAGACGCATACTCTGCTGCGGCGTCACCATTATTGGTTGTGGCGTCGTCGGTTGTGGTATCGCCCGCTGCGGTCATCGGCGATGAATTGCCAGGTAGCGAAACATTGCCAGGTAGCGGGGCATTGCCAGGAAACGGGCGGAAGTCCGGCAGCGAAGTCGATGGCATCGCTTGCGATGAACCTGATGGCGACAAGCTCGCGGGCATCGGAGGTGTTTCCCCGGTGCGTGCCCAATTGATCACGCCTTGCCGCTGTTCGGCTTCGACGCGGCTCGGTAACCCCAGCACACTCGGCGCGGCAGCGACGACGTCGCCGCTTTGTGAGCTTTCGCTCGCAGTCGTGTCGGGTTGAGCTGTCGAAGCGGGGCCAACGCGATGCGTCATGTTGGTTTTCAAGAACTGGTATCGCAGCGTCTGCAGTAACCGTCCATACACCCGGCCGCCATCGGTGAATCGCACTTCCAACTTGGTGGGGTGGACGTTGACGTCGACCATATCCGCGGGCATCTCCATCCGCAGAAAGCAGACCGGGTGACGGCCGACCATCAATAGCCCGCGATACGCTTCGCTTAACGCATGTTGCAGCGAACGATCGCGGATATGACGACCGTTTAGGAACATGTACTGCATGCGATTGTTTCCCCGGCTGACCGAAGGGTCGCATGCATAGCCGCTGACGCGAATTTGCGAGTCGTCGCTTTCAATCGGAATAAGTGAATCAGCGATCTCGCCACCAAAAAACTCCGCGATGCGGTCGGACCATCGTGTCGTCGGTGGTAAATCGTAAAGCGTCTTGTCGTTGGACGTCAAAACAAAGTGTTTGTCGGGATTGGCCAACGCGATTCGCGTAAACGCTTCGACGATATGCCCCCGCTCGGTTTGTGCCGTCTTTAAAAAACGATGACGAACGGGAGTGTTGAAGAATAGATTGCGAATCTCCATCACCGTCCCGACGGGGCATCCGCAAGGCGTTGGCGATTCGATCACACCGCCGCGAACGTTGATTTCTGATCCGCAGTCGTCGGCGATTGTACGGCTGCGAATCGTCAATTGCGAAACACTGCCGATCGACGCCAACGCTTCGCCGCGGAACCCAAGCGTGTGGACGTGAAACAAGGCCTCTTCGTCGGGCAGTTTGCTGGTCGCATGACTGGCAACGGCAAGCGGCAATTGTTCCGCCGTCATGCCACACCCATCGTCGCTGATGCGAATCAGTTCGGTGCCGCCGCCATTGATCGTCACTTCGACACGAAAGGCGCCTGCGTCGACACTGTTTTCGAGCAGCTCTTTCACAACCGATGCCGGTCGCTCAATCACTTCGCCCGCAGCGATCTTGTTAACGAGATTGGGGGGTAATTGACGGATGGTCGGCAGCGGTTTTGCAGTAGCAGTCATCCTTACGAATGTACCGTTTTACGCAAAATCAACAACCGAGAATCTGTCTGGAATCCAATGCATGCAAGAGAGTCGTGGCTCGTTGTAGCAGGCAGAATGTGAATAACCCGAAAGGTTGCAAAGTCGAGCGAGGATCCTCGTGCTTCGTCAGTCTTTCCCCGCGAAACTCGTCAAAAGTTTCGCGGGGAATTGGGGGAAACCGAAAGTCTCGGCGACTTTCGCTACGGATGGATCGCGGATTTTAGCGGACGACCAATAGCATCCGGGCATTGCCGCGTCGGACGACCAACCGCAATGGTTGCCGTTGTTTCTGGGCTTCATCCAAGATCAGCGACAATTGATCGACCGACGAGACTTGGATATTCGCCGCTGATTCGATCACATCGCCGACCTGCAATTCGCCCTGCGCAGCGATGCTGCCGTCTTCGACACTCGCCACGATCAAACCGCTACGCAGCCCTTCGTATCCGTATTGCTTGGCCGTTTCCGGAGTCACCGGGATCAATTCGGCACCAAACAGCGATCCGGCACCGAACATTGCCATTGCTTCGTCGGTTCGTTCCTGCAAATTCACAGTGACTTGCGATGTTTTTTGATTGCGAATGATGTCCATGACCACCGTAGCACCAGGTGGGCGGCTGGCGATGTAATTTCGCAACTGCGTTCCCGAACGGACCGGACGGCCATCCAATTTCGTCACCACGTCGCCGGGTTGCAGCCCCGCTTTCGCCGCCGGTTGATTTTCCAGTAGTCCTCCGATCAGTGCACCCGAGTTCACCGTGAGGTTGTACTTTTGCCTGCTTTCCGGAGTCACGTCGACCACTTGAGCGCCCAAGAAACCACGTCGCACCTGGCCGGATTCGATAATCGATTCAAGTACCGGTTTTGCTAAGGAGACCGGGATTGCAAATCCGATCCCAGCACTTGCACCACTGCGTGACAGGATTGCCGTGTTGATCCCTACTAATTCACCTCGCAGATTCACTAGCGGGCCGCCCGAGTTACCGGGGTTGATGGCCGCGTCGGTTTGCAAGAAATCTTCGAAGCCGTTGCCATCGTCGACGATCCCTTGTACTCGGTTCTTTCCGCTGATGATGCCCGCGGTGACGGTTTGTTCCAATCCAAACGGGCTGCCGATCGCCAAGGCCCAATCGCCAACACGGATGTCGTCCGAGCTTCCAAAAAGCACTGGTTGCAATCCGTCTAGATCGACTTTGATCACCGCCAAATCGGTTTGCGGGTCGGTGCCGACCATCTTGCCTTGCACGATGCGTCCGTCATTGAGTTGGACTTTGATTTCGTCAGCGTCCTGGACGACATGGTTGTTGGTCAAAATGTAGCCGTCTTTGCGGACGATCACACCGCTGCCCATTCCTTCGGACTCACGCCGCTGAGGGGCTTGGGGTTGATAGCCGAAGAAGTCTTCAAAGCCTGGCGGCAACGCACGTCGTTGGCTCTGCCGACCGCCGACAATCTGTGTTTGCTTGGTGCTGATGCTGACGACACTTGGTCGCAATGCTTCGGCGACGTTGCGAAACGAAAGTGACAGATCTTGAGCCGTGTCGAGATGTTGGCCCTGCATCGGTACCCGCGACTGGTCTTGCGCGTGACTATCGCGGTGCAGCGACTCAGGCAAACTCAGCACGGCACCGGTCAACAGCGATCCAAACAACATCGCCGCCAACACGCCGCTTACACGCTTCCACAGATTGTCCATCAGGATGGCTCCTCACTATTCGAATCTCAAAAAACTGTCTTTGCTTCGCTCATCTTTACCCGGCGCGATCGCAGTACCAACCCTCATTGTAACGAGCCACCCTGGGTCCCTATTGCGACGTCCCCATCGCGATGGCGACCCCTGGTGCTGGTGCATCATGGCTCGCAGTGTGCCAGCGGCGATCCGCACTTCGGCGTGTTGCAGTGGCAAAAAGGCGGCAAACCCGCCGAGTGGCTGTAAACTCAACGAAGTCTACCTAGATTGAAATCTCTGTGGTCTGCCGATGCGACAGCGTGCCCGAGAACCCGCACATTCGGAGCAAACCGCAGGCCAAAAATCCCCGCTTTCACGCTCCGGGGGCTGGACATTTCCAGCTGCCAATCTGGTACGCTATCGGTCAATCCACCAGGCGATGAAAAGCAA
>NZ_ANOG01000817.1 GCF_000346295.1 Rhodopirellula maiorica SM1 | reverse complement strand
GATCGGGGTGTTGCCCTTCTTTCACTCGTTCGGTTATAGCGTGACGTTGTGGGCGGTGATGACGTTGGGACCAACCGGCGTTTACCACTTCAACCCGCTCGATGCTCGCCAGATCGGTAAGTTGGCGGCCAAGTTCAAAGCGTCCGTGCTGCTGGGGACTCCCACGTTTCTGCGAAGCTATCTGCGACGTGTGGAACCGGAACAATTCGCAACACTGGATGTCGTGGTGGTGGGCGCTGAAAAAATGCCCGCCGAACTGTTTGATGCATTTGAAGAGCGGTTTGGCGTGCGTCCGGTCGAAGGATACGGCGCGACCGAGCTCAGTCCGTTGGTTTCGGTTAACATCCCGCCAAGTCGTTCGTCGGCAAAATATCAAGCCGATCGCATCGAAGGCAGTGTGGGACGTCCGCTGCCTGGGATTGGTGCTCGAATCGTTTCACCCGAGGATGGCAGCGAACTGTTGTCCGGCCAGGACGGCATGCTGATGGTGACCGGACCGAACGTGATGAAAGGCTATGTCAACCAAGACGAATTGACTCGCAAAGTTGTCCAGGACGGTTGGTACGTCACAGGGGACATCGCCAATGTCGATGATCAAGGTTTCTTGCATATCACCGGCCGGCTGAGTCGGTTTTCCAAGATTGCTGGCGAAATGGTGCCGCATCTTCGCGTCGAAGAAGAGATTGCCAAGGTGTATGGCTGCAGGGCCGGCAAGGAGGCCGCGTCCGAGACGGCAGAGGAATCCGACATCGAGCGGCCCA
>NZ_ANOG01000816.1 GCF_000346295.1 Rhodopirellula maiorica SM1 | reverse complement strand
CTTTAGTAGATGGACTTTCATGCCGGCCGTGCAGGTGGGCGTTCAAGGCCGTAGCAACAAACGAACATTCGCATGGCGCTGCGGAGTCGACCGTTCGGTGAATCAACGATGTTGCGGCTGCATGCTCAGAAGGACCCCGATTTTCCGCTGATCGGTTACGAGATTTACGATAAAAATCTGGAAACCGGGGACATGTCGTTTGTCGGCCGAACCGATTGGAATGGGCGTTTGGATGTCGAGGCGGCTGATTCGCCGCTACATCTGTTGTATGTGAAAAATGGTGGCGCGATCCTAGCAAGATTGCCCATGGTGCCAGGGCTCAATCCGCATGCGGTCGCCGATTTGAGTGGCGATGATATGCGTTTACAAGCCGAAGCTTACATCCGAGGTGTCCAGAACGCGATCATCGACCTTGTGGCGATTCGTGAACTATTGGCCGCACGCGTGCGGTTGCGGCTTCGCAAGGGCGAGATGGATGAGGCTCGTGAATTGCTGCACTCGCTACGTGAACAACCGACACACGAGCGAATTGCCGACGATATGGACAAG
>NZ_ANOG01000815.1 GCF_000346295.1 Rhodopirellula maiorica SM1 | reverse complement strand
GAGTCACAGGCGTAAAATCTGGTTCTACGGACTTGTTTGACGGAACGATTCGCCCCGAATGAATAGCCTGGAACGAATAGTCCGGATGTCGACGACCCGTTTTGCGTTCCGCTGCAATTGTACCCGACACGTCCCGCTGAGGGGCAGGTGGCGAGACAACAAAATGAGTTTGAGTTTCGCCAGGGCTCCATTCTGTTGAGCATCCGTTCTGTTAAGCATCCTTCATGATTGGGACCACCGAGACGATCCCACCCCTCTGATTTCAAGCATGTGAATTCAAAATTGCACGCACGTATTGTCGTCCTACACCATGGTGAAGTGCTTGGAAAAGGTAGTTATACTAAGACAACCTACCTAAACCCCCCTGCGAATAATCGAGAGACGCCGCTGATGCGACCTTCTACCTACCAACAAAAATTTTGTTCCCCGTTTGCCTGGGTGTCCCGGCTTACCCTGCTGTCGTCGAGCTTCTGTTTATTGAGCTTTGGCTTGCTGCATACGAACAGTTGGGCGGAAGAATCCGTCTCGGCGGCACCCCGATCGAACGAAGTCACGCTGGGTCAGGGGAATTTGTTGACGGGGATTCCCGGCGAAGGTGATTTGACGGCGGCAGAGCTGAAACTTTGGCTCGCCAAGCCCGAAAATCATGAGGAATTAAAAGTCAAGTTGCCACTCGGACTCGATGCAGCCAGTGCGAACGTGTTCATCCCCGAAGACAACCCGATGACGCGAGCCAAGATCGAGCTGGGACGTCAATTGTATTTTGATCCCCGCTTGTCATCCGACAGCACCGTGTCATGTGCGTCGTGCCACGATCCCGACCAAGGCTACGCTGCGAACACACAATTTGGTGTTGGCGTCCGCCAACAAGAGGGGGGACGAAACTCACCTGTCTCGTACAACCGGATTGTTAGCAAGGCACAGTTCTGGGATGGACGCGCCGCAACACTCGAAGAACAAGCGGTTGGGCCGATCGCGAATCCGATCGAAATGGGCAACACCCACTCGGGATGTGTCGAGTGCTTGTCGGGGATCGCAGGTTACAAGTTGCAGTTTGATGCAATTTTCGAGGATGGGTTGAATATCGACAACGTTGGCAAGGCGCTGGCGTCATTCGAACGCGCCATCGTTACCGGTCCTGCCCCTTATGACTACTACGCTCCGCTGGTCCGTTTCGAGGAAACGTTCGCGGATGATCTAGAGTATCTCGACGAAGAACCAGAGTTGAAGAAGCAGTATGACGCGTTGAAGCAGGGGGTGGCCGAACATCCGATGAGCGAGTCGGCCAAACGAGGAATGAAGTTGACGTTCGGGAAAGCTAATTGCACGGCGTGTCATGCCGGTGGCAACTTTACCGACGAACAGTACCACAATCTCGGTGTTGGGATGGCAGCCGAGAAACCAGACCTCGGCCGATTCGAAATCAGCAAAGACGAGAAGGATCGTGGGGCGTTCAAGACACCCACGATGCGAAACGTCGCTGCGTCGCCCCCGTACATGCACGACGGAAGCCAAAAAACGACTCGAGGAAGTGGTCGAGTGGTACGATCGCGGCGGACATCCGAATCAATGGCTGAGCGACAAGATCAAGCCGCTGAAGTTGACGGAACAGGAAAAGGCCGATCTGGTCGCATTTATGGTCGAAGGTTTGACCGGCGATTTTCCACCGATCCAGCAAGGCCGTTTTCCAGAGTAAGCGTGTCTGATGCCACCCGTAGCAAAGTCGCGAAGACTTTCGACCTCGTTGCGATAATAAGCCGTGACGCGTCAGAGAACGTCCGGCTTAGGCCAGAGGCCGATATATCCTCTGCCGTGGCCGTAAGGCCACGGGATGTAGCGAATGAGCTGCAAAGGCCGGAGGCCGACACAATGACTGATGTAAATGTGTCGGCCTCCGGCCTTGGATTTGCTGCATTCCAAACCGGTGGTTAACACCACCGGCATGAATTGTACCGGCCTCCGGCCTTAAAAAAAGAACGAATGCGAGTTGTTAGAGTCACCCTAAGCCGGACGTTCTCGTCAGCGGCCGGGGGGCCACTCGCGTGTTCCCCGAGGGCCTTTCGGCCCGTACCAGTGGGAGCGGAGGACCGATGACAGGCTGGAAGCCTATCCTACTTGACAGGCTGGAAGCCTATCCTACGGCCTCACAATCCGAATAACCGTTAAAGCTTTCCAGAATTGCTCAACCGGCACGATTGGAATTGTCGAAACATTCACTAGGGTCGCTGTGTACTCAGCGGACTGATGATGATTCGTTCAATGTGTCGGAAGATAAGCAATGAAATTGCCGCGTACGATCCGCTGTTCCGCTCTCCAGATTTCGTTTGGAGTTGCGTCGATTGCTAGCGTATTGTTGGGAACGCCTGGGTTGCAGGCTCAAGTACGCACGAAAAAGCCGGATCGTGGCGTCTATGAGCCGCCAACGGTCACAAAGTCGGCTACCCAGTCGAATTCGCGACTGATTCCGGTTCCGATCGAAGACGTTCATGGCAACGTCGTGGAATCGAGTGACGTTGATGCCGGTGACGATTCGCCAGCGACGGCGCCACAATTGCTATCACGCCGTGCGAAACTGCAACAAGTCAGCCACAATGATGTCGTGTTGATGGACCCGACGCCTCACGACGGCGGCCAGCAAGAAATCATCGTCGAAAACGACGCTTGGCCGGCACCGATTGAAACTTGGTCCGAAGGCGAACCCTATTACGAAGGCGGGTACGGAGACGTCGGGTATGGGGACGTCGGGTATGGGGACGTCGGTTGCGGTGTCGAAAGTTGTGCTTCGTATGGCTGTGACGGCTTTGGATGCGACTCGATGGGTTGCAATCACTGCGGCCCCGGACACTGGGCGAACGCCAACTTGGTGTTCCGCCGCGACCGTTGGTTTGCCAATTTTGAGTTGCTGCTGATGTTCCGCAGCGGTGATTATTTACCGCCGCTGTTTACCACCGGTCCCGAATCGGCTACCAACCCGGGGCAACTCGGTCAGGCGTCGACTCGAATCTTGGCGGGTGGCGGTGAGTACCTGAATGAACTTACCGCCGGAGGTCGATTGACCGTGGGCACATGGCTTGACGATTGCCGGTCGCGAAGCATGGTGTTTCGCGGTTGGGCGACAGGCGATGAGACCTATAATTTCAGTGCCGACCAATCAACGACTTCCGTGATCACACGACCTTTCTTGAATGTCACCACCGGCCAAACGGCGAGCCAAGACACGCAAGTTGTCGCGACACCTGGGTTCACCAATTCGGGATTTGCAAACGTGCATGCTTCGAGCAGCGTGTACGGAGGCGACCTGTCGATTCGGCAGCATGCCTATTCACGCTACGGCGGCACGGTCGATCTACTGTACGGGTACCAGTACATGCACCTGAGCGAAGATCTGGTTACCTCGAGCACGTCGACCGCGGGCGACGACAACCCTGCTCCGCTCGGCTCGGTGATCGCCATTCGCGATTCGTTCGACACAAAAAACGACTTTCACGGAGCTCAGATCGGAATTGCCACACGCTACCGCGAGGGGTGTTGGTCGTTCAACAGTTTGTTCAAAATTGCCGCTGGAAATCTGCGACGCGAAGCGACCTTGGCAGGACAGACCCAAACCAGCAATGGGCCGACGTTTACCGACCCCAATGGTTTGTTGGTTCGCAGCACCAATGCAGGAAATCGAACTGACGATACGTTCGGTTGGGTTCCCGAAATCGACCTGTCGCTGGGATGGCGTTATTTCCCACGGTTTGACGTAACGGTGGGGTATCACATCATCGCGATGACGGATGCCTTGCAAGTCTCGGGGCTGATCGACAATGATTTGGCATCGAACCTAGCGGACCCAGTTTCCGATCCGCTGCGGCCAAGTTCCAAGATGGATTACAAGACGTTTTATGTGCACGGCATCCATTTCGGACTGCAATACGTTTACTAAACTACTAAACCCATTCTTGGATCGTTGGTTTGATCACGATTTCGGGGACATGAGCTCGCGGTGGCAACTGGCAAATGGTGCCGACCAGCGCCGCGATGTCTTCGGGTTGCAAGATCGCGTCTTTGTGCTCTTGTGTGACCGCCACCGGCCGGTTGTCCAGGATCGGTGTGTTGACTTCACCGGGATAGACGTTCGTCACTCTCACGCCTTCGTTGCGGACTTCGTTTGACACGGCAGTGCCGAGAGCGGTCATCGCAAACTTGCTGGCACAGTAAACCACGCCGCCAAGCGAGATAGCGCGTTTGCCTGCGATCGACGAGATATTGATGATAACGCCATCACGACGTTCACGCATTTGCGGCAACACTTCGAGCATGCAGCGGTACGCACCGGAGGCGTTGATTTGCATGACACGATCCCAGTCTTCGGGAATCATCGCAGCCATGGTGCGATTTTGAATATTGATTCCCGCGCTGTTCACCAAGATGTCGACCTCGCCCGCTTGATCGCGAACAAAGGCAAAGAAGGCGGCGATGCTGTTGGGATCGGCGACATCGATGGCGTGAGTCCGCACAGGATGTTCGCTTGAAATCGACTTGGCTAACGTCTCGAGCGGTTCGGTGCGACGTCCGCCAACAACGACTTTGGCGCCCGCGGTGGCCAGTTCTCGCGCGATCCCCGCGCCAATTCCCGTCCCGCCGCCTGTAATCGCAACGACTTTGCCTGCTAAGTTTGACACGATGCTAATCCCAATGAAGTTTGTTGTTTGATGATGCAATACGTTCAACCATGGACCGGAGAACCGTTCCATGATTGGATCAAGCATCTTAACAAACGACTTGGATTCTTACATGCCGCGTTAGCGATTGAAGTATTCAGGCATGGCCGGCGTTTCCGCAATTTGTGCGGCGGGGGTTGATGGTGAACCCATGACCGCGTCTTTGCGATCCATGATCGTGATAGGCGTCGTTTTCGCAACTTTGCTTTTGTTGATGATGCTGCCACCGACGCCGTTGTAACCGACCGCCTTTTGGCGTTGGTCGATCACCGAACCGCTGCGAAACGGTCCAACGCCCAACACGTAAGTGTCATTATTGTGGGTCAATGCGGTCGATTCACCGCCGGCCCCCAGAGCGACACCGGTTTTCGCGTCGTAGCAAACCAGCCCGATTTTGGCGGTTCCCATTTGAGTGTTTCGCGAGGCGAGCTTGATCTCAGGAAGTTCGATTGGTAACCCAGGCATGCCTAGCGCGGGAATCCCGACGTAGCTTTCTTGTGTATCGGTTCCAACGCCCCCGCTGCGCGGTTCGAGCACGACGTCCGCTTTGTCGATCGCCGTCACCAAATGACCGCCTGATTCAAAGACTTTGTGGCGAAGTGTGCCCACCAAGTATGCTTTGTCGACCGAATCGAGGTACTTTTCGTCGATGAAGACTTTGTAGCCCGCCAATTCGTTGAACTGAACGTTCGAGAACGCACGATCAATCGCGGCCGAGATCAAGATTTGTTCGGTACCAGTCCGCGCGGTGTTAGAGGTCTTGGTCGAGGCGCATCCAATCGCCAAAACGCTAGTGCTGCAGGTCAGCCCCGCAAGGACAGCGTTCTTCCAAGTCGATCGAGTGGGTTTGGTATTCATGCGTAAAATCATCCAACTGAATTAATCTTGCTAGCATTTCATCCGATCGCTGCTAGTCACGCGCCCGCCTGGGTGGGGTGTTATGGTTGTTCGGACTTCATAACGGATTGTCGTTACTGAACACTAGGCCATCATTGCATTCTGCCTTTAGCCCGCAGTTTGCCTATTTTGCGTTTATTGCGTTGGCACCAGGAAAATAAAGTCGATCGAGTGGTTTTTCGGACTTTGTAAATGGGTTTCCGGGTACTTCGAGGATTTCACGCAGTTAAGTTCGGTGAAATGGGGGGATTAATAAGTTTGGCGATCTGCTGTTTTCCGAATTTCCGATGTATGCTTCTGTAATAGAGGAAAAAACGAAACGGTATAATGGCAGCCGCATGAAAACTTTGATTTAAAGAATTTGATCTTAGGCTCGCTGCACTCTTCTAGACGTTGTGGACAATGCCCCGTCCACAGCGACTCGAGGGGGTGTGGCGAGCCCAGGATCAAAGTGGTGCTGATACAAAATG
>NZ_ANOG01000814.1 GCF_000346295.1 Rhodopirellula maiorica SM1 | reverse complement strand
AAAGTCTCGGCAACTTTCGCTACGGCCATTGTCGTTGATCGCTCCGCGATCATTACGTTTTGGGGGTTCGCAGAAGACCCTCAGGTGAGCTCAGCGTGATGACAGGCTGGAAGCCTATCCCACATTGATGACTTTCGCTACCCGGTCGCTGACGCGTCACGTCTCACTGGGGCGAACGCAGGGCTTTGGGGAGTAACGAGCGGAAGACCTTGCGTGTTCGGCGGCTGATGCGATCGGGGAGCCCGTGAGCTTCGTGGTGAGTCGCATGCGGTGGTTCGACGAACAAGTTTTGGCCGCGGAATTCACCGTAGAAGAAGTCGCTCGGCTCGTAGTACTCAAACGGTACACCGTGCTTGTTCGCGTAAAAACCGTACTTCAGTGAACCTGCTCGCGCGTGCGACGTCCACTGCGCTGGATCCGATAGGAAGTCGCGGATTGTCTCGGGTGTGTACGCTTGATGCGACGCGTTGAGTTGGTCGTAGAACGAGGATCCCAGTAGTAGCACGGGCTTGCCGTAATATGACGCTTCGACTCCGACCGTCGAACCGTAGGTGATCACGAGATCACTGGCGTCAATCAAGTCGTAGGAATTGATCGGCGAATCGGCTGCGATGACCGTGACGTTTTCGCTCACGGGCAAGTGGTCCCAGAAATATCTCGACTCGGCCGATTTGCTTCTCAGATGTGGGTGGACGCGGATCGCGAGATGACAGTCCGGCTGCGATTTGATCGTGTCCAACAGCGCCAGCACCGCTTCGGCTTGCGTTTCGAATCCTTGTTGCGCGAACGCGTCGCCGATCGCAACGTTCTCGTCGTCAGAACCGCAGAAGTAACTCAGCAAATATCGGGTACTACGCAGCGTTTGCGGCACTCCTTGGTCTTGATGGCTGGTGAAGGAGGGCCAGCCGTGGGAGCCTCCTTTTCGTCGTCCGTCATAGAACGCTTCTGCCTGCTGCTGCCGATATTCCTCAGAGTGCTGATCCCAGAATTTCAGAATGTTTCGTTGCAAGCGTACGCGATCATGTGGAACATTCGTCAATAGACAGTAGTGCGAAGGATCGCAGCCACGCTCTTGGATGCGAAACTCAATCTGATTGTTCTGTGTGGCCCCCAGGATGGCTCGCGTGCTACAGAACCGACCGTTAAAGAAGTAGGCGAGGTCGAAATGGTTCTCAGCATAAACCGCACAGGATGCTTCATATGCCAGCATGAAGGCGCGGATTGCATCGCGAGCGATATTGTTGTGCTTTTGCAGATCGAGATCAGGAGTTTTGAAACGGGAAATCAGTGACGAAACGACGCCCATCCCCAGATCCAGGTCCCGCCAGCGTAACAATTTTAGATCCGCAATGGTACTCAGCGGCATTTCGGCGGCCTCTTTGGCGAGTTCGCTTTTCCGCAGTTCGGACAGTCCGAGTCGATCGATCACACGGACGTCGCTGCTGAGTCGTTTGATGCCACGATCAAACGCAGCTCCAGGGCGAACCGATGGATCGGTTGGTCCCCACGGCTCGTGGTACGGCAGTTCGCCGTACCAGAAACAGATCGTTACGTTGTCGCCCGCATCAAGATGTCGTTGGGCGATTTCCAGCGTGGTTTCAAGGTGCGGTGATGCCTCTTGTGTCTCGAAAAGCACCACGTTAAGAGGTCCTTGTTTGGCGACGGCCGAGCGTGACTGGTCAAACGATGTAAACATAGGTCATTCGATAAGATGAGTGGGGTGCAATGTGGGATAGGCTTCTAGCCTGTCATCGTCGCGCAGCGAAAGCCGCGGGCAGCTTGTTGGTTGATTGATCCGCGACGGATTAAATCAACGAGGCATCAACAGCTATAGGGTTTGTTGCGTGGAGCGTGCAAGCGAGAAGTCGCCAGCCCTCCCCGGCCACTTTCAGCCGGCTGTGGGTGAGTGGATGGGTAGGCCGGATTAAGTCGTGGTAGCGACGCAGACCCGGCAGATGCGATTTTGCACTGAAATTCGTTAACGGCTTGTTGATCTTATTGTTTAGCAGTCAGCCGATTAGCGTACTCGCGTTCGTCAGCGTACGCCTGTCGGCTAAACGTTAAACGAAGCATTGTTTCCTTGGCAGTGGCAAATAGTGAAACCGACGTCGGAGACGTCGGGCGACATTGAACCCGCCTCTGCTTTGGGTGGGGGGCGTGCAAGCGAGATGTCGCCAGCCCTCCCCGAAAAACTCGCTGAAGGCTCGTTTTCCGACCCTCCCAACGCAAGCTGGGAGGGTGAATTCTCTCAACTCTCAACTCTCAACTCTCAACTCTCAACTCCCAACTCCCAACTCCCAACTCCTTCACTCCTCACTCCTCACTCCTCACTCCTCACTCCTCGTCACGCACTCGAGGATCCGCTGGACCACGTAGGCTTCGGCGGCGGGCATGCCTACACTCGCGCCGCGGTAGCGGGCGAGGTGCTCGGCGGTTTCCAGACTGCGGGCGTGAGGGAACGGACGCATCTCTTCGCTGTAAGCGTCGAGAGCTTCTAACTTTTTCTTAAGCGTCGAACGGATGTCGACAAAGTAGTTGGGGCGGAATGAGTCGGCTGTGGTCCCTTCCCATCCGGTGCTGGACAACACCTCAAACGACAGGATTTTTGTAGGTTTTCCGTCCGCAGCCGGCTGCGGACGGAAACAGGTCATGACGGCTTGGTGCGTCAGTCGGTGATCGAGATTTAGGTCCGATGCGTGGTGGGTGTAGACCGTATCGGGGACGCCCCAATCGCTGCAGAATTCTTCGATCACCTGCGTGATCTCGAGCAACGGGACACTGTCCATCGCGTTGTCGGGAAAGGTCATCGCTTGGAACCGCGACACGCCGAGGATCGACATCGCTGATTGCATTGCAGTGTTCCGTGTTGCCGCTTCGGATTGGCCCGCGGACAACCGCGAGCTGACGCCATCGGTCATGAACAAAACCGCGACCTCATCGCCCATCGCCGCGTGACACGCCATTGCTCCGCCGCATCCGAGTGCTTCGTCATCAGGATGGGCCGCCACGACCAGGACTTTTTGCATGGAATGAGAACTCAATTTAGAGGCTCCGAATAAGGTCACACAGTCGCTGAGGCCCACGACCATCGATGATTGATCGGCCTAACTGCGATCGCTGTTCTCGCAGAGTTTGACTGGACAGAGCATCGAGGTCTTGCCGAACGAGTTCGCACCAATCGTCTTGTTGGCAATCAATTTTAGATCCCAGCAGTCCGCATTTTAGGTAGTGGTCTTGGTTGGGAACTTGGTCGTCGCCGACGCGGATACCGACGAAAGGGACTCCAAGGTAGGCAAGTTCATGCAGCGTTTGTCCACACGCGGAAACCGCGACGTCGCAGTCCGAAAGAGCCGCGGCCATTTCCGCGGCATTTAGCACCCCGTGCACTTGGATGTTCCCGCCACCGTGCGATGCTCGAATTCTGCAGGCGTAGTCATCGTTACCGGCAATCACGGTCATCGACGGAACACGGTCGCTCAAGCAATCTAGCAGTGTGGGCAGCACCCCATGCACGTCGGACCCACCCAACGTCACAACCGCATGTTCAACGTGGGGCGAATGAGTCAGCTTTTGAGGTGTCTTGGTGATTTCGGATCGAAGCAGTACCCACTGGCAGCCGCCGATCGTTTGAAGGGAAGATGCGACACTCGCGGGAGAGCCGCTACTTGCATTAAATGCCGGGTTCGGGTTGACGACCGTATGGACGGGGTAAACAAGTCGGTTGTAATCATCGATCGCGACCACTTTCACGCCGCGGTGCGAAAGTGCCAAGTAATCCGCTGCGGACGCCAAGTAGGAATCGACGACCGCGACGTCCACCGAACGGGCGACGTCGGGATGGAGACGCCAATCCAGAATCTGCCAATCCAGCGATTGAGGAAGACTGCCAGAGCCCTTGTGATCCACTCGCAAGGCGACGTCTGCACCACTGTGCGACAATTGCGATGCAAGTGCTGTCATCCGTGTCAGGTGGCCATAGCCGATCCCGTCACCGGATTCGGTTAGTATCGCGACTCGCAAACTCACTTTTTCTTAACTCAGGTCGATATGGCAGGTAGGCAGAAGACTTTCCGTCTATTAGCCGCTTTGGCGCTAGCCTCGGTTCCGACATTCAACCGGGGCTAGCGGCCAGTTGATTTTATGA
>NZ_ANOG01000813.1 GCF_000346295.1 Rhodopirellula maiorica SM1 | reverse complement strand
TGGCATCAGGTCACCTCCGCAAGTTCGAGGGATGAGTCGGCTACCGTGATTAGAGCGGAATTTGAAAACTTGTCAAATTTCGGTGCCAGGCACCAACTTAGGTGGGTGGCACCGATTGGGGAGCGGACTGGCCGAATTCTCCCGGGCTTATGTCCACAAGTCCTATTGCCAGCAAAATCTCCTCGCCTCTCCCTCTGTCAGCGAAACGGCGAATCACTTGCCACACTCCAATACCCCCAAACCAGACCGACGTGACCACTTGGAATACGTAACCACACCTCTTCCGCCAATTTTCCCCTCGCTGCTTTGCTGCCACATTCGCGTTGTCACTCAAGTGACTGAGACAAAACAAGTTGCGACAATCGCTCCTTCGCTCGCTTGCCCCGTCAGCACGTTTTTTGGCAAAGTACCGCCCACTAGCATTTTACCTCCGCAGATTCAATTAGGCGCACACGCCTCGCCAAACAGGGATTATATTGCTGCAGGCAAAATACTGGATAAAAGGGGGATAAATTTGCATCCGGGCTTCGCTTGCACTCAGCAACACCACAGATGCTTTGAGTTGAAGTTGTCCTATTGCTGTGACATTCATATGCTAAGGTTCCACAAGTTAGCAGTGGGTACGACGCTGCAATTCGCAAACATGACCGCTTCCACTGCCCCACATCTGCCCTCCAAAACAATGCTCTGAGACCGCCCGATCTCACAACATACGCCTGCGACACAGCAACCACGCGAATACTCAACCCCATCGATCTTTTTGTGGCTGCAACGCCTCCTGCGCTACGGCTGGTTGCCATGCAAAGGAGAACTGTAACCACCACATGTGAAAAATTTGTGCGAGACCCCCGCCCCTCCACCGCTTACCACGGAAACCCAACACGCATTCGACCCGAGCGGAATCTGTGCCAACGAGGTCCCTCTGGGAGATTAGCGGCCCCACCGTCATCAAATTGATGCGATTGGATGGGGCTCGAGGATTGTTCTATGTATAGAGAAACCAAGCCGCCTTGGAGCGTTAGTCGCATTGATGCATTGCTGTCCTACATGCTAGTCAGCAGCATTGTGCTGATCGGCTGCGGAATGTTCTATCTGCGAGAAACGAAACATCTTGAAGAGGCATTGCTGAATGAAGAACGCAGCCGCATCAATACATTTGCTCAGCATATTCAATCCAGCCTGCATCCCGTTGCAGATAATCTTCGGCTGCTAGTCAATGACGGGAGCTTGATTTCTTACGCGACCACTGGCAGCCCAAGGGCACTCGAACGAGCGATTCAGCAAGCCGTCGTCTTCAGCCGACTAAAACCCGAATACGACCAAATCCGCTATCTGAATGCTGATGGCTTCGAAGTGATGCGTGTCAATCAACCAGGACAGGTCGTCGCCAAAGAGAAGCTACAAGATAAATCCGACCGTTCCTATTTCCGAGACACAAACCAACTTGCGAAAGGACAACTCTATCTGTCCGCATTCGATTTAAACGTCGAACATGGCCAAATTGAACGACCGTTTCGCGAAGTGCTGCGGTTTGCGATGCCGGTTTTTGACGAGACAGGCCAACGACGTGGGGTGTACGTGATTAACTATCTCGGCGCCAACACCCTTGCTCATCTAAAAGAAATGCGTCCCGATACACAACATCGCTTGCGTATCATCAATGATGACGGCTTTTGGATCATCGCGGCAACGCCCGAACAGGAATGGGGATTTTTGTTCCCAGAGCGAAAATCGCAATCGTTGAGCAAAACAAACGTCGAACTATGGAAAAAAATTCAGCTCCATCCTCAGGGGCAATCGCGATCGTCCTCCGGATTATTGACTTGGCGTAAAGTATGGCTCAGAGAGAGTGTCGCCGACGAATCGAACACCGACGCTGTTGTCGCAGAAGAAAAGTTCATCGTCGTCGCGTCGGAGATTTCAAATACAGAATACGCCGCACTTTTTCTGCACATCCGGGCCGTGTTTGCCATCGCCACGGCAACCCTACTTGCGGTCTCTCTATTTTCGATTCGCGCCATCCGTTCAAAACGACGAACCAGCGAATCATTGCGCCGCAGTCAAAAGACGCTCAAAGAATCTCTCCATACGATTGACCATGCCGTTCAGGCTCGCGATGCGGCTGAGCTTGCCAACCAAGCCAAGAGCGACTTCCTGGCATCAATGAGCCATGAGCTACGCACCCCGCTCAATGGCATCTTGGGGATGAACGAATTGCTGATGCAGACGGATCTAACCAAACAGCAACGCAAATTTGTCGATGCGTCGCACACATGCGGTCAATCGCTGCTGCAACAGATCAATGACATCCTAGACCTTTCGAAAATTGAAGCGGGAAGAATTGAGCTCGATGTCCAGGAGCATGACATTGAATCGCTTGTCTATTCCATCACAGGCATGTTTTCGCTCAGCGCCCAACAAAAAGGCGTCCCCCTGCTATGTCACATTGATCCGCGTGCCTGCATAAATGCTCGCTGTGACGGAAATCGATTGCAACAAATCCTTGTAAACCTTGTCGGCAACGCAGTGAAATTCACAAAATCGGGTCGCATTGTTTTACGAACCGAATGCATCGAGAGAAAACAGCGACAAATGCGAGTTCGCTTCTCTGTCGAAGACACGGGTATCGGCATTGTCGCTGACCACCACGATCGATTGTTCAAACCGTTTTCACAAGTGGACCCGTCCGCCTCGCGTGAATTTGGCGGCACCGGATTGGGCCTTTCCATCTGCAAACAGCTTGCCGAATTCATGGGCGGCGAAGTCGGCGTGAAAAGTCAGGCGGGAGTCGGATCGACGTTCTGGGTAGAGATCGACCTGGAACTCACCTTCGAACAACCATCGCTGGAAACACGACGCCAGGTTTTGGCAGGGATTTGCATCGTGTCGGTCGACACTAGCGAAAACGAACGCAAACAAATCTACGATAGCCTGCACGCCTGGGGGTGCCCCTTCAAACTGGTCAACACTCTTTCCGAAGCATTGCAAGCGATTACCGACGCAGAAAAAGATGACAATCCTTTCTCACAAGTATTGCTGGATTGTCGCGGCATTCAGGGCAATCCGTATGAGACGATCAAAGAATTTGCGATGAAGTGCCCGCTGCCGCTGATCGGCATGGGAGCAGACTTTGACGACGCAGCACTTGAGCAATTAACAGAAGCCGGGGTTCGCAAGATGCTCCTCGATCCGATCCGACCGAGTGCCTTGTTTGACGCATTAGCAGCAGGAATCCACAAGCCGAAGACAGAAGACTCACAAGAATCCGTGGGAAAAGAAGCCGCCCAGACGCACGTATCGCGGCTGACAGGTCATGTCTTGGTTGCCGAAGACAACTGTATCAATCAGCTATATGTATGCGAACTACTTAAGCACGCCGGATGTAGTTATGATGTCGCGCAAAATGGTGACGAAGCAGTCTCGATGATCCGAGAGAATCACTACGACGCCGTTTTGATGGATTGCCAAATGCCCGAAATGGACGGATTTACCGCGAGCCGCGAAATCCGACGTCGCGAACGCAGTTCTGGACAATCCCAACGCCTGCCAATCATTGCCCTGACCGCCAACGCGCTGAAAGGGGATCGCGAACGTTGCTTGCAAGCGGGGATGGATGAATACCTAAGCAAGCCGATCGAGTTTGAGACACTGCGACAAATGCTTGCCAAATTCCTGCCCAAACCTGCTGCGACCAAATATTAAGGATACTTGTATTCTGGATTCTTCGGATCGAAATCCAATTCAGTCAATTTCACGTTGGTTTGGATTTCGTGATAAGTGTACGACTCTTGCAGCGGAGCAGGCTGCCCCTCCGTCGTTGGCCAGCCAAAACTGCGATAACGAACTATCAACTGACGCTCAGGATCGATCACGATTTCCGCGAGCGAAAAATCTCCTTCCTTGCCCGACGGCTTCGCTCGCTTGACTTGAATCAGGTCGGCCGAAATCTCATCGAGCGAAAAATCATGCGTGATCGTGACGTCGATATCGGGATTGCCTAAATCCTCCTGACCACGCTCGATCAACTTTTCCACAAGACGCACGATCCCAATTTGTGAGATCGGATAACGCTGGCCACGCATTGCCAAAAATCCATTCGGATCCAGCGGTGGAATCGGGGCAATCCCCAACAACCCCGCCTCATGGACAAGCAGCTTTCCATCATGCAGATCCTCGGCCCAGATCACTTCGCGACCTTTGACCGACTCAGGTGCGAGAAAACGCAGATAGACACGTTTACCCGCTGTTTCATCACCGTTGCGAAACCGTGTCTGTACCTTCAACTGCATTTCAGTTTGCTCACCGAGCACACCGCTGCTATCGACCTCTTGCTTAACAAACCTTGCAGTATAGCTGTGCAGTGATCGCGCCATCGCCGCACGCGCTTGCGTTGCAATTTGAAGCACTTCTTCGAGTGAGGATTCTCGTGTATTCGCTGCCGCAGCGTCGCCGTCGTCATGCGATATCGATTCCGTACCTGACAGATCGGTGGGTAGCACCGGCTCGGAGCTTCCTCGGCCGGAACTAGGAACCGTACTAAACAACAACACGGCAGCGACCAACCCAAAGGCTGAGCCAACAAGCAGCACATGTCTATTTGGAAATTTCATAGAACCATACTCGATTGAATGCAAAATATCTCGAACGAAATAGCGGTTCGATGGCATCGATCAAAGGCAAAAGCAAAAGGCTAGCATCGGCACCGATTCCTTGTGACTTGCGCCCTTCCTCGAGCTCACATTCGGAACAATAAAAAAGTCGGCCTCACAACGAGGCCGACCCAAAAAACGTCACTGACACGCGGTCACAAATTAGAAGCTGCCGTTGTTCTGCATCTTTTGCTGCTGAACTTGACGCACTGCCGAACCGACCGCTTGCAACACGCCTTCGCTGATCAACATCCGCGATTCTTGACCATTGACGATCGATTTTTGCACGACCATCACATCGCCGCCATCGCTCGCTCGCGACAGCGTGTCGATCATCGCCGCGATCACTTCATTCGTTTCAATTGATTGCGCGTATTGCAAAATCGGCAGCAATTTGATGCGGAATTGACCTACTGGACGAACGCCACCTTGATCGCTGGCACCCGAATCAATCAATTTTTGCATCAACGCTTCACTGTCTTTGCCCACGGCAACAAATACCGACTTAGCTCCTGTTCCAACATGAACCCGCAGTTTAGGGCCGAACATTTTCTGCAGTTCGTCTTCGCCTTGCGGCACGTCGGCTTCGATCAAGTGCATCGTCACACCCTTGTAGGTGCTAACATCAAACGAGAACTTTGGAGCCTTCGGCTCGTTTTGAATCTTCGCTGCCAAGTCTTTGACAATTTGAGCGGCTTCATTGCCATCGGCCAC
>NZ_ANOG01000812.1 GCF_000346295.1 Rhodopirellula maiorica SM1 | reverse complement strand
AGCATTGTTCTTCGCGAGATCATTTGCGTCCTCAATCCACGTATCGAAATTCGTTGGTCATCAACAATGCTTGACAAAAGCTTGCCCAGGTTCGGATTTGTTTCTCTGCGGCGGGTTGGGTGGCGGCATCTTCGCCTGCATCGTTCAAATGTTGAATCAAATCCAACGCCGCCTCTACCTCGGAACCACTGGCGGGGCGATGCAGTACCGCAGTGAAAATTCGCTGGACGCGTTCGCGATTGTCGTTGCAGTCCAAACTCACCACATCGCTGGCTAATCGCTCCGATTGCTTGATCACAAAGGGGCTGTTCAGCAAGAACAATGACTGCGTTGGAAGCGTCGTGACATCGCGTTTTCCCGTGATCCCAACGCCGTCGGGTAGATCGAATGCGGCGAGCTCTTTGGGCGGTGCGTGGCGTAGCATGCACAGATAAACACTGCGATGGTTGCTGTCTCGGTGCAGGTCGGTTGCGTTGCCCGGAGGCCAATTGATCAACGCATCGATTTGCTCGATCGCAGATCCCCGCTGGGGAGAATAATCGATCGAACCACAGACTTGCAGAACGCTGTCGCGGAGTGATTCGGCATCCAATCGGCGGCGATCATGCCGCGCAAAAAACTGATTCCCTGGATCGACCTGAAGGTGTTCGTCGTCACAGCGACTGTCCAGCCGGTACGTCCGAGACAGTACGATTGCACGAATCAATCGCTTGATCGACCAACCTTGTTGAACAAAACGATTCGCCAAATGGTCCAACAAATCGGGGTGCGTGGGCCGGGCGCCGTAGACACCAAAATCATCGGGCGTCGACACAATGCCATGGCCAAATAGATGCTGCCAAATTCGATTGACCATCACCCTTGCGGTTTGCGGATGCCGCGGATCGGTGAGCCATTCGGCAAGCTCTAAACGTCCACTCTGCTGAGATTCGATTTTCATTCTGGCCGCATTGAATTCATCATCGGTACCCAGAGTTTGATAAGCCGTGAGCGTCCCTCTGGGCGACAGCGGCCCGAGTTTGTTGCTCTGGCCGTTGATATGAATTTTGCAGTCAACGGGCTTTTTCCCTTCGCGAACCCCCATCGCAAAACCAAAGGGCGGAGTTTGCTGAACACCGCGAGGTTGCCCCGAACGTTCGTGTAGCAGCAGAGCTTCGTCATTCGAAAGGGCACGTGGGAACAGGGCAAACTCGGCGACGTTGCCCGTCAATGGTGCAAAATTGTCACTGCGGTTTGCGAGGCAAAACTCCAAGTTGTCAGCAAATGTCGATTTAATCTTGGCGTCGATTTCAAGCTGCCCATTGAGATACAGCTTGACCTGATCGCGATTTCGAACCAAGACGAGGTGGTTCCAACTGCCGACGGGGATCTTGGTATTGCCCGCGATCGATGTCTTGCTCGCATTACCGTTAAAGACGAACAATTTGCCTGTGCGTGCAGAATCATGCTTACCACCGATTCCAAGATGGTCGCCGGGCAGACCGCTTTGGCGTTGCTTGCCACGCGAAAACAGGTAGGCCGTGATCGGACGCGAATCGTTCTTCAGCGTGTTGCGGAACCACAGCGAAACCGAATAAGACTGCGTCGGCTTGCTTAGTTTACCAACAAACGCAGTTTTCTTGACCGCCGCAAATGTATCGGGCGAATAACTTGGTGAAGGTTCGGCGATCAAGCCAACCGGTGGGCTGTCAAGCCGGACATGCAGTTGTGGCGAAAGCGATTGGATGGCGTCTGCATAATCGCTTGGAAAGATCGGCGGTGTGGTGCGATCGGGCTCAGTTTGTTCGCTCGTCCAATCCGACCTTAATTCATGCAGTGGGGTTGGCGGAGCCGTCAATTTTTGATTCGCTGCGGCGCCGTAGAGCGTTTCCGTACTCGAAAATATTCCAGCTAATGCATAGTAATCACGCGTCGGGATCGGATCATGTTTATGGTCATGACAACGAGCACAGGCAACGCTCAACCCCAACACTCCGGTGCAGACGACGTTGATTTGGTCGTCCACCACATCCATCGCAAAGTTCTTGTTCATCGCCGAGGCTGGTTTGGATCCGATTGCGAGGAAACCGGTGGCAATGAGTTGACGATTGCGTTCCGCAGGTGATTTTGACTGCAACAAGTCCCCCGCAATCTGTTCTTTTAAGAACTTGTCATAAGGAACGTCGTTGTTCAATGCATCGATCACGTAGTCGCGATAACGCCATGCATGAGGAAACGTGGCATTACGTCCTAGTCCATCGTCGCCATTGGATTCGCCGTAGCGGGCAACGTCCAACCAATGGCGTCCCCAACGGATTCCGTATTGAGGGCTCGCTAACAATTGGTCGACTAGTTGTTCGACAGCCAGATCGGCATCCATTTCGTAGCGGGCGACAAACGCGTTAACCTGTGGCAACGTCGGCGGCAATCCGATCAGATCGTAATACAATCGACGCACTAAAGTTTTTGCGTCGGCATCATGCGTCGGTGACAGCCCGGCGTCTTCGATACGCGACAAAACGAAGTGATCAATCGGATCACGCGGCCACGACCCTTCACCAACCCGAGGCAGCGTGGGCGTTCGTCTTGGGAAGAACGACCAAAGCGACTCAGCATCTAACTCGGGCGATTCGGCGGGCGGAGTCGTTTCATCGCGAGGATCGGCGGCGCCCAGCGAAACCCATCTTTCGAAATCCCTAATCACCGCTTCCGGTAGCGGCGCGTCTGGCGGCATTTCCAAATCATCATATCGAAGCGCCTGGATGATCAAGCTATTCTGCGGCGATCCGGCTTGTAGTGAGGGGCCCGATTCGCCACCGGTCCGCATGGCATCGCGGCTATCCACTCTCAGTTTCCCGCCGATCTCATCCGACTGTGATGAATGGCACTGGTAACAGTGTTGAACCAAGACGGGGCGGATTTTCGTCTCGAAAAAAGCTGTCGCATCCTCTGCAGCATTGCCGTGGTCGCAAACGACGACGGCGAACACCAACCACAACGGGCCGTGTAGGATTCGCTTCATGATGACCGGCGAGGGAGATGGGGATAGGCAATAGGCGGGAACCTTGATTGTTAAGGATTGACCAAACAAATGCAAACTTATTCGAGGAAAAATTTAACTCGATCAGTTTTGCTCTATAGACAAATGGAAACGCAGCTTGCTCACGACAGCTTGGATTACTGAATTTTTAACGAAATGTCGGGTCGGATTGTCTGAACTGCGCTGCTTATCGATCTCTGCTGCTTTACGCATGTTCGCTGGGCAAATACGATGGCGGGCACACTGTGGACGATGACGTTTCACCGTTTCACCCCCTCCTTTCCATTGCAAAGCATACCTCCGATGATCCGATCTCTGTTTTTCCATCACCTGTTTGCAAGTGCGTTGGCGTTGATCCTGGCTGTTACATTCAGCGCCGATACGCACCGATGCTCCGCTGCGGATGAATACGATTATGACCTTGTTCACTCGTCCGTTAGTTTTAAGGCACGTCATTTAGATATCAGCTGGATTCACGGTCGATTTAATGATGTCGCTGGTAAATTTTCGCTTGATCGCGAAACGCCCGCCAACTCAACCTTTTCGCTGACGATCAAGGCTGACAGCGTTGACACCGCCAACGCGGCCCGCGACGAGCACCTTCGTCAACCCGATTACTTCGACACCAAGCAATTCCCCACCATCACCTTCCGAAGCACAAGTGTCAAACCAATTAAGGGTGGCTACGAGGTCAAAGGTGACTTTACGATGCATGGCACCACGAACGAGATCACTCTCGTGTTGATGGGCGGAAAGGAACACGACATCAAGGGGAAAAAACTGGTCGCTTTTTCTACTGAATTGTCACTGAAACGCAGTGACTACGGATTTGACAAAAATGCAATCGGTCCGATCGGCGACACGGCGCTGATCATGATTGATTGTGAAGGCGTTAAGAAGTAGCGGATGCCCGAACCGCTGCTGTTTGCAAAAGCGTTTACGATTGCGATGGTCGCCAGTGCATTTTTTGTGCTGGCGATCACCAAGTTGCGTGCCGTTTCTGCAACGACATTGAATTTGATTTGTGTCGCCGCGATTGCGATCGGGTTGGGGATCGGTTTCTGGCAAATCCAGCTGCATTGGGCGTGGCCTGCGGCGAGTGCGCTGGACCGATTTTTGACGATCATCCTGCCCGCCGTCCTGATCATCGAACTGATCTCGACCCATCGCCGTGTGCCCGTCGGAATGAAGTGGGGGATGCGTTTATGCTTGGCAATGGCGGCGCCTAGGATCTTGATCCATCAATCGGTCTACTTGACCGATCCAGATGACGGGAAGTTATGGCAAACCAACCTCAGTTTGCTACTTTGTGTCGGTTTGATCATCGGCGTCTGGTTGTCGCTTGACCGGTTATCACGGCGAATTCGCGACACCGTCTCGATTCCGCTGGCACTCTGCATGTCGATTCAATC
>NZ_ANOG01000811.1 GCF_000346295.1 Rhodopirellula maiorica SM1 | reverse complement strand
ATCCCGCCGGGGCAAGCCCGGCGGAAATACGTGACTTCCGCAACTTAATTACCGCACGTTCCTTCGCGACTGACGACCGCCACGAAGACGTCGTCCCAATTGACTGGGAAAACAAAAAATGACGTGGCCCAACAAAAAAACGCCGCCTAAAACTTGATGTTTCAGGCGGCGTTTTTTCTATAGCGGAGGACACGGGACTCGAACCCGCAGCCCCTTACGGGGTACCTCAGTTCCAATGAGGCCGCTCACCAATTCGCTTATCCTCCGAACTCGGCTTCGCTATTCTGTGCTGGATTGCGTTTCCTCGCAACTGGTGGTGTTTTTCAGACCAACGGATTGGTAATGTAAATCTAAAAAAAACAGTGGAGAATGAGGGATGGATAACGCGGCAATCGCAGATGTGTTTGACGAAATGGCGGAACTGCTGGAATTTCGCGGCGAAAATCCGTTCCGTATCCGGGCTTATCGTAACGGAGCCCAGGCGATCCGTGATCTCGACGAGCCGGTCGTGGCCATCATCAATGATCCCGATCGCAATCTTGCCGACATTTCGGGTATCGGCAAGACGATCAGTGAGAAAACAGAGACACTGATCCAGACCGGTGGGTTACCCCAATTGGAAGAATTGCGCCAAGCGGTCCCCCAAGTTGTAATCCAAATGGCGAGGATCCCTGGATTGGGGGCCAAAAAAGCGATGAAATTGCAAGAAGCTCTGGAAATTGAATCGCTCGACGACCTGAAACGCGCCTGTCAGGAAGAACGCGTCCGCAAGGTCAAAGGATTTGGCCCCAAATCCGAAGAAACGATCATGGACGGATTGGCGATCGCCCAGCAGGCCGCCGAGCGAATCTATTGGTCCACCGGCGACGAGCTAGCGACCACGATCGGCAATCACATGCAGTCGTGTGAGGGAATCAAAAAAATGAGCTGGGCGGGCAGCTATCGTCGCGGCCGCGAAACGATCGGCGACCTCGACTTGTTAGTGGTCGCCAAAGACCGCACCGCAGCGATGGACCACTTCGAAGCCTTTCCTCAGCGGAGCCAAACGATCGCTCGCGGCGATACCAAGATCTCGATTCGCGTCGCCAAGGCATTCCAAGTCGACATGCGGCTGGTCGAAGCGAACGAGTTCGGCGCGGCACTGCAGTATTTCACCGGTTCCCAGGCACACAACGTCCACATGCGGCGGATCGCCAAAGAACATGGGTTGAAAGTCAACGAGTACGGTGTGTTCAAAACCGATGACGATTCGCGTGTGGCTGGCGAAACCGAAGAAGACGTCTACAAGGCGATCGGTATGCCTTGGATTACGCCCGAGCTTCGCGAAGATCGCAATGAATTCACATGGGCTGAAAAAGGCGAACTACCCGAGCTGATTGAAACCGCCGACATCCTCGGTGATCTGCACATGCATACCAACGCCACCGATGGGACGGCGACGCTGCACGAGATGGCCGATGCCACGATCGCCCGGGGGCTGAAGTACATTGCCATTACCGACCACAGCCAGCGTGTTTCGATGGCGTTTGGACTTGATCCCAAACGACTTCGCGAACAATGGAAAGCAATCGATACGATCCGTGACGAATACGAAGGTCGACTGGTGATCCTGAAAGGCATCGAGTGCGACATTCTGGAAAAAGGGGGCATGGATTTGCCGGACGATTGTTTAGCCGAAGCCGACTGGGTACTGGCGAGTGTCCATTACGGCCAGAAACAACCACGTGACCAGATCACCGAACGCATCCTGGGCGCAATTGAAAACCCGCACGTCGACTGTATCGCTCACCCCACCGGTCGGTTGATCAATCGTCGTCCGCCTTACGAAGTCGATATTGACGCGGTGATGACGGCCGCGAAAGCGAACGGGACGCTGATGGAGCTGAACGCAAACCCGGCACGGTTGGATCTGAATGACGTGCATTTGGCCGCTGCCAAACGTCACGGCATCCCGATCGTAATCAGCACCGACGCTCACTCGACCGACGGGCTGGACGTGATGCGATACGGGATCAAGCAAGCACGTCGCGGCGGTTTGACCAAAGCCGATGTCGCTAACACACGGTCTTGGGATGAGATGAAGAAATTGATGCGTTAGAGTTAGCGTTTGGCTGTCAAACGCTCGGCCTTGCGGCTTTCTTCGGTTGCGTAACCATAAAATCACGACACATAAAAATTTTTTAGCAGTCTGAACTGACGCCCAATCGTATCGCTGCGACGCGATGCTGCGCGGACGACCCTCACCCGAACGAAGCCTAAAGGGCCCGCTGGACCTCTCCCAAAACAAGTTTCGCACGAGGTGAATCCGTTAGGTGAGCTGCACTAAGTCCTTGGACGCAAGTTTGCGATTAGCCTCGATCGCTTTTTGCTCGAGCTCGGGTGCGACGAGCTCATAATTGACGCTGCGTTGCCGTGCTTCGAACCCGAGTTCTTCGATCGATGCACGGATTTGATCAAGTGTCAAAAAGTGAACCGTGCCGGCTTCGGCGACCACGTTTTCTTCGAGCATCAAACTGCCCATGTCGTTGGCGCCAAACAGTAGTGCCAGCTGACCAACCTTTAATCCTTGCGTGACCCAGCTGCTTTGTATGTTCGGTACGTTGTCGAGGAACAACCGCGATACCGCCAATGTTTTCAGGTACTCAAACGAGCCTTTAGGTGGGATGTGTGACAGTTCGGTATTGTCGGGCTGGAACGTCCAACAAATGAACGCGGTGAAGCCATTGGTTTCATCTTGCAGCTCGCGAACGCGGTGCAGATGCTCGATCCGCTCCTCCAGCGTTTCGACGTGTCCGAACATCATCGTACTGCTGCTGACGCCGCCTAGTTTGTGCCAGACTCGCATCACGTTTAACCAGTCGTCGGTCATGACTTTGCCGCGAGTGATCTCGTTGCGAACGCGGTCGACTAAGATTTCGGCACCGCCGCCAGGGATGCTGCCCAAACCGGCCGCCTTGAGTCGCTTGAGCACTTCTTCGATCGAAAGATTGTTGACCTTGGTGAAATGGTGCAGCTCGGGCGGGCTGAATCCATGAACGTTCACCTCGGGATAGGCACTCTTGATGTCGCTGAGCATCTCTTCGTACCAATCGAGTTTGTATTTCGGATGCAGTCCGCCTTGTAGCAAAATTTGGTTGCCGCCCAGCGCGACGGTCTCTTCGATCTTTGCCAAAAGCTCGGCGCGAGGCAGCACGTAGCCTTCGTCACTCTTGGGCCCGCGATAGAACGCACAGAAATCACAGACTGCGGTGCAGACGTTGGTGTAGTTGATATTCCGGTCGATGTTGTAGGTGCGATAGGGCTCGGGGTGCATCCGCCGCGAGACCGCTTCGGCAGCCGCCCCCAAAGCGGCGAGGTCGTGGCTTTCGAGCAAACGTAACCCTTCGGCCGAGGTCAACCGTTGGCCCTCGATGGCTTTGTCCAAAATGTCACGGATCGAATTATCGGCGGCAGGAGCGATCATGATTTTTTTAGTCGTCAGAGAATTCAGGTAGCTTGATTTCGGGTCGCCCTGTTTCAGGGCGTGTGATTCAGCGCATTCGTTTCGGGAACTAACCCGAGCGAGACCGCACGGCGACGAAACTCGTCCAATGCGGTGCGTTCCTCAGGCCCCAGCGTGTAATGCAGGTTCTCAGCAAAATAACGGTACAGGTCTTCGTTGGTTAGCCCATGGGCGGCTGCTTCACGGCTGGCGATCTCCTCGAGCGATTCCATGCCCTGGTCACGCGATGCTTCCAACGCCACCGCCAAATCGCCAACATCGACCCCCTCGCGTGCGACCCACATTGCAAACACAAAGGGTAATTGAGTCCATCGGCACCATCGATCACCCAAATCCCATATTTCTTGGTAACAGCGGGGCGCCGGATGCATCGCGCGATCGCCAATCATCAACATCGCGTCGGCATCGATCGCCTCAGGCGTCTGTTCGATCGCAAAGGGAACAATCTCAGGCCGAATGCCGTGAATTTCCCAGAGCAAAATTTGCAGTAGCGCGGCACTCGTGCGACTGCCTTCGTCCAAAGCCAATCGTTTGATTTCGGCGGCCGGAACGCGGCTGAGCAGACGAACGCTCCACACCGGGCCACGACAACCGATCACCGCGTCCGAAATGATCCTATGCGAGGGATCTCGCAGATACTCGACCGAGGGAATCAGGGCCACGTCCAGCTTGCCGGTATGCAAATCGTCCGCCAACCGGCTGGGCAAGTTAAAGGACAACCGACCACGGTCGCCGAGCCGCTCGCGCAGCCCCCATACCAACGGTTTGGTATTCAGATAGGAAACCGCGCCGATGCGAAGCGGAGCGTTAGCCAGTGAAGATGTCATCGGATCTCTTGTTCTTGTCGAGCCAATTTTGCTCGGAGCAGGTTTGTGTCGATTGGGGGCATGTCATCGAACGTGTGAACCGCGGTCACCGCTTTCTTTTATCGTTTCGGATTTCCGAAAACGGAACCAAAAGCGTCACCACATTCCTCTTCCAATCGCAATACTTTTCGAACCGCAGTCACAGGCGGTATGTAACGCCAGCGAGAGGAACAACCTACACGATTTGCTGCAATTCGTCCGCAGGGCATTGAACGGTCACCCGAACGCCACTTTTGGGATGATGAAACGTGATCGATTCGGCGTGCAGCATGATTCGCGTTTGATTTGGCGACGGCAGCCCAGCAGAAGCCCTGGTGAGATCGCTTTCTCGGTTCTCCGAAACGATCGTATCCTCATCGGAATCGTGGTTGTCATAGAGCGAATCACCGAGGATCCGATGGCCACGTAGTGCGGATTGAATTCGCAATTGGTGCATTCGCCCCGTGTGCGGAAACAGGCGAACGAGCGTGCGATCGAGTTTACTGCAATAACGAACAACTTCGACGCGGGTTTCGGCGAACTTTGCGTCGGGGTCATTTTCAGTGACACGCTCGGCCCGCGGCTGGTTGGGGACCTTTCTTAGATAGTCGGTCCAAAGCTGCTCGACGGGCTCGATATTCCCCTCAACGACCGCCAAATAATGCTTATCGACCTTTCGTGTGGCAAATTGTTCCGACAGCAGTTTGGCGACGCGTTTTCGCAGTGCAATCAGCACCACACCGCTGACGGGACGATCAAGCCGATGAACGACCGCGAAATAATCGCTACGACCGGAAAGCTGCGTCCGCAGACGTGATTCGAGACTATCGTTGCCAGGGGGCGATTGCGTCGACAGTCCTGCTGGTTTCTCGACGGCCAACATCGAGTCGCCGTCCCACAACACCTTGATCGCACTCTCAATCATCATCCGCAAACATCATCCCTCATCGTCGCAACTAGAGCATACAGTGTCGCAACTAGCATGCAGTTCGCAACGTCAGTATCGTCGTCGCGATTGATAGCCCGATACTTGATAGCCCGATACTCTAGCGGATTTCGAATCACCCTAGCGGATTTCGAATCCGATTACCGCACCCGCAACATCACCATAACGTCACGTTCTTGCACGTAACCCACGATCTTGCACGCAACCACAGCGCAAAAAAAAACGAGAGATCCCGGCCACGACAATCACTGAAGTAAGTTGTTAAAACACATGATGTCGTGTCCAAATTACTTCAACAATCGATCGACGGATCTCTCGTACCCTTAATTTGTAAAGAGAGAATCGATCACGTCAAGATGAGTTGCGTTATTGGTGGCGAAATTCAGAGCTCGCCCCACTGTCGAGATCAAGCATTTCGATCACGAAGAATGATCCCAATCACATCGACTTGCTGCATTACAACGGTCATCCTGTGAGTAGACCACACCACTTGCGAAGCGACTCACTACTCTCGAAACACGCTCATGATTACGACCATTCAACCCGCCGCTGACCACCATTATCACTTCGTCACCGGTCGATTGGCCGAGCATGCCGT
>NZ_ANOG01000810.1 GCF_000346295.1 Rhodopirellula maiorica SM1 | reverse complement strand
TTTCGGTGTCGAAACGACATTTCGTGGCACCATGCGAGTGTTGATGCAAGGCGATACAACGACGGAAATCGTCTCGGCAGACCGGATCAGCAAAACGAACGGAGTTGCGGACGATGCGGCCGGGGCCGAAGAGAATGCTTCCTCCGGTTCCCATGTTCGCGATCGTGACAAGTCGACGATGATTTTAGAATCGTTGCCTCGCGAACCATTACGGTTGCGTTTTCGATCGCGGCAAACCGACACCGAAGACGTCTTTGTTTCCAGGGCAGTGCTCCGCTCAGCGACTGGCTATGCCACTCGAATGGAACAATTGCTGGCGAATGTCGAAGGCAGTCCTGAGCTGCGTTTAGGAATACCGGAGGGGGACTACAGCATATCGACCGAAGCACTGGTTGATGGCAATATCACGCGGGTACGTCGCGAGAACAACACGCTGGTGATCGCGTTGCCATCGGATGGAAAATCTCATCTGGTTGATTTGCGAGTTTGGTTGCCGATGGATGCGTCGATGATGGTCGATAGCATTCGGCCGGCACTCGATCTGCCGATTGGTGTCGGGCGGCTTTACTGGGAGATCGTAGCACCTAATGATTCGCACGTGATTTGGGCTTCACCGACGCTGGGACGATCGATGACATGGCGTTTCGATCGATGGCGTCTGTACCGTGCATCGACTCAGACATCAAGTTCGTTGGCCGGTTGGGTGGGCAGCACCGATCTGATCGAAGTCCCACGAGGAAACCGCTATTTATACGTTGGGTCGGACGTTCGTTCGTTCCGTGCGATCGTCGTGTCACGCACGATTTTGTGGGGCGTGACCGGTTCGATGGTGTTATTGATTGCCGTGCTGTTATCGTTCGTGCCGCAAACCCGGCATCCGTTGTTTGCCGTTGCCGCGGCAGTGATGTTTGCGGGGATGTTGGTGGTGGCCCCCGACGCGGCGGTTTTGGCGGGGCAATTGGGCATGATCGCGATGGTGTTAGTGGTGGTGATGTCAGCAATTCGGACGATGGTTCAATCGCGCGATCACAGCAGTGCATTGGATTCGCGTCCCCGGTCTCGTCGTATCGAGGGATCGACGCAGATGCACAAGGAAAACTCCGGAGCCAGTCGTGGTACACTCTCTGCGACCCGATCGATCGCTCCCGCTTCCAGCGTGAACAAGGTGACACCGTGACACGCAGCGTTTGGGTTTGCATCCTCGCTTGGGGTGTCGCGTTGGCGATGTCGCAGATGTCGACGGCACAAGATTCGCCGATCGTCGCTCCACCGGCAATCCAATCGAATCAGGACAACGAGCCAGAGGCCGTCGCTGAAACAACGCTGGACGCTGAATCGCCGACTGATAAGTCTCAGGACGGCGATAGCAGCGCTACTAGCGATGGAGATCCGGAGACGGATGCAGATACGG
>NZ_ANOG01000809.1 GCF_000346295.1 Rhodopirellula maiorica SM1 | reverse complement strand
ATGATGTTTCATCCGGTTCGACGACCGAGTCGTCGGTCGGATTGACGCTTACCGTGGCGGACGACTGACCTGCAGGAATGGTCACGGTACCTGGAAGTGCCGAGAAATCAGTGCCCGATGTCGCAGTCCCGCTGACGGTGTAGCTAACCGCCAATGCATCGGTGGTCGCACCGGATCGGGTGAACGTGTAAATCAACGTTCCTGATCCGTCTTCGTTCACTGCTGCCGGATTCACCGACACGGTGACAACCGGAGTCACGGTCGCGGTGTCGTCATTGGTAATTGTTCCGGTCGCGGTGGCCGATGTGCCGACGTCATAGCTTGCCGTGTCGGTCACTGTCAGCACGATGGTTTCATCGGGCTCGACAGTCGAGTCATCGGTCGGATCAACGCTGACGGTAGCCGATGCTTGCCCCGCAGGAATGGTCACAGTTCCTGAGAGTGCGCTGAAATCAGTTCCGGACGTCGCAGTGCCGCTGACGGTGTAGTTAACGGTCAACGCACTGGTGGTGTCACCGGTGCGAGTAAAGGTGTAATTCAATGCATCGGTGCCGTCTTCGTTTACAGCCGCAGGAGATACGGCTACCGAAACCGTCGGCGTCACAGGACCGCCATCGACGGTTGCGTTGATCACGAAGCTGGCGTCGGCGTCAAAGCGGACTTGGTCAAGCGGTACCGGACGTGAATTGTCGTTGCCTTGTTCATCGGGTTCTTCCAAGAATCCATAGACCAAGAACGATTCGCCATTGCTGTCTTCGCCCGGAGTGACTTCAAACGTCAAACCTTGCACAGGCGCGTTGATGAAGACCGGAATGCTAAGGGCATCGAAAACGTTGTCCAGTGTGTCTTCATCGCCACCGGGTGCCTCGGGGACTCCGCCAGCGATAACGGGACCAAGGCCTCCGACGTCGTTAAAGACTTCGGCCGGGTCGGTCGTGCTGGGGTCAAAGGATCCAATCGCGGGTCGATTGCCTAAGAATTCGAATGCGCCCCCGTTAGGGTTCGGCATCGAGCGGCTTTCGTAATCGATGTCGTAACGCTGTCCGACCGCGGTTCCACTGCCATCGACACCCTGCAAAACATTGTCAGTGCGGAATTCTTGGTTCGTGACCGTAGCGCCAGTGAAGGGGAATTCACCCACGCCGGTAATGCTGATGATCGGTTGGATCGAAATGGTAGGTTGGTTTACGCCTACCGCGTCATTGCCGCCGAAGCGAACTTGCATAAAGAAGTCATCAGGGTCGGTCGATGGCAGACGTGTGACTTGGACCGTGGTGCCTGCATCGAGGAATAGACCATTGGCGTCCTCGAGCGTTTCCAGGGCGGTCGTTAGAGTGCCAGCCGGATCGGCGACGAAATCAGTCGCGTCAATGCGAACGGAGTTGGTGCTGACCTGGCCGGTGGCCGACGTCAATGTCACGTCCAGCGACAACGTTCTTGTCGGATCGTTGATCTGATTGCCAATCTTGATCTGCTGCGTCTCGGCAATGATCGGTGTGATCAAACTTGGTGCATTGGTGGCTCCGGAAACGCCGATGTCGGCCACCAACTGGAACACCCCTTGGCGGAACCGTACGTCGACGGTTTGCCCTGGAGTCCCCGTAGGTAGGGTAAAGACCGTGTCTTCGCGTAAATCGAGATAACCCACTTCCAATTCGAACACTTGCCCGACCGCGACGTTGTAGGCACCATTGCCGTCGCGTGCCAATTCAGCACTGCTGCCGTCGCGAGCGCTCAGTTGAACCTCAAGCAATGGCTCGCCCGCGCCTTCGCCCATGCGATTCAACGTGTTGATCACCGACAAGGCGTCCGCTGCGGTGACGCGGTTGTCGCCGTTGACATCCACAAATGCCGTAATCTCTTCGCCTTGACCGATTTCCGACGAATTGCCGCCGTTGCGATTCAGATGGTTGATGACCGTCAACGCGTCCATCGGGGTGACCCGCATGTTGTTGTCGACGTCGTTGGCGAGAAAGTAGTTGTGAGCGGCTGCAAAGTCGCCTGCGAGAAGTTCCCGTCGCTCAAGCGTTTCGCTGCTCAAACGTCGCGTGGGCTTTTGGCCACGTTGGACTCGATCGTTGGAACGTTTGTCGGCCCTCAGCCATCCGGAGCGACGGAGCAAGTGACGCAGATGTTTCATCTGTTTTTCTCAGGAAGATGAAGGAGATTTTTGGGGAAAACTCGATGCCGAACACGACTGACACAGTCAAGTGATTCGGTTGGAGCTTGGAATTAGATCGACATAGAGTAACCAAGTCGAAAAAACATACGAACCAGCCTATCTTATCTAGCGTTCCTGACTTATCAACATCCAGGGCAATCTGTGCGGGCTAGCGACACTATGTTGTCGGTTAGAGATCGCAATATTCAAAAGGTTCCGATTTTTCTGCCGGAAAATTATTTCGACTCGTCAGATTGCGGGGGTCGATAAGGGGGGATTGGTGCCAGTCAAGAAGCCCGGTTCAATCGACTCGGACCCCATTGTGCTTAGGGACTTTTCATTGACAACTAAATTCTGGGGGAACTTTTCGGAGATTTCTTCGGACATGGGAAGTCTCTTCGTCGGTTCGATGGGGGGCAATACAGGGGCTGGGCTATCGATTTTCTTATCGCGTGAGCGTCTGTGCAGGCTCTCAGCAAGGCCATTTGCAGCAAATTGGATCCGGGGGGCGGATTCCGCCGCACCGGGTGAACTCGGCCATTCCGCTAAAGCCCGGTCTCGCAGATCCGCCGCTCGATCCTGTCCTTGGCTGGTCGCCGAATCGACAGTTACTGCGAGATCGCTATCGTCCGCTGAATTGCTATCGCCAGTTGAATTGCTACCGCCCGCCCGCTCGCTTGCCCGGCTTTCGCCTTCGCCCGCATTGTCGTTAGCCGACAGCGCGTTGATGACCAATAACGCGTCCAACGCAGTGACATCGCCATCATTATTGACATCAATTGACGGGCCCGCCGTCTCGCTGGCGCCAAGCGTCCGCGGCCGATTGATGTTCAAGTCGTTGATGATCACCAAGGCGTCTTGTGCGGTGACAATTTGGTCTCGGTTCACATCCCCAGGCAATTGCACGTTGTACCGGGGGCTGTTGACACGTTGAGCACTGACCACCAAATCGTCGCTTGTACCGTCAACCACCTCGATCACCGGAGCCGGATCATCGAACGCGTAAATCAATTTTGCCGCAGCAAGCTCAACCAAATAGTCACCATCGGGAAGATGACTAAATTGCAACACGCCCGTTTCGTTGGTCGTGATTTGGTCGTTAAAACCAAAGCTCAGGTCCGAGATCGCAATCGAGGTGTCAGCGTGTCCAAACGCTCGGATTTCGGCGATCTCGCCTCCATCGTCTCGGATGTTAAGCGTTGTTGATTGGCCGTAAGAAACAGCATCGCTGGTCACTCGTTTGATCAATTGCCCGTTGCGGTCATAGGCTTCGATACGCCCATAACTGACGCCGCCTGCGTTGGCTCCCCAAATCTGCACGCTCACTTCGCCAACGTCTTGGTCAAATTTGGAAACAAAAGCGTTGGTCTGATTCCACTGCGCGTTCCATACGATGACTTGTGCGTCAAACGAATGAAAAAACTTTTGGTTGTTGGCGATAGGCGAATCGAACACGCCAAGTTGGCGTTGATACGAGTAGCCTTCATTTGTCAGCGTGACACCCGTAAGGTTTTCGTCGGCGATATAGCCCTCGGGTAGCTCGTTTGCATGCACTTCGCCCGCAAACAACGGTGATCCATCCGCGTACCGCAGCGTCGCCGACACGTCGCTCATAAACGATTCGGATCCGGCGCGAATCGAGTTGTCGTCTTCGTCTAGAAACGCATATCCGGTGATGCTGGCGGCGGAAATCGCGGGCGACTCGATCGTCCCTTGGACAATGTTGCTGGTCACGGTGGTGTGCACATCGATGGCTCGCCAATCGATGGACGAAAACGACTGATTGATTTCGATTTCTAATTCAAAATCAACAACTTGTTGATCGGGTTGCGACGCGACCACCCACGCTCCGCCATCGAGTCGGTACTGCAGTTGGCTGACCCGATTCAAGGTGATGTCGCTCTGCGGGCCCTCGGAGTTTTGGTTGGGCAGCGCGACCGCGGTGGCGGTGCCGTCAAAGTGATAGGTGGAATTCGAGGCATCGAAATAGCCTACGCCCTGTAGGTCGAGCGGCACATCGGCAACGTCAAAGATGCCATCGTTGTCGCTGTCTTGCCAACCGACCATCGCCAGCGTCGAAGCAGGGCTGGTGTGGTTTTCGTAGGCGACTGCCAGCGGATAGCCGCCTCGCATGATGCTGTCTTCTTGGACAAATCCGCCCGTGGGGTTATCCGCCGCATTTGTATTTTGGGTGTTGTAGTAGCCGCGTCGATCGGTCCACGATCCCGCGCCTGGGTACTCGTCACGCGCCCAAAAAATGTGACCCATTTCATGCGTGATCGTTGATGCGGGACGAGTCGATGGGGTGACCATAAACAAGCCGCCTGAGAAGGCAAATGCACCCGAAAAGTAGCCGCCCGAGGCAAAGAATCCATCGTGCTCGCCAGTGGACGGATCTATATCATCCGACGAATCGACGACAACGATGGTGAATGCCCAATCGGTCGCAAGTTTTTCCCGCTGATCGTGATTGAACGCCAAAACCGCGTTTTGCAATGCGGTCGATCCGGGGTAATCGAGCGAATCCATAAATCCGCTGAGCGCCAATTCAAAACCTTCGCTATTGCGATCGATCAGCTCATACGGGGTTTCTACCGGTGTTTTGGCATAAGTATCGTCGATCACGAATTCCAGCGAATGGACGCTATCGAACCCATCAAGGGTCTCGCTCCACCAATTCACCCCTTCGCTGATCTTTGCCAGCATTTCATCGATCTCAGTCGGTGTCCAGTTTTGTGACTGAGGGTCGATGCTGCCGTCACTCTCGAAGAAAATGGGCGTCACCGCGACCCGGCCCAGCATAAATTCGGCCGTATCGAGTTCGGTCGCCCCGAGCGGCGCGGCCGCTAACAAATTCCGCTTTTCCAGCTGCTGAAAACGTGCGGTTCGGCGTTTTGCCAAACGTGTGCGTCGTCGATTTGCTGAAGAACGAAACATGCGGGATATAAGGGATCAGATCGGGAAAAAGGAACGGCTACCATAGGAATGATCGGCATTCTTTGCCAAATCGGCTCGCAACTTAGACGCGACAAGACGGGAATTGTCTCACGGATTTGCTGCAATCGTTGAAATCCATTTCGATTGCCCAACCCCATCATCTTAACGAGGGATCCCAACATCGGCCTCGACCATCTTTTCGAATCGTCGAGGACACGCCAATTTGCCGTGGGAATTTAGCGATCATCCTAAATCGATGGCATTCGCGCGCGGCTTGATTGGCCGCTCGCGAAGCGGTTCCTAATTGTCCCACCGCCGCAAATGAGTTTGCGGCGGTTTTCTACTGCCCGCTTGATCAACTACTTACTTGATCAAAGGTTGGCAAAAATTCGATCAAGCACCGACGAGGTTTCCTCTGATTCGCCGTCCTCGGTCGCCGACGCGGTGTCCGCGGCCAGTGAATCAACGATGGAATCCAGATTTGCCACGGCGATGTGATCAAACACGCTCGCTTGGGTCGATTCACCTTCGGGCTGAATCGTTGAAACCGGATCCTGTGCTGCGTTGGCATCTTCGTTCGCTTCCGCAACAAGCAG
This sequence comes from Rhodopirellula maiorica SM1, assembly GCF_000346295.1. Taxonomy (GTDB): domain Bacteria; phylum Planctomycetota; class Planctomycetia; order Pirellulales; family Pirellulaceae; genus Novipirellula; species Novipirellula maiorica. Next base: position 2,684 of record NZ_ANOG01000809.1, on the reverse strand, counting down.
GTCGCCGACCGCGGTCGCTCCCGAAGCGTAAACGCCATCAGCCGTTGGCACGTAGCGGGTGCTCACTTGCTCTCCGGAACCGCTGAATGTGTTGCGGTTCAGGTTCAGCTCGTTGATCACATTCAGTGCGTCGGAAACCGTGACAACGCCATCGCTGTTGGTATCAGGGAACTGCGGTAAATCGGTTGGCAAAGGTTGATCCAAGCGGATCGTGGACGCACCCGCTCGATTTAGCGAGTTGATGATCTGCAATGCATCAAGTGGCGTGACGACACCGCTATTGTTGACGTCATTTCGATTGATTGGATTGCGGAACGGATTGCTTGAAACAAACAGCTTGATGTCTTCGACTTCGCCGCTGGTTGCTACTCCGAGCGCCCCGAGGTTATTGTCTTCGCTGATTCGGAAGCGAGCGTAGATCTCGCCGGTCACGGCGGTGTTGGGGACATCGACTGTAATCGTGTTTCCGGCACCGACGCCGACCAAAGCTCGGCCGCTGCCTGTCGAACCAAAGCGTTTGACTTCGCTTTCTTCGAACACGCCATCGCCGTCCCAGTCGAACCAAGCATCCAGGTAGAACACGCCCGGAGCGGCAAGCGGCGTCGTGTCGCTGGTGTCCGCAGGCAGGTTGATGTCTACCAAGAATGTGGTTGAGAACCCTGGACGCACAGCCCCGCTGACGCGAACGCCATCGTCGTTCAAGTCGCCATCAGGAATTTGAGCATCCGCATCGGGGGTCACGCCACGACCGAGATACAAGTTCGAAATGACGTTGTGACGAGGTCCACCCTCGGATTCGAGCGATTGGTATGGCGCCGGTGCGTCACCGTAGTCGGCTCCGCCCCCAACAAACACGACCAATTCAGTGGTTCCCGCCGTCGTGTTGCTTTGCAACAAGTTGCCGACGTCATCGCGAATGATCGGTTGGACGACAGCTCCGCTGCCAGTCACGGTACCGAGACCATCAATGATCAATCGGTCACCAACAATCGCAATCGTGACATCAGGCAGGCCGATGCTTTCGATCGCAGCTTTGTACAGTTCCGCAACTTCTTGGAGCGTCGCATCGATCGGAATGACGACAGGGATTGTCGCGGCTTGGCCTGCGGATGAAAGCAGTTCTAGAGCGGTGTTGCTGAGATCCACTGCGTAATTGGCATCGCCGCCAAGCGTGACCCGGCCGTCGCCGATGTTTTCAGGGTTTAGACCCAATCCGGCACCTGCAATCGCACGGACCAATGCCTCGGCAATACTGTCGAGCGTTGGGTTCGCACCAATCACCACGGGGATTGCCCCCGGAGTGACCACGCCGTTACCCGAATCCAATTCGAAAGTTCGAATCAGCGAGGCACCACGTTGGATCACAAAGGTTTGGCCGTCGGCGATGTCGTCGCTGACCTCAGCCAAGTTGTTTGGCACGCTGAGACCGAATCCGGCGGCCGTTCCAATCGCAGGACCCGTAATTGTGTTGGCCACAACGATGTTATCAGAGAACGTTGAACCGTTCGCCAGCGGCGAGTCGGCCAAAATCACGACGCGATTGTTCAGCACCGACGCAGTGACATCCAGGCCTGAGGCTTGAATCTGAGTGTTCAGCGCTTCTGCCAACTGTTGTGTCGAATCGGTGGCGAGCACAGGGACGAGCACACTGTTGAGGTCGTTTTGTACTCCATCGGAATCAAACTCGAACGTCAACGATGTGGTGCCGTCAAAGACGGTCACGGTTTCGCCGTCGGCAGCACCAAATAGTGCCGAGGACATCGTGAACGTGATGTTGGTCACGGTGACCGTAAACACGTCGCTAAGCGGTGTCGCCGATGCGAGGGTTGAATCGCCCAGCAATTGGATTTGATTCTCCAACGCGGTAGCATCCAAGTTCAAGCTCGATGCGTTAATGGCATCGGCAAGAGCCGCCGTCAATTGTTCGACACTCAGAGTCGTTGCGACCGGGACGGCGACGACGTCGATGCCGCCGCTGGTTAGCCCATCGGTGTCAAATTCAAATGTGACCTGGTTTTGTCCGTCGAAGATTTCAATGGATTGACCATCAATGTTGTCTCCAAACAAACTCGGCGAGACCACGATGTTGATGCCCGTATCGGCTTCGAGTGTCGTGAACGAGCCATCCAAACCAATTACGGTTGTCAGGGCGCGGTCAGAGTAGTTCGATCCGGTTTGCACACGCAGCACGGCGTCGGTCGAATCAAGCAAGCGAATGACGTAGACCGAATCGTCTTGCCAAACGCCCGCCAGCGGAGTCAAGCGAATGACATTGTTCGAAGGATCGTAGCCGAATCGATAGTCGATTCCTTCGACAAGCGTTTGCCCGTCTCGGGTGACCAGGATGGCATCCCCGGTGACGCTGTCGTCATCGATACCCACTCCAGGAGTCGGGTCTGCACCGGCGATACCGTCGATCAATTGAATGTCAAAGGCATCGAAGATGTCGCCTTGACCGGTTACCACTTGGCCGCCGGACAGTCCGATATCCGGAGCTCGCGGCGAAACCAAGATGGCTCGTGGTCCGACTTCGTCCGCACGATCTTCGGCACCACGGTCTTTGAACACACGTTCGCCGATACCCGAGGGGGTTTCCACGTCGGGGTCATCCACTCGCAGTTGACCGTTGACATCGAAGGACGGAGCAATGATCGGGCTCGGTGGCAAACCGATTGCACCGCGTA